>CAYQRM010000052.1:0-64424 GCA_964419785.1 uncultured Solibacteraceae bacterium | reverse complement strand
ATTCCTGATTTCCAAGGCGAGCTCGTGCCAGGGTGCCGGCACGACATGTGCTCGAGCCGGCATGCCTTCGTCGATGCGCGAGTGCTGGACTTTCTGGAAAAGATACGAACCGATGATCGAGCCTCGATCGGGAAGTGCTCCGCAGCGTAGGCGCGACGTCGACGGAAGGAGGCCCCGTGGTTCCCATACTTTTCGTCATTCTCACATTCGCGGTGGTGTACTGGTTTCCGATCCGGCGGTGGATGAATCAGTGGGGCGCCACGTCGTCAGATGTGGCGCGCGCCATGGCGGGCGACAGCCTCCTCACCGATCCAACGTATTCAGGCACCATGGCCGTGAGCGTTGACGCGAGGCCGGAACACATTTGGCCGTGGTTGGTGCAGATTGGGTTTCAGCGCGGTGGCCTGTACAGTTACGACTGGCTCGACCGCCTCTTCGGCTACCTGGATCGGCCGAGCGCCACTCGGATTCTCCCGGAGTTTCAGCACCTCGCCGCTGGCGACGTCATCCCTCTCGGACGAGGCCCAAGCTGGCCCGTGGCCGTCCTCGAACCCAATCGCGCGCTGGTCCTGGATATGAGAAACATCGGCGGCTTTGACTGGGTGTGGCAGTTCGGCCTGTACCCAGTAGACGAGGCGCACACGCGCCTCGTGTCGCGGAGCCGCGTGCGCACCCGGACGTTCTGGCCGGGGTTGCTCACGCATGCGATCGAGCCCGCGGGCTTTCTGATGACGAGGCGCATGTTGCTCGGGCTCAAAGAGCGAGCGGAAGCGCTGCGCGTCTCGGGCGCGGGCGAGCCTCGGTCCAATCAACGTCCCGCCGCATGACGATTGTCGAGCCGCCAGAAACTCTCGCGCGCCCTCCGTCGTCAGAAGCGCTGTGCCCGCGCGCCTGCCTCGCTTCCCCGCGGCCGTCGCCCTGCTCGTCGCGGCCGGCTGCAAACCGCAACTCCCGTCCGCCCCACCGAACGACATCGCCATCCGGATCGAGTGGACCGGGCCGGCGGATCTCGATCTGTACGTGAAGGAACCAGGCGGGACCGAGCTGTCGCGGCACACGACGCTATCGCCGACCGGCGCAGTCTATTCGGGCGACTGCAACGCCACACCGCAGACGATGTGCGCGAGTCCCTTGGAGATGGTGTACTGGCCGAAACGCGACGCGCCGGCGGGCGCGTTTCAGTATCGCGTCCTGCTCGTGAACAACCACCTGCAGACGATGCCCGTCGCGTTCAAGGTCTTCGTGCTGCATGGCACGAAGATCGTGAGCGAAGAGGAGGCGTCGATACCAAACGTCGGCGGATGGTGGGGACCGCGGACCGCGACGCGCAGATAATAAGATATGCTCGCCCTCGCACGACACCTCCGATGATGCGCGCCAACTTCAGAATCACGATCGCTGTGCTGCCCTGTGTGCTGCTCGGCCTCGTCTGGATCGCGCCCCTTCGAGGCGTCTCCGCCGACCTGCCGTCCAGGCTGACCGATCAGGAGTTCTGGCAACTCACCGAGCGGGCATCGGAGCCGAACGGCGAATTCCAATCGGACAACTTCCTGTCGAACGAGCGCGGTTATCAGGCGGTCATTCCCGACCTGATCAAGACAGCGCCGAGCGGCCGCGTTTACCTTGGCGTCGGACCGGAGCAGAACTTTCCGTACATCATCGCGCTCAAGCCCGCGTTGGCGATCATCTTCGATGTGCGCAGGGGCAATCTACACGAGCAGCTGCTCTACAAAGCGCTGTTCGAGATGTCGGCCGACCGCGCCGATTTCCTTTCGCGGCTGTTCTCGCGCAACCGGCCCGCCGGCTTGACGACAACGTCGTCGGTCGATCAACTGATGTCCGCGTACGATAACGTCGCGCCGAGTCAGGAACGGTACGCGGCCAATCTCGCGGAAGTCGGGAACTGGCTGACGAAGACCCACGGCTTCGCGCTGCACGCGGACGATCTTTCCGGCATCGACTACGTCTACAAGACGGCGTTCTACAACGGCGGCCCGAGCCTGACGTACAGCATGGCTGGGCGGGGCGCGCGCGGCGGCGGCGGTTTCGGACGCGGCGGCAATAACTCGACCTTTGAGGACATCCAGGAGCTCGACGACGGTCAGGGCGTCAATCGCGGATTTCTGGCCAGCGAAGACAACTGGCGCGCGATGAAGGACCTCGAGACCCGCAATCTTCTCGTGCCGGTCGTCGGTGACTTTGGCGGCCCCAAGGCGATCCGCGCCGTCGGTACGTACCTCAAGGAACATGGCGCGGTCGTGTCGGCGTTCTATCTGTCGAACGTCGAGCAGTATCTAAATCGATCGGGCACCGAAGAGGCGTTCCTGTGCAACGTGGCCGCGCTGCCGCTCGACGACGCCAGCACATTCATCTTCACGGGCGCAGGCCGCTACGGCGGCGGAATGGGCGGGGGCCGAGGCGGCCTGAACACCACGTACCTGCGACCGATGCTGCCCGACGCGCGCTCCTGCCGCTAGAAATAGCCCGGCCGCGCGGTGACCTTCATTCCGGATTTCCGCACGCGCACGTCGAGGCGGTGATAGCCGCCGGAAGTGACGCCCTCCGGCACGAACGTGAGCACGTAACGGCTGCGGAAGTCGCGCAGGATTTTCTGAAACTCGGCTGCGATCTGCGCGCTCGATTCGATCTCGATCATCCGGCCGCCGGTCGCTTCGGCCAGCGACTTCAGCGGCGCCCAATGCCGCGCGCCCGACGAAGCGACGATGTAGACGACGGCGTTGGAGTGCCTGGCGCTCTCGATCAGATCGTCGGGTTGCAGCCAGCTGGTCGTGTCGCGTCCATCCGTACAGACGATGACGAACGAGCGGCCGGGCTCGGCGAGCGTCGAGACCACCGCCACGTACGCGCCTTCGAGCAGCGCCGTGCCGCCCGACGGCTGAAGCCCCGACACGGCGGCTTCGATCGCGGCGAAATCCGACGTGAGCGCCACGCGCGGCGAGACCGCGTGGTTGAACGTCGTCAGCGCGGCCTTATCGACGGGCCGCAAATCGCTCACGAGCGTGCTCGTCGCGTTCTGGAGATCGGCAAGCCGCTGCCCCGAGGTGCTGGCGCTGCCGTCGAGGGCGAGAACGACGTTGACGGGCGTGTCGCCGGCGTCGGCGGACTCGATCTTCTGGCGGACGCCGTTGTCGAAGACGTCGAAGTCTTCAGCCTTGAGTCCGGCGACCGGCACGCCGCCGGCCGTGACGAGCGCGTCGACACGGACGCCAAGCGTGCGCGCGGTAAACACCTGTGCCGACGGTAGCGCCCGCCATCCCATCGCGATCGATGCCGCGACGGCGAGCCACGCGCACGTTCGTCGACCGTCGATCGTCATCAGTGCCTCGACGCGTTGACGCGCGTCCACAGCGCGGGTACCAGACGATCGACGATGCGTCCGGCGCCGATGTCGTAGAGCCACCACGGGTCGTCGGCGTCAGGTCCGCGAGCGGCGAGCGCGGTGAGGCGCCGCAGCGGTGCGAGTGCGCCCTCGGCGTCTGCCGAACGCAGCGCCAGCTCGCTCTGAATAATGAGCGCCGATTGCGCGTTGGGATCCAGCGCGAGCGCGGCGCGAACATCGGCCATCGCCTCCGGCAGGTCGTTCAAAGCCTGGTGGGCGCGCGCGGCAATCAAGTGAGAGTAGAACAGCAGCACATGATCGCGTTGATCGAGATCCTTCGCGGCCGTCTCGAGCTCGACGAGGGCCTCGGCGGCTTTACCGCGGTTCTCGAGCAGGCGTGCGAGCCGCACACGTGCCTCGGCAAACGTGGGATCGATATCGAGCGTCTGGCGGAAGAACCGCTCGGCTTGCGCGTTGGATTGATCGGCCGTTGGCAGCGTCATCGATGCGGCCACGGTCAGCTGGCCAGGTACGAACGAGGGACGCCGGGCCGCCGCCTGTTTTTCGCGCAGATCGTCGTTCACGAGCTGGCTGCGCGGCAAGCCCATCGCCTCGGCGAGACACGCGCGATCGAAGATGAGATTGGCGTCGCGAGGAAAGAGGATCGCCGCGCGATCGAAGTGCGGCCCGAGCTCGCCGTCGAGTCCATGCTGGAGCATGAACGCGGCGGCTGCGTGGTACCACGCGGCCGCGAACGGATCGTTGCGCGGCGACGGATACATCAAGTCGATGAGCGCGCGCGCGAAGATCCAGTGCCAGTTCGCTTCGGTCGAGCCGATGAGCTCGCCGTCGAGCGATTTCGCGAGCGCCGGCGGCGGCGTCGCGAGCCACCCAACCGATCGCGGACCGGCCGGCGCGGGCCCGCCGAAAATCGCGACATCCATGTGCAGGACGACCGCGTGCTCGAGCATCGTGTTCGAGATGGCCTTGTCGTGCGCGAGATCGGACAAGTACTTCTTGAGCCCAACGTTCAGCGGCCTCCATTGATCGATCGGCAACGAGTCCAGCCACCGCATCGGCGCATCCATCGTCCCCGCGACGTGCTGCTGCACGGCGTCCTGCCACAATGAAAGCAACTCATCTGGATCTGGCGACTGCTGCTGACTCGCCGCCGGTCGGACGAAGATCAGCGCAACGAGAAGCGCGAGTGCTGGACGGAAGCGAAGCATGGGGGGCGATCGCCTTATTAGACTGCAGCCGGCGCTGTTCCATGCGCTACCCCACCGGCAGCGCCGCGGGTCCAGCCTACCCGCAAATTTGTGATCGACGCAGGCCCCGGCCGCTCTGGCTGAAGGCACGCGCTTGCGCTTCTGTCAGATCGCGCCGCAAATCTGGGGCCTGAAAATGGCCTGCTCTTGTCTGGGGCGGCTCAGGAAGGAGATCCCGGGAGACTGCCGAGCGGCCTGAGTCTTGCACTTCCTGTTGCGAAATCCGTCTGCCAATTTTGACGGATCGACGCCACAGGAGCGAGCATGACTCCCTCAACGCGCCGTCGTCTGACCGTCAGCCTCGTGCTCGCGCTGCTCGTGCTGCCGGTCGAAACGCTGCTCGTCCCGATCGCGCGGACGCCAAATCAGGGGACCGCCGCCATCGAATGGGCCGCGAGGCTCTCGGCTGCCGACGCACAGCAGGCCGGGGATCAGATCGAAGACTATCCGCCGGTCTATCGTCGCGCGCTCATGGGCGTGCTCGATCCGCAGTATCGATCGGTTGTCTGGCGCGCGCACTTTCAGAAGTATCTGGACACGCATCCGAACTTGACGCCCGCGCAGATCGCGGTTGTGCAGGACGCGATCGACCTTGCCGGCCCCGGCACGTTCGCGCCTCCGATCAGTGATGGCGTCAAGGATCGCATCGGCAAGGTGTTCCACGAGGCCACGGCGATTCTCGGTCCCGAGGACACGGCGGACCTGTTCGTCACGCTCGGCCCGAAGACGCTCAGAAAGAACGCGCTGCCGATCAGCCAGCAGATCGCCGATCGCATCCGCTCCTGGCGCGTCGTCAACGCCGAGTACCCGGATTGCACCTGCAACATCGATATCGACACGTGCGACCTCGTGCCCGATCCGTGGCTCGAGTGTTCGGAGATGTACACGTGCAACTTCGATCTGTCGTGGCCGATGTGCGGCCCGTTGTGGTCGTGGGCCTGCACCGGGTGGTGCAAGATCATCCGCTGGCCGGAGGAGATGAGACCGTGAACGCGCGCACTGAAAAGCTCGTCGAGAAGAGCGCCTCGCTGACCAACGCGGGGCTCGTGCTCCTCCTCCTTGTCACCGCGATGACGGTGGCGTGGCCGCGCGCCACGAGCGCGCTCGGCATGAAGCCGCGCGCGATCGAGCCGGCCTACAAGACGGGTCAGACGATCGACACGCCCTCGGAGTGGTACGCCGGCGCGGATCATACGCTCGTCGTGTTTGCGCGCGCGAGCTGCGGCGCGTGCCAGAACGCCGAGCCGTTCCTCAAGCAGCTCGTCGCGGACCTCGGCGCGAAGAGCGCCGTCGTGCTCGGCAGCAACGGCAAGGAGCCGAACGAAGAGCTCGGCTACGCGCGGGCACTCGGCCTGTCCGAGACGTCGGTCAGAGTCGTGCCGACGGGTTTACGCGTCCGTTCGACGCCGACGCTCGTCCTCGTGGATCGACAAGGACAGGTGCTCGCGGCATGGGAGGGCGTGGGCCCCGAGAAGAAGCAGAAGGAGATCCGGGCCTCGCTCTTCGCGATCGTCGGCAACTAGGCCCGCGCGATTGCCGCTGCGCGGCGAGACCACACGCCGAGCAGCGTGAGGCCGACGAGCGTCAGTCCCAGCGCCAGTCCGGCCCAGAGTCCAGTCACGCCCCAGTCCGAGCGAAAACAGAGCACGTATCCGACCGGCAGGCCGATGAGCCAGTGACCGATGACGTTCACGACCACCGGCGTGTGCGTGTCAGCCAGGCCGCGCAGAGCGCCCGTGCACACCGCCTGAAACCCATCGAACGGCTGAAAGAGCGCGCAGAAGAACAAGAGCGACGCACCGGTCGCGAGCACCGTCGCGTCCTCCGTGAAGATGCGCAGGAACGGCAGCGGGCGCACGATGAACACGGTCGACATCGTGAGCGCGACGGCGAACGAGATGCCGAGCGCCGCCCAACCTGCGCGGCGGACGCCGGCGGGATCGCGCCGGCCCACGGCCTGTCCGACGCGCACCGCGGCCGCGGAGCTCAGCCCGAGCGGCACCATGAACACGAACGCCGCGATGTTGAGCGCGATTTGATTCGCCGCGAGCGCAATTGGCGTGATGCGCGCGGCAAGCAAGCCGACCGCGGCAAACACCCCGACTTCGAGCATGACTTGCAGCGCCGCCGGCAAGCCGAGACGTGCGAGCGCCCACATGCGCGCGCGATCGATCGCGAACGGCACGTCGTGCAGCCCCGACGGGCTCGTGCGCTCGCGCCAGACGATGACGAGAAATAGCGCGCCGGCGAGAAACACTCTCGCGGCAAGCGTCGCATACGCCGATCCCTGCACGCCGAGCGCGGGCATCCCGAGATGCCCGTAGATGAAGACCCAATTTCCCAGCGCGTTGATGAGATTCGCCGCGATCAGCACGATCATCACCGGCCGCACGGCGTTCATCGCCTGCAGGTAACGGCGAAACACGGTGAACGCCAGGAGCGGCGGCACCGACCACATCAGCGTTGCGAGATACGGCTGCAGCAGCACGATGACGGACGGATGAATGCCGGCGTCGCCCAACAACGCGACGCCGACCAGTCCAAGCGCGACAAGCGCGATGGACAACACGCCCGCGAGCTGCAGACCAGCGAAGAGCCACCGGTGGCACTCGTCGATGCGGCCGGCGCCGTAGCTCTGCGCGACGAACGTGTCGAGCGCGAAGAGCGTGCCCATCCCAAGCACCATCACCGTGAAGAACATCGTCGAGCCCGTACCCACCGCGCCAATCGCCGCCGGCCCGAGCGGGCCGACGAAGATTGTGTCGACGATGCCCATGCTGATCCAGCCGATCTCGGCAATGATCACCGGGATCGCGAGACGAAGCATCAATCGCACTTCACCGGGCATAGAACCCGAACCGCGTGGAACCCCGAGAACCTCCAGGAACCACCCGGACCCTGTTATTTGACTGCGGTGAGAATGACTTCCACCAACCCCGCGCGCGTGACCAGTTTGGCGCCGACGGTGGTGCGCGCGGTTGGTGCGGCAAACGCTTCGTGGAACACCGGTTCGATCCGATCCGCCTGCCAGAGATCGGGCAGGTACGTCGTCTGGTCCACGACATCGGCGAACGTGAGGCCGGCGAGATCGAGTGTCCGCTTGAGGTGACCAATGGCCTCGCGCGACTGCGCAACGACGTCGCCGACGTTCGCGTCCGTCGTGCCGAGCACGCCCGACAAGAACACGTGCGAACCGGCGCGGACCGCCGTCGAGACCGGCAGGCTCGGCGAGACCGTCGGGCCGATGAGCGTTTTTTGTGCCGTCGACGCGATGAGTGAGATCTCCACCGTGCTGTCCGCACCCATCAAACGCGTGATCGCCGTCGCGCGCGCGGGCGGGCCCTCGCTGAAAAACCGGCCATATTCGTCGTTCATGGCCTCGAACTGTGAATCGTCCGTGAGATAGACGCGCGCCGCGACGACGTTCGCGTACGACAGTCCGGCCGTGCGCAGCAGGACGCCGGCGTTCTCGAGAATCTCGCGCGTCTGCACGGTGACCGATCCCGGCACGACCTGATCGTCACTCCCGCGCCGGCTGACGAGCCCGGAGAGAAAGACCAGATCGCCGGCGCGCACGATGTACGAATACGGACGAGGCGACTTCGCCCAACCGGCGGGATGGAGCACCTCGCGCGCGGCGCCCTGCGGCACCGCGACCGCCGAGACCATCACGAGCGCGCCGTTCGGCAGATCGGCCGCGACCGTCGTCCGCGCGGGCGCCTTGTCGGGAAAATACTCACGGTACGCGTTGTTCAAGGCGTCAAAATCCGCCGAATTCCTGAGATATACCGTGACGCTGACCGCCTGCTCGAGCGACGATCCGGCGGCGGCGAGCACGGCCTTCAGGCGATCGAGCGCGCGGCGGGTCTCGGCGCCGACGTCAGCTTGACCGGCCTGGCCGGAATGGTCGATGCCGACGAGGCCGGACGTGTAGATGAATCCTCCAGCGGAAACAGCGGGCGTCGAGGTCACGCCCGGAAGGCCGGTGTTCACGGCCTCCGTGGTGTCCAGAATCCGACGATCCTGCATCGACCAGACGGTCGCGGCGCTCGTGACGAGCGCCATCAGCACGGCTCCGAGACTAACCAGACGCGGCACGGCGCCATTAGAATAAGTCACGCACAGGGTTTGGAGGAGATTGATGACACGGGTACGGTTTGCTTCGATTCTGGCCGCCTCGGTGCTGATCGCAGCGCCCGCGGTGCACGCAGACGTCAAGACGCAGCAGAAGGCCACGTTCAAGTTCGCGGGCGCGCTGGGCGCCATCGTGAATCGTTTCGGCGGCCCATCCACCAAGGAGGGGCTCGTCTCGTCGATTGCCATCAAGGGCGACCGAAAGATGAGCGTCGCCGGCGACAACGGGGAAATCATCGACCTCAACGAGCAGAAGGTGTACGGCCTGGACATGAAGGCCAAGACCTACAAGGTCGTGACGTTCGCCGAACTGCGCGCGGCGTACGAGAAGGCGAAAGCCGATGCGACTGCCAAGACGCAGGAGATGAAGCCCGAGGACAAGAAGCAGGTCGAGGACACGACCAAGCAGTACGAGCTCGAGGCCGACGTCAAGGAGACCGGACAAAAAAAGAACATCAACGGGTTCGACACGCATGAGGTCATCCTGACCATCACCGCGCACGAGAAGGGCAAGAAGATCGAAGAGAGCGGCGGGTTCGTGCTGACGACCGACATGTGGCTGGCGCCGAAGATCGCCGCGCTCGACGAGGTCATTCAGTTCCAGCTGAAGTACATCAAGGCCGTGTATGGCGAGGCATTCGTCGCCGACATGCAGCAGGTGGCGAGCACCGTCGCGATGTACCCGACATTCCAGCCAATGGCCGCGAAGATGCAAGGCGAGAGCGGCAAGCTGCAGGGCACACCGATTGTTTCGACCACCACGTTCGACGCCGTGAAGAGCGCGGACGACATGAAGGCCGCGCAGCAACAGCAGCAGCAACAGCCGCAGGACACGTCAGCGAGCGGCATCGGCAGCTCGCTGGCCAAGCGCTTCATGACCAAGGGCCAGCAGCCGCCGTCGTCGCACAGCAACGTGTTCACGGCGTCACACGAGGTCCTTTCGGTCGCGCCGTCAGCCACCGCTGAGGATGTCGCCATGCCCGCCAATTTCAAGGAGAAGAAGTGAGGACTGTATGCCGAACAAGTCGAGCAACGAATCGCGTCGCAAGTTTCTGAAGACCGTACCAGTCGCGGTCGCGGGCGCCCTCGCCGCGAAAGCCGCGGCCCAGGGCGCGCAGAACGCTGGCCCGATTACCGCGGACAACATCAAGGCCGCGGAAACGCTCGACGGCGTGCAGTTCTCGAGCGAAGAAGAAGCCGCCGCGGCACGCGCGGCCAACACGAACCTGACCAACTTCGAGCGCATGCGGCAGATCAAGGTGCCGCAGGACACCGAACCCGCATATGTCTTCAAACCGTCGCTCCCCGGCAAGGAACCGAAGGGACCGGCGACGCCTGGCGCCGCGATCAAATACACGAAGCCGCCGATGACGCTGAAGCGTCCGGCCAACCTCGAGGACGTCGCCTTCTGGCCGGTGCCGAAGCTCGCGGCGCTTATCGAACGCAAGCTCGTGACCTCGACCGAGCTCACAAACATGTACCTGACGCGGCTGAAACGCTACAACCCGAGCCTGTTCTTCTACGTGACGCTCACCGAAGAGCTCGCGCTGAGGCAGGCCGCGGACGCCGATCGCGAGATCAAAGCCGGCAAGTACCGCGGCCCGCTGCACGGCCTGCCGTGGGGCGCGAAGGATCTGTTCGCGACCAAGGGCATCAAGACGACGTGGGGCGCGGAGCTCTACGAGAACCAGGTCATCGACTACGACGCGACGATCGTCGAACGGCTGCGCGACGCGGGCGCCGTGCTCGTCGCGAAGCTCACGCTCGGCGCCCTCGCGCAAGGCGACGTGTGGTTCGGCGGGCAGACGCGCAATCCCTGGAATCCGCAGGTGGGATCGAGCGGATCATCGGCGGGCCCCGGCTCGGCGACGGCCGCCGGCTGCGTCGCGTTTTCGATCGGCACCGAGACGCGCGGATCGATCCTCTCTCCCTCGTCGGTGAACGGCCTCGCGGGCTTGCGTCCGACCTTCGGCCGTGTCAGCCGTTACGGCGCGATGGCGCTCTCGACGACGATGGACAAGATCGGTCCGCTCTGCAGATACGTCGAGGATTCGGTGATCGTGTTCAATACGATCTACGGTCCCGACAAGCGTGACGGCAGCGTCGCCGACGCGGTGTTCCACTGGAATCCGGATCTGCCGCTCGCCGGACTCCGCATCGGTTACGTGAAGACCGCATTCGACAACGCTGGGCAGGTCGGTCGGGGCAGCGGGCGACCGGGCGGCGCGCCTGGCGCAGCGGGAGCGGCAGGTGCCGCAGGTGGAGGCGCGGCCGGAGCCGCCGGGGCCGCAGCTGCAGCCGGCGCGGCAGGTGCCGGACGCGGTCGCGGTCCGCAGCTGACGCCCGAACAACAGGCAGCGCTGGCCGCCGAGACGAAGAAGGTCTATGACGACGTGCTCGCGACCTTCGGCAAGCTCGGCGCGAAGCTCGAGCCCGTCGAAGTGCCAGCCGAGCTCAACCAGATGACCGGCGCGATCGGCTTCATTCTGGAGACTGAGTCAGGCGCGTCGTTCGATGACGCGACGCGATCGGGCGACATCAACCAGCTGCAGAACCCGAACGGCTCGCGCAGCACGTGGCCCGCGACGTTCCGTCAAGTGCGCTTCGTGCCGGCCGTCGAATACATCCGCGCGATGCGCACGCGCACGCTGCTCATGCGAGGCGCCGACGACTTCTTCTCGAAGTTCGACGTGCTCCTCGAGCCCGGCACGGGCGGCACGCTCGGCATGACGAACCTCACAGGCCATCCCGCGATGGCCGTCAAGTGCGGCTTCACCAACACACCCGGCTACGCCAACGGTCAGCCTCGTGTGCTCATGCTCACGGGACATCTTTACGAAGAGGCCACCCTCGCGCGCGTCGCGCTCGCGTACGAACAAGCGACGGAGTGGAAGGACAAACACCCAGCGCTCAGCGTCTGACCCGATCTACTTGACTTTGAGATCCTGCACTCGCCGCTCCCCCTCCCCAAGCACGATGGGCATCGCGACGGCGGCGAGCTCGCGGAGGAACGCCGGATCGAACCACTGACCCGGATCGGCGTCGGTGACGGCGACCAGCCGGTAGTCGCCGGCGGGAAGATCGTTGAACGCGTACCGTCCGTCGGTGGCCGGACGTGTCGCGCGAATGCGGCGCGACTCGGGCAGCCAGAGCCGCTCGTCGCCCGGAAACACGATGATCGTGTACGCGGACGTCGGCTGCCCTGTCGAGTCCTGCAGCTTGCCCGACAGCGTCGGCATGCGCGTCGTCAACGTCACCGTGCCTGACGCGTCTTCCGTGGGTTTGACCTCGAGAGGCTGATCGAGCGCGTCGCGTCCGCCGAACGTCGCTGACTTCGGATTCCACCCCGCCGGCTGGCCGCCGACGGTCAGGCGATAGCGTCCAGGCGGAACGCCGAGAAATGAAAACGCGCCGCTCCCGTCCGCGACGACGGCCGTGAACATGTCGTTGGTGCCGGAGCTCGCAACGGGCGCGAGCACGAGACGGAGGCGGGACAAATCAAACGACGCGCCGGAGGCGTCGAGCTTCACAGCGCCCGACACCGTCATGCCTTTCTGCAGCACGAGCGAGACGTCAGCGATGTTGCGTCCTTCCACGACCGCGTCGGCCGTCGCCCACCACGAGGTCGTTCTCGCGCTCCCGCGAGGACCGGTGGAGTCTGGCACGGTGCGGGTCGATCGAGCCAGGACCGTGTAGTGCCCGGGCGGAACGCCGGCGATCGAAAACTTTCCGTCCTGACCGGCGCGCGCGGAATATGCGGGACGGCCGGCCATCGACTGATCGGCGTCGGCGAGAAACACCTGCGTGACGATCGAATTCTGCATCGACGAGCCGTCCGGATCGGTCACAGTCCCCGAGACGAACGCCGTGCGGACCAGCTGCAGCTGCAGGTCCACGCCGACGCGCTCCTGGCCGGGCTCGATCAGAATCGGCGTGGCGCTGGAGATTTGCGTCGTGCCGGGAAAATACACGGGCGCGTAGCCATCGCTGTCTGGAATCTCGAGATCGCGCACGCGATCGAGCGCGTCCTTGAGCGTGGCAAGCGTCGCCTCGTCGCTGCCCGCCTTCGCGCGAGCCGCAATCACCGTCGCCGCTTCACGCAGCTGCTGCGAGCTCAGCGCGTCGGAAGCGACGTTTTGAGGAAAGACCGCGACCACGTACTCTCCCGGCGAAAGCACGCCAATCCGATACGCGCCGCGATCGTCGGTGAGCGTGCCGTCGCCCGGCTGGAGCGTACGTTGGCCCGAGCGCGATACCGCGCGAAACACCTGCACGTGCGCGGCCATCTGCGCCTCGCCGTTGTCGTCGACGACGGTGCCGCTGATCGCACCGCCTCGCGCCATCGTGAACGTGAGGTGCTCGATCTTCTGAGCGTCGGCGAGCGCGACCGGCGTACCCGGCCGGCCTGTGCCCGGCCGCTTCTGTCCATAGACCGTGTCGAGGTAGCCCTGCTTGGAAGCCGCGAGGCTGTAGGTGCCCGCCGGCAGATCGGCGAATGCGAACGCTCCGAGGTCGTCGGTGATGACGCTGTACGCGATCTCGCCCGCGTCCGGCCCGAGGTTCGTGAGGCTGACGTGCGCGCGGCGAATTGGCCGCGCGGAATCCTGGCCGACGAGCGTGCCGGCGATGACACCGGTGCCGGTCGCCGATCGCTTCGGCGTGTCGCGCGTTTGTTGAGAGGGTCTCGTCTGGGCCGCGAGCGTCCACGTCCCGGCGAGCATGGCGAGGGTCACCGCTGTCGACGCCCACCGTCGCGCCTGAAACATCATCACTCGGCGGACCTCCGGACGCTCGATCTGGTCAGGAGGCGCCGAGAAACAGCGGACTTACTTGATGGTTCTCTCGGACCTGACCAGCTCGGCGAGCGTCCGGGTTTGATCATAGTCCGAATGGATGCCCTCAGCGGCCGCGAGGTACAACGGCCGCGTGGCCGCCGTCAGCGGTTGGTGCTTGGCCACCGCGATCAGAGTTTCGGCCCGATCGTAGTCGCTCTTTATCGTCGCTGCCGCTTTCAACAGCGGCGTCATCACGGCATCGTCGAGCCGGGCGGACGGCGCGAGCACGGCTCCGATCGCACGATGCTGCTCGTAGCTCGAACTGATCGTGCTCGCGACGTTGAAGAATGCCGCGGCGGTTTCGGTGGTGACGCCACCCTTTTTCGCAACCGCGACGAGCACGTTCGCACGCTCGCCTTCGGATCGAATGCCGGCTGCGGCGTCGATCACGCCCGCGGCGTCTTTGGCCGACACACTCGATCCGGCCATTGACGCCATGAGCACTTGACGACGCTCGTAATCGCTGCCGACCGACAGCGACGACTTTCGTGCCTCGGCGATGATGTCGGCGGGCATGTCCGGCGCGTTGACGACGGCCTGCAACACGCGGCTCTGCTCGTAAGAGCTGTGCGTCGTCCGAATCAGATCGAAGAACGCCGTTTTCGTCGTTGCCGTCAGGCCTCCGCGCCTGGTAAATTCGAGCAGGAACGTCGATCGCTCGTAGTCGCTGCCGAGCCGAGTCGCCGCTGCCAGTAGTGCCGACGCGACGGCCGGGGTCGGCCGCTCGGGCATCAGCACCGTGAGCGCGCCACGCTCCTCATAATCGCTGTCGATCGTCTTGGTCGCCTCGATCAAGGCGATACGCGCCTGATCGTCCGAGGCCTGCGCGCTCGCCGCCTTCAGCAGCGAGGCCAACTCGTAGTCGGACTTGATCGTCGCCGACGCATCGTTCGCGAGACGGATGAGATCGGGCGTCTGCAGCTTGGCTTGTTTGAGCAGCTGCAGATAGTAGGTGCGGCGCGTGTAGTCGCCCTCCAGCTGCGAGATCTCCGCGAACACCGCGTTGACGCCGCCCTGCTTCAAGAAGCGCGCGACGCGCGATTCGGCGGCGAAGGTCGAGCTGCGCACGACTTTGAGCAGCGCGTCCGCCAGATACTGGCGGCCATCCGGCTCGTAGGGCTGCTCGAAGCCGTGTCGCCGATACGCGTGCTTGACCGTGCCGTCGGGCTGACCGGTGATCAGCACGCCGGTCGAGAACATCCACGCACCGTCGCTGACGTCGACGGTCGCGCCGGACTCGATCCACGCGATGTCGCGGTCATCGTCGGAAATACGGAAGTTGCCCGTCCACCTGATCGAGAACCTGTCGCCGTGCGTCTGGACGGTGATCTCGCCCGTGCCGCGGTCGGTGGTGCGCTCGGAGACCGACAGGGACGACTGCGCCGGCGCGGGCGTCGTCGCTTTCGCCTTCTCCTCTTTCTGGTCTTTCTGTTCTTTCTGGACTCTTGCGAGCTCGGCGTTGATTCGGCGCAGCTCGTCGGAGGTGAGCGGCTGGCCCTGCGCCTGACCCGCGAACGCGTGAGCCGATGACACGACCGTGACGGCGGGACTGACCTCGCTGACGCGCGCGGACAGCAGCGCGACCGGCACGATCGAACCGACGATCAGGAACACGACGAGCGCCGACAACGAGCCCGTCGCGGGCAGCTTGTCGCCCGACGGGCCGCCGAGGATTCGACGAACCCGTGCCACGAGTGAGCCGCCCGTCGCGGCCAGCGCGGCGTGAGGCGCGGCGTTCAAGGCAGCCAGATCGGCCAGCGCGGTGACGTACGCGAGTCGGTCGCAGACGCCGACGGCAAGATCGTCGCAGCAGTGCTCGCGCTCGGCACGCACCTGGCTCGACATCCACCACACGGCCGGGTGATAGAACAGCAGCGTCTCCACCACCGCCTGCAACAGGTTTACGAGGTAATCATGTCGACGGACGTGCGCGAGCTCATGAGCGATGAGCGCCTCGATCTGCGCCGGCGCGAGGCCGGAGATGGTCGACGCGGGCAGCAGCACGACGGGCGCCAGCCATCCGACCATCACAGGCACGACGACGGCCGACGACTCGCAGACGCGGACGACGCGATCGAGCGCGAGCCTTCCAGACACGCGCCGGACGATCGAGTGAATCTCATGACTCACAGGTTGCACGTCGCGATGGACGAGAAGATGGACCCCGAGCCAGCCGCGAACGAGGCGAACCGAGAGCAGCAGGACGCCGCAGAGCCACATGAGCAGGACAGCGCTCAGATTCGGAAGCGACGCACGACGCGACGCAACCGATTGCGTCGCCGGGCTCTGTTCAACGAAGGGTTGCGGCGCGACAACGGTCGTCGCCCTCGAGCCCATCGCTCCCGTCGTCATCGGAGCGTGAATCGCGTCACGATGTGGAGACAAGCGCGTGTCCGCGTGGCGTGCCGCCGAGAGATATCCAGCCGTGGCGACGGGCGCGACTAGCATCAAGCCGAGCGCCGCTACGCCGATAACGTAGCGCGCGTTTGCGCTGCGGGCGATCCGCATCAAGCCGAGCGCGCCGACGCCGATGAGCGCGCCTTGCCACAGAAAGTGCACGAGCGCCCACGCGATCGCCTGGGCCGTCGGTTGCGAGAGAAGATGACCCATCACGCGTCACCTCGCTTGAGCCGGTGCTGTTCGATGAGTTTCCGGATCTCCTGCAGCTCTTCGGCGGTCGCAGGCTGGGCGCTGAGCGCGTGCATGACCAGCGCGGCCGAGTGGCCGCCGAAGGCGCGATCCAGGAGGTCGGTCACGAGCTGCCGCTGTGTCTGGTCCTTCGAGAGCTTGGCCGCGTAGACGTGCGTGCGCGCCGACTCGTCGCGGGTGACCAGGCCCTTGTCCGCCATGATCTGCATCAGTTTGAGGGTCGTCGTGTACCCGGTCTCCCGGGCCCCGGCGAGCGCCTCATGCACCTGACGAACGGTCGATGGTCCCCGTTCCCACAACACGCGAAGAATTGCTAATTCCGCGTCGGTCGGACGCGGCAAGACTCCAGCCATGCGCTCATTATACGAACGTGTTCGTAGATGTCAACGAAGGACTTCGTGGGGTGCACTTTTCGCTTATTTCCGTTCGATCGTGACCCTGTTCATGACGACCGGCGTGACGGGCCGATCATTAGGACCGGTTTGGGTGGCGCCGATCTTTTCGACGACGTCGAGGCCCTTGACGACGGCGCCGAAGATGGAGTGGCGCCGGTCGAGATGCGGGGTCGGACCGAGCGTCACGAAGAACTGGCTGCCGTTCGTGTTGGGTCCGGCGTTGGCCATCGAGAGGATCCCCGCGCGGTCGTGCCGCAGGTCGGGGTGGAACTCATCCTCGAATTGATAACCCGGCCCGCCATGGCCCTGGCCGAGCGGGTCACCACCCTGGATGACGAAACCCTTGATGACCCGATGAAAGATGATGCCGTCGAAGTACGGCTTCTTGTGCTTCTCGTGTGTTTTGGGGTGCTTCCACTCCTTCGAGCCCTCGGCGAGGCCGACGAAGTTGGCGACAGTCTTGGGGGCTTTGGTATCGAACAGCTCGACCGTGAAATTACCGAGCGACGTCTCGAAGTGGGCGTAGGTGGCCATGGCCCACTATTTTGTCATTTCTGCAGCCACTTCTCGACTTCCCGACTTTCCGACCTCCCGACCTCTCGACTTCTCGACTTCCCGACTTCCCGACTTTCACCCTCCAATGATCTTCCTCAACTGCTCGACCTTGTCGGAGAGCGACGGGTCCTTCGCCGCGACCTCGAGCAGCTTCTTCGCCGCCGCGACGTCGCCGCCGTGCGCAAACTGATTCGCCGCATTGAACGCCGCGGCGTACTGGTGGCTGCGGTCCTCGGTGATCGCCGCTTCGAATCCGGTGATCTGCCGCGCCTTGAAATCAGGGTCGATGTCAGTCCGCGACTGCATCGACTTCAGCCCCTGCTCGTCATCCTTGACGCTGACTTCATAGCAGTCCATCGCGCGCTGAAATTGGCCGCCTGAATTCGTCCACTGCTCTCGCTTGAGCGCGACGAGCCCGAGGTACCACATCGCGGTGCAGTTGTTGTCGGACATCTGGACGGCAGAATCGAGGTCCTTTTCGGCGGGCGTGAGATCGTCCTGATCGTGCTCGATCATCCCCGCCAGCGTGTAAATCGGCGCCGACGCGTGACGCGCTTTCGCCAGCTCGATGTCTTCGCGCGCGAGGTCCAGCTCCTGCCGAGTGTAGTGATTCCATGATCGCCAGTAATACGCCTGATCGATGTTGTCGGTCCTCAACGAGATCATGTGCGTCGCTTCCGCGATCGCTTCCTCGTTCCGCTTGAGGTACGTCAGACAGATCGTCCGTCCGAGCAGCGCGTCTTCGTGCTCGGGTTTCTTCGCGAGCGTCTCCTCGTAGAACTTGAGACCCGCGCGGCAATCGCCGATGAGCTGGTTGAAGTTGCCGCTCAGGTAGGTCACCGACGGCGAACTTGGAAATCGCTTGTAGTTCTCGTCGAGCCACACGCGACCGTTGCCGCCGCCGTCCTGCTTGACGGTCAAGAGCGCGCGCCGGCTCATGAAGTAGCCGGTCTCGACGAAGCGCGGCACGTCGTCGCGAACTTTCTTGAGGATGTCTGTCGAGACCTCGATGCAGATGCCCGTGCGATACGCGATGAGCGGCGGCGCGTCGGCGGGCAGGTCCGGGCGCTTGGGGCGACCGGTCACGCCTTGACGCGTTGGATACGCGCAGTCAATCGCGAGCGCGAGATATCGCCGCACTGGCGCCGAGAGCGCGCCGGTGTTCAGCCACTGCAGTTCGTCCGTGATCTTCGAGACGTACGGAATGTGCGCACTTCGAAACTGCTGCGTCTCGCGACGCGGCCAGCCCAGATCGTCCGGCGGCACGGCCTCGACCATCGTCGTGTATCTGGTCGCCTCGACCGTCGACGGCAGCTCCTTGGCTAGCGCGAGCGCTTCGGAAAATGCCGTCGACCAGTCGAGCGCGAGCTCCTTCTCACGGAGCGTGATGAGCAGATCGACCTCGAACAGCCGCGCGATGACGAGCGGCCTCGCCTTCCCAACCGCCACCCGGACATACGTCGTGTGGGCGTCAAGGAGGCAGTCGTAGCAGCCCTGCAACACCAGCGCGTCGGCCTCGGCCAGCGCCGCCAGGTCGGGCTTCTTGATCGGCGCCCCGGCGCAGCCCACGGATAGCAAGACCACCGCCAGCCAGAGCTTGCGCATGCTCGTTTGACACCGGCGGGGGCGTCGGAGTTCGGTGCTGGGTGCTTGTGCTGCGTGCTCGGTGCACCCACGACGCCGGACCGCGGACCCGGACCTCGGACCCGGGACCCCGGACGACGACAGGTCTACACTGGCTTTATGACCCGCAACTACACGAACGGAGAGGTGACCGTCGTCTGGAAGCCGGACGTCTGCCAGCATTCCGGTGTGTGCTGGCGCGGGTTGCCGAAGGTCTTTGACCCACGCCGGAAGCCCTGGATCGAACTCCAGCACTCGGACACGACGACCATTACCGGGCAAGTCGATCGTTGCCCGTCAGGCGCGCTCTCCTGGTTCAAGAACGACTCCGGCGAGCCCTAATCTAGCCGGCCACTGCGACGGCCTCCGGTGTTCGCGCGCCCAGGCGGTCGAGCGCGCTTTCGACGTCACCCGCCAGATCGCGCGGACTCTCGCAGCCGGTGGACAACCGAATCAGCGTTTCCGAAAGCCCGAGGGCGGCGCGCGTCTCGGCCGGAATCGACTTGTGCGTCATCCGGCTCGGCAGACACACGAGCGACCGCACGCTCCCGAGGCTCTCGCCGAGCGCAAAGTACTTGAAGGACGACACGAGCGCGACCGCTTCGTCAGGCGTCCCGTCGAGCTCGAACGAGACCATGCCGCCAAAGCCCGTCATCTGCCTGACGGCGATGTCATAGCCGGGATGATCGGTGAGTCCCGGAAAGTACACGCGCTTGACGCGCGGATGCCGCACGAGCGCGTCGGCCACCGCAATCGCGTTTTCCGCGTGCCGCTGCATGCGCAGCTCGAGCGTCCGTAAGCCGCGCAGCGTGAGCCAGCAATCGAACGGGCTCGGCACACCGCCGAGCGCATTCTGCAGAAATCCAATCGGCTCGAAGACGGCCGGATCGCGCGCGATCACCGCGCCCTGAATCACGTCCGAGTGCCCGGCCAGATACTTCGTCACGCTGTGGACGATGAGATCGGCGCCGAGGCAGAACGGCTGCTGGAAGTACGGCGTCGCAAACGTGTTGTCGACGACGACGAGCGCGCCCTGCGAGTGGGCGATGCGGCTGATGGCGGCGATGTCGTACACGAGCAGACGCGGATTGGTCGGTGACTCGAGCCAGACGAGCTTGGAGTTCGCGGACACCGCGCGCTCGAGCGCCGCGAGATCCGCGAAATCCACTTGCGCGATCCGACAACCGATCGGCTTGAACACCTTGTGCAGCATGCGGAACGTCCCGCCATACACGTCGCCCGGCACGATGATTTCGTCGCCCGGCTTGAGGTGTGCGGCAAGCAGTGCGTGCTCGGCCGCAAGGCCCGAGCCGAACACCGCGCAGCGCCCGCCGCCCTCGAGCTCGGCGAGCACCGCTTCGAGCCGCTGGCGCGTTGGATTGTTCGTCCGCGTGTAGTCGAAGCCTTTGTTCTCCCCCGGCGCAATCTGCTCGTACGTGGTCGTCTGAAAAATTGGCGCGATGACGGCGCCGGTTTCCGGCTCCGACGGTTGTGCCGCGTGGATCGTGCGTGTCGCGAATTCCATCTACTGCTCCTGGAAGGTCGAAAAGTCGAGAGGTCGGGACGTCGGACGGTCGACCGAGGGACGCGCGTGGAGCACGCTGCCTTTGCTCGTCAGGCTGCGGACGACGAGCGGCAAGCCGGCCGCGCGCGCCGCGGCGATCGCCTGACGCTGCACGAGCGGACAGCCGTCGTCGGCGAGCCGAAGCGCTTCCTCAAACTCGAGTGCGGGAATCAGGGTCGCGCGCGCATCAATGTTGGGGTCTGCCGTGAAGTAGCCGTCCACGTCCTTGACGAGCTCGCAGCGATCGGCGCGCAGCAGAATCGCGAGCGACACGGCCGACAGGTCCGATGCACCGCGGCCGAGCGTGACGACGCGCTGCTCGCGCGTCGCGAGAAAGCCGGGAACGACGACAATCGAACAGTGCGCGAGCGCGGCGCGAACGGCGAGCGGATTGAGCCTGAGCTCGCGGCCGTCGCTGTGCAGGCCCGCCTCGTGCACGTTGAGGGCGCGGACGGCGACGCCGAGCGATTCGAGCGCGAGCGTGAGCAGCGCGACCGATCGCAGCTCGCCTGTGGACCACAGCAGATCGAGTGCCGCGGCGCTCGGATCCGGCGAGAGCGCGCGCGCTTCGTCGAACAGAAGATCGGTGTGGCCGAGCTCGGCCGAAACAACGACCAGCAGCTTGGCGCGTTCGCGGGCGACGCGTGCCGCGAGCGTCCCAGCCGTGCGGCGAATCGCTTCGTGCCCGGTCAACACGGAGCCGCCAATCTTGACGACGGTCAGCGTCGGCGCGCTACTCACCTTGGCCGCCTTCGACCACGGGCAGCGCAATCGCCTGCGCGCCGCAGCCGCGCACAGCGGCCAGCGCGTCCGCGATCGTCGGCCAGGTTGCCAGCGACGTCAGACAGACGACACGTCGGTTCTGATCGTCGATGCGTACCGCGGGTGCGCGACGCGCGGCGAGGTACTCGGCGACGTCAGCGGCGTCGAGACCGGAGCCTTCTGACACGCGAATGAACCAGCGCGATGTCGCTGGCTGAGCAAGCGTCGAGGCGTCTGACGCTGCGTCAGCGACGGTGCGAACGCGCGACTGTCTCGGGCCCGCGTTGAGCAATTCGACGAGATCGTCGACGATCGTCGCCGCTGTGACGGCTGGACCCGCGCCCGGTCCGGCGAACGTGCAACAGCCCGTCGCCGTCGTGAGCCGCAGGGCGTTGGTCACGCCGTGAAGGCGCGCGAACGGGTGCGCGTCGTCGACGAACGCCGGCCCGACCCACGCGCCGCGGGCGTCCGGCTCGAGCGACGCCAACGCGACCGGCTTGATCGTGCCGCCGACCCGTCGGGCCGCCGCGAAATCCTCGGGCTCGAGCACGTCGATGCCGAGCCGCGTGAGATGGTCGACGGCAACGCCATCGCGGCCTGCGAGCTGCAAGAGAATCGTCAGCTTCTCGGCCGCGTCGCGTCCGCTCACGTCCGCCGCACTGTCCGGCTCCGCGTAGCCGCGTTGCTGTGCCTCCTCGAGCGCGACGTCGAACGTCGCCCCGCCCGCGATCGCCGACACGACGAAGTGCGACGTGCCGTTCAGAATCGCCTCGATCCGCCGCGCGTCCGACACGAGCGGCCGCCGCTCGAGCGATCCGAGAAACGGTACGCCTGCGAGCACCGCCGCATCGCACAGGAACGTCGTCGCGTGCTCCGCCGCGAGCCGGCGCAATTCGCGACCGTGCGCGGCGACGAGCGTCTTGTTCGCGCTTACGACGGGAATGCCCGCGGCGAGCGCCGAAACCACGAGCGAGCGCGCGGGCTCCACGCCGCCGAGTGCTTCGACGACGACGTCGATGTCGCGATCGATCAGATGATCGTGATCGGTGCGCAGGGGCACGGCCGGACCGCTTCGCCGCTTCGTGAGGTCGCGAACGAGCGCGCGCACCGGCCACACCTGCAGCCCGAACGCCGCAAGCCGATCGCGCTCGCGCTCGAGACACGTTGCGACCGCCTGGTTCACGTTGCCGTAGCCAAGCAGGAGTGCTGAGCGCCGCGTGCTGTGTGCTGAGTGCACTGTCTCTCTGCCCACTTCTAACTCTTGGCTCTCGACTTCTAACTTTCCCACAAACTTTCCCACACCCGTCCCCCCGCGCGGTCACGCGCGCTGGTTAGAAAACACGGACCGTGGGACGAGTGCAGGTTTTGGCGCTGGAGCTGCCAACCTCGCGTTATCTTCCCCGGTATCCGGGCAGGAATTAGCACCTGGGCGATTGCCGCCTGGTTGCTGTGGCGTCTTCGGGCCTGATCCCTCAGCCACTCGCGATAAGGTCCGCGGCGAGCGCGGACTGTCAGAGGTTAAAAAATAGGCGCGCGACGGTCAAGGCCTGTGGCTCATATCCATGACCGGTGATGCGTTCCCGAATTTGTAGCGCAGAAACACATGCGCAGAAAACGGCTGACCGTACGACGGTTTGAGATTGGGATCGACCGCGTACACCGTGGCATCCGCGCCCGCGTCGAGCTGACCCTGAAGCCGGCCCTTCGGCATCGTCGCGATCGTTCGAGCGTAGCCGACCGTGAGCGCGCCAATCGTCGACGTGACGGTCACGTGTGGAAAGCCCGGGGGATCGTACCCGCCGGCGGTCAGAAGATCCTTCTCCACGACTTCCGCGCGCGTGAAGAAAGTGTGTCCCGGCGCTACCGTCCACTCCCCTTCGACGAGCGCGGCCGGCAGCGTGACGTGATAGGCCGTCGCATGATTGAACCCAAACATCATCGATACCGCGAGCGGGCGCTTCTTGAACTTGCCGGTGTAGCTGAGTGATGCCGTCAAGCGATCGATGTCGGTGAACTCGGTTGGATCGGGAAACTTCAGATGACCGCCCGAAACCTGGCCCTGCCACTTGCCGTGCTGCCATGAGAGCCGCGCCGAGTACGAGTCGATCGGCGGGAACTCGATGTTCACGCGATTCTCGTCGGGCTCGCGACCGGCAAACGCGGACGCCTCGAATGTGATCGCATCCTTGCGAACGCCCATGGTGATCACGCCGTGCGTGATGTGCGTCGAATCGAGGTGATGATGGGAGAGCGGCGCCGTCGGATTCATGTCCGCCGACGCGCGATGCGGGTACGCCTCGGGCCCGAGCGCCGGCCCGTCAACCGGGCCGCCGGCGAAAATCAGTCGCCAGCCGTGATCGACCGGCCATTCGAAGCGCGCGCTCGCCATCATCACGAAGTCGTGCGGATGCTGATAGTCGATGAGCTCGGCGCCCTGATACGTCTCGCCGTTCTGAAACACCTGCGCCGAGCCGTACTGATGGAAGGTCCACGGTTCCGCGCTCAACATCGCGTGCAGCATGAGCGAGCCGCGCCCGACCCGGCGCGAGGCTCCGGTCATGAACCAGTTCTGCGATTCGATCTGATGGAAATCGGTGTACTTGCGCTCTTGAGCGTTGAAGTTCAGGAAGGCCTTGCCGTCGAACGTCCACGTCCAGCCAGCCGACATCGCCGACATGTCGTGCGACATCTGTGCGAGCGCGGGAATGGGAACGAACAGGAGTAGCGCGACGGAAAAAAACGCCGGGTGTCTTTTTACGTTCCGCGTAAAAAGACTCCCGGCGTCATTTTCTATTGCTGGCGGTCGTAGACGCGCTTGATGTCGACCTGCTGAATTCTCGGCGTCGGACTCATCACCGAGGTCGTTTTCAGCGTCTCGGTCAACTGCTTGCCGTCCGCGCTCAATTTGTACTCTTCGACAACCTTGAAGCCGCCGGCGTTGTTCATCACGAGCTCACGGTGAAGCGTCTGGCCGTCCCACTTGACCTTCGCTTCCATCGGGCCCCACGGTGTCGGCACGGTGGCCTTCTTGTCGTCGGTCGTGTGCTTCCACGTCTTGCCCTTCGCGGGATCCGGATCCCAGGCGATGACGATCGTGCCAGGGTCGGCCTTGAACGCCATCATGTCCGGGGCCTGGCGGAATCCAGCGAGCGCCTTCTGCAGCCGGTTGTTCTCGTCGGCGCCCATGTCCGAGCCTGCCGTCGAGCTGTTGCCGCCGAGACCGCCGCCGCCACCACCGCCGCGACCGCCACCACCACCGCCAGCGTCGCCGCCGCCGCCCGTATCACCGCCGCCTCCGCCGCCTCCGCCGACGCCGGCGTCACCGCCGCCACCAAGGCCGCCACCACCGCCGCCTCCGCCACCGCCACGACGCGTGGGCGCGGCGCTCGGCGCGGGGCCGTTGGGATTGGTGCTCGCAGCAACGTTGAGCTTCCACATGCCGGAAATCGCGGGCGGCTCCTTATCCTTCTGTTTCGCCACGACCCGGATCGACGCCGCAGGCAGCGCGATCAGGGCTGTCGCGATCAGAAGTCGGCCGCCAACTTGAACTACTCGACTGTCCATCTCCTCCTCCGTCCTTTCGAGTGCGGATCTTTCTCGCTTCGGCCGCTCACTGGCCGACGCGATCGTATACGCGATTGAAGCCGACGATGGGAGCGTTTTTGTCCTTTGAGGTATCGCCGACGCGAATGATCACGAACAGGCGCTTGCCGTCCTCGCTGAGGAAGTACGTCTCACTCATCTTGAAGCCGCGCGCGCCCTCGATCTCCTTGAAGAACTGATGGCCGTCCCAGCGGCCTCTGGCGTCATAGCTCGCGGCGCCGAGTTGGTAGTGCTGCTTCTTGCCGGTCGTCGGATACGACCGCTCGCGATCGAGGTCGTCGGTGAGCGACACCGACTCGCTCGTAACCTTGATCGTCAGCGTCTGCGGCACCTCGAGGAGATCGCGCCTGAGATCCGCCTGCTCGATCATCGAGAGACCGTACGGATCGCCGCCGCCACCTCCGCCCGTGTAGCCGCCGCCACCACCGCCAAACCCGCCGCCACCCGGGTAGCCGCCGAATCCGCCGCCGCCCACACCGCCGCCGACTGGGCCGCCAGGGCCGTACCCCCCGCCGCCCGTTCCGCCGCTACCACCGCCCGCCCCGCCGCCCGATCCAGTGGGCGGACGACTGCCGCCAGTACCCGCGCCGGGCGAGCTCGGCGTCCGCCGGCCGTTCGCGCCGCGCGGATTCTGCTCGGGACGCCCGGTCGCCGCGTTGACGCTGTAGTCCGCGTTGTACTCCCAGGTGCCGTTGAAGAATTCAGGGCCGGGCGCATTTTCCGACGCGACGGGCGTCGCGGGAGGACCCGGCGGGGCCGGAGCTGCGGGAGGCGGCGTGGCCTGCTGCGCGCCGAGACCGATGCCGATGCAGGCAGAGAGCACGACTACTCCGCTCCACACCGTACGGCGATCGACGCGTCGACGAAGATCACGCATCTCGAGCGATTGATTCGATGATACCCCAGCGGTGGGCTGGCGGTCGCCCGGGCCTTACGGCCAATGCGACGGCCGAGGATCGGCGGGCGTGAATCGATGCCAGTCGGCGCGAATGGGCGCGAAGACGTCGATCACGACCGCGCCGTCAGGGCCGGCCGTCGCTTCGTGCGGAACGTCGCCGCGAATCTCGTACGTGTCGCCGACGTTCAGGCGCCGCGTCTCGCCGCCGATCTTGAACGTCATCGTGCCGCGCAGCACGAGGCCGATCTGTTCGTTGGGATGCTGATGGAGCGCGGCGATGGCGCCTGGCTCGAGCTCGACGACCGCAAACGTGATTTCGCGGCCTTCGACAACGCGCGCGAGGATGCCGTTCCAAATCGGCAGCGGCGCAATCTCATCGAGCGTGCGAAACACGCTCACGGTTTGGGCTTGGCCGTGGTCGTTGCGCCGGCGAGCCATTCGGCGATCTGCTCGCGCGACCAGCGATGGTCGTCATTGAGGTGGACGATGATCGCGGCGAGGAAAATGCGCTTCTTGCAGCCCTCCGCGGGACACGCTTTCACGGAGTCGAGACAATCGAAGAACCAGTCGAGGTCGCGCGTCGGCCGCTGACCGCCGGCTTCATCGGGCAGCCGGTACATCGCCTCGTATGCAGCGCCGAGCGCGCACGACGCGCTGTGGCCGGAATAATAATCGCCGAACGCCTGATCAGGCCGCCGCTTCGAACCCGCGCGGATGAACTCGGCGAGCTCGCGCTCGTCGTGATGTGTCTTGGTTGTCGACTGCGGGGAGTCCATGCCATCTCCTCCGATCTCGGTCGAATCGAGTGTAACAGAAGATCCGCGCGCCGAGCCGCGATCGCCCGCTACCGCACAGTGCGGACACTCTGTTCGAGTTCGCCGAGAACGGGCATCGTGAGGCCGGAGAGCGAACGCGGACCGCGGCCGCCGAGATCAAAGACGACCACGTCGTTCGCACCACGCCGCAGCCACGGACCGGGCACGTACAGCGTCTGCTGCGGGCCGATGTGCCAGAAGCGGCCCAGTTGATGGCCGTTGATCCAGACAGCACCTTTTTCCCACCCGCGCATGTCGAGAAACGTGTCGCCAAGCTGCGTCACCGTGAACTGGCCGCGATAGAACGCCGGCCCGTCAGCGAGCGTCGTCGCCGGCGCGAGGCCCGCGAGATCCGTCATCGGCAGGGTGTACATGTCCCAGCCGGTGAGCACTTTTCCAGCCAGCGTGATCGATTGCGTAATGCCCTTGCGTTCGAAGCGCAGGTCCTTCTTGAAGTTGACGCGGCCGGTGTTTTCCACGAGCACGTCGAGCGTGACCTCGCCGGCGGACAGATCGATCGTCGCGCGATCCTGGCCGAGCCGCCGATCGAGAACCGCGACGCGCTTGCCGTTCGCAAAGACCAGCGCGTAATCGTGAAGCTCGGTCAAGACGATCTCTTGCGCACCCGCGCTGGCCACGTCGATCTTGGTGCGATAGAGGATGTAGCCGTACGACTGCCCCAGATCCTCCATCGTCTTTGGCGCGTCGCTGTGCGAGGGACGACCGAGTGCGGACCAGAGCGGCGTCGATTCGGTGAGCTCGAAGCGCGGAATGGCGATCGCCGGCGGCGTGATCGGTATCTCCGGCAGCGTCAGATCGGGAAAGTGCTTCGCGATCGTGTCCTTGAAGGTGAAGTACTTCGGCTGCGGCCGGCCGGATTCGTCGAGTGCGGCGTCGTAGTCGTAGCTCGTCGTCTGCGGCTTGTAGGTGCGATCGATGTTGGCGCCGTTCATGAAGCCGAACGTCGTGCCGCCGTGGAACATGTAGAGGCTGAACGATCCGCCCTGGCCGAGCATCCAATCGATCTCGCGCGTCTGTTGATCGCCGTTGGTCCGCGCGTGCGCCTGCCCCCACTGATCGAACCAGCCCGCCCAGTACTCGCCGCTCATCAGCGGGCCCGTCGGGCGAAACGTGTGCAGCGCCGCGAACGCGCGCTCGGCGCCGCCTGGGCCGAAGTTCACGACGGCCGGAAGATCGGGCAGCGTGCCTGCGGGAAGCTGCGCCGGGCCGTCGGCGGTGTAGAGCAGCGCCTCGCCGAGGCCGCTCGCGACGATCATGTCGCGCACGCGGCGCATGTACGCCGCATCGTTGTCGAACGAACCGTACTCGTTCTCGACCTGCACGGCAATGATCGGGCCGCCGCGCGTCGACTGCAGCGGCGCAAGCTCCTGCCCGAGTCGCTTCATGTAGCGCGTCGCCGCGGCGATGAAGTTGTCGTCATTGCTGCGCAACACCATCGAATGATCGGCGAGCAGCCACGCCGGCAGGCCGCCGAGATCCCACTCCGAGCACACATACGGGCCGGGCCGCACGATCACGTTGAGCCCCTCCTCCTGCGCGGTCCGCACGTATGCGGCGACGTCGAGATCGCCGCTGAAATCGAACACGCCGGGGCGCGGCTCGTGCAGATTCCAGAACACGTACGTCGTGATCGTATTGAGGCCCATGGCGCGCGCCTTCTTCATGCGATCGCGCCAGTACTCTCGCGGAATGCGCGCGTAGTGCATCTCGCCCGAGGCGATCTGATATGGATGCCCGTCGAGCTCGAAATGACCGTCGCGCACGACCAGCTGGCGACGTGTGGTCGCCGGCGGCACGGCCTGGGTCGCGACTGGCTTCGCTTCGAGCGTCAGCACCTCGAACGGCGCGAGCGAGATCGCCTTCGGCGTACCGGCCACAAGCGACATTGCGGCGTTGCCCCTGTCCTCCGCCCACGGCGATCGCGCCTCGAACGTGCGAACGGCGCCGGCCGGCAGCTCGAATGCCGCGCCGGCGTCGAGCGAAAACGTCGTCGGCTTGTCGCTCGGGTTCCGCAAGACGACGATGCCGAGACGTGACGTCCAGGCCGCATGGCCGTAGACCTCCAGCCTCGCCGGATCCCCGCCAATCCAGTGCGTGTCGGCGAGCACGTCGGCGTTGCGCTCGGCCCACTTCGCGGACTCGGCAATCGCGTCCCAATTCGCGCTCGAGAGCAGCGACGGCGTGATGTACATCTCCTGCAGCTCGGTGCCGGTCCCGAAATAGGCACGCACTTCGGACGTGAAATCCTTGCCGGGGTCGGTGTCGAGGTCCTTGGCGTAGCGCGCGTAGATCAGGCCGTGCAGCATCAGCGACGACAGTGGGAACAGCGGACCGGCCTGAACGACGTTCTTGTACGTCTGCGCGTCGCGATAGGTGATCCACTGCTGGCGCTTCGTTCCGACGCCCGCGAAGCTGTGATCTTCCCCGCCGCGCCAGATCGTGTCGGCGTACTGCAGCCAGAACGGCGACGGCCACGTACCCGTCGTGAGATTGATGAAGATGTCAGGCTTGACGGACCGCAGGTCGTCGCGAATCAGGTGAATCGCAGCCTCGAAGTCGCTGCCGAACTTCGAACCCGGCACGACGCCCGTCGCGCGGCCGATCCCGTCGAACTTGAACTGATTGATCCCGAACTTGGAGATCATTTCGAGACACGTCGCGCGGAATCGCTCGTAGTACGTAGGTCCCGAGAGCGCGAACCCGCGCTCGTTCGTTTCGAAGCCCTCCGTCTTGCCGTACTCGAGCCGCTCTTTTCTCGGGTCGCCGTACCCGCCGAACGGTGACATCCAGACGCCCGGCGCCGCACCAAACTTCGCGGCCTCCGTCTTCAGCGGTGTGAAGCCGTTCGGAAATCCGTCGTTGAACTTCCACAGCGACGTGTGACTGTCCCAGCCGTCGTCGAACAAGAATGAGCGCAGTGTGACGCCGCGCTTCTGCACGAGCTCGCGCCCGTACGCGTCGATGACCTCGAGCGCGTCCTTCTCCGTGTACGGCGTGAAATATCCGAGGTCGTACCAGCTGTTGTAGTGCAAGAACGGCCGGTACGGATGCACGCGCTCCCGTTCGAGATATTCGAGGAAGCCGCGCCGCATTTGTCCAGGCTCGGCGAGCCCGGCGACCGACGAGACGTCGAGCGTCTGTCCCGCCGCGAGCGGCACGCTGCGGTTGAGCCGGCACGTGAACGTGTCGCCATCCACGCTGCACGTCGACATCGGGTGCTCGAAGCCGACGAACGCGTCGCCGATGACGACGGGCGATCCCTGGACCGTGCCCTCGACGCGCGCGTTCGCCGCGCGCGCGTCCACGAGCACGATGCCCGTGATCGGCAGTCTATCGGGCACTGGACCAGTCCTCAGCTGCTGAGCCGGTCCAATCGTCAGCTCCTGACGCCAGTAGCTCGCGCCCTCGCGCATGATCGCGCGCCAGATGATCGAACTGTACGCCAGGAACCTGAAATCGCCAGCCGGCGGCGCGAGCGCCACGACGATTTGCTTGCCGGGCTCGCGGTCCGCCGCGCGCGGCGAGGCAGAATCTGCGCGAAGATCCTCAACTCTGGCACTGGTCACCACCAACTGCCCGGCAGTAATCGCAAGATCGCGCTCGACAATGATCTCGAACGGCTGAACGAACGCAGGCATGCGTTGCGCGCCGGTCACATCCGTCGAGTCGACGAACGTCAGCTTGCCGTCGACGACGCGCCAGTGCGCTCGGATGCGACCATTGGCCAACGTCAGGTCGTTTCCCGCGGCCGACGCGGTCACGGTCGTCGGACGCTGCGCAACAGCGCGCGGCGCAATCCACGCACCCAGTATCACGATCGCGATGGCCGTTGCCACGGACGTCACACGCATGCGCTCAAATATAGAGCCAGCGCCGGCTTGACGCGCGAGGATTGCGTCTAAAATGGTTGTTTGGCGTGACCCCAGCACGCCTTGAATCAAACGGCCTCGCGCGCCCGTGTGAGACCGCGTGAAAGGAGTCCCTCCATGCGAGTGAAAGACCTCATGACCCAGCCACCATGCACGTGCAGCATCCATGACACCGCCAACGACGCGGCCAAGCTCATGTGGGAGCACGACTGCGGCATCATTCCGGTCGTCAACGATGACGGACGCCTCGCGGGTGTCGTCACGGATCGCGACGTGTGCATGGCCGCGTACTTTCAAGGACGCCGGCTCGCCGACATTCCGATCGACGCGTTCATGACGCGCGAGCTCGCGTCGTGCCACGCCGAGGACGCGCTGCCGCACGCGCAGCAACTGATGATGGACCGACAGATTCATCGCGTCCCTGTCGTCGATCAACAAGGCGCGCCGATTGGCATCCTGTCGCTGAGCGACCTCGCGCGCGAAGTCGTGCGGTCGGGCAACGGACGGCATCACGGTGATCCCAGCGATGCGCTGCTGCACACAGTCGCCGCGGTCTCGCGGCCGCGGTGGGAAGCACGGTGATCGATCGGCGGCGCGTTATTGCACGACGAGCGTCACCGTCATCGACTGCACCAGCGCGCCTGACGTGCCGCTGACAGCAATCTGGTAGGTACCGGCGGGTGTGCCGCCAGCCGGAACGGCTCCGGTACCCGAAAGCGCGACGACCTGCGGGCTCGTCGACGCGCTGTCAGTAATGGTCAGGCTGCCCGAGCGCACGCCGGTTTGCGTCGGCGTGAACGTCACCGAGATCGTGCAATTCGCGCCGGCCGCGACCGACGAGCCGCAAGTGTTGGCCTGCGAGAAATCGCCGGCCGTGGTGATGCTCGAGATCGAGAGCGCCGCCCCGCCGGAGTTCGTGAGCGTCACGGGTTGAGCCGCGCTCGGCGACTGAAGAAGCTGACTCCCGAACGTCAGACTCGATGGCGACACGGCCGCGGCCGGCGGTCCGGGAGTCGGCGTTGGCGTCGGCGACGTTGTCGGCGATGGCGTGGGAGCCGGCAACTGGGAACCGTTGTTGCCGCTGCCACACGCGGCTTGAATGAACGCAAGGACGACGATGGCTGTCGCGGCGCGCAACACGATGCGGTTGCGCCGACGGCTTGCGGCAATTGCGGCGACCATCAACCCCAAGCTCAGCGCGCCTTCTACGCGCGCCATCGACACTCGCGCCAGACTCGGCGATCGCGACGTGGTCGTGATCGTCAACGTCGAATCGATCGTGCCAGCGCCAGGAGACAGCGACGAGGGACTGAACGTGCAGCCCGTGCCGGTCGGCAGATTGCCGCACGCGAGGTTGATCGCGCTCGAAAACGCGCCACCCTGCGCGGCGAGCGTGACACGAAACGTCGCCGTTTGTCCTGCGGCGACCGTCAGCGAGCCAGGCGACGCCGTGACGCCGAAATTCGTGACCGTGACTTGCATCGGCGTCGTGTCGGAAAACGAGACGCCGTTGTTGCTGGCGCCGACGCTGACGCTCGTCGTCCCGAACGGACACGTCATCGTCGAGCCGGGACTCGAGCCGCAGCCGCCCGTCCACGTGAGCCGCGTCATCGGACACTGATCGGGATCGGTGAAGCCGAGCTGCGATGGCGACAGGCTCGCGCCGCCAGGAGCGTTGCCGCTCACCACGAGCGCAGGTGGCCCCGTGAGCGCCGGCAGCGCTTTCTTCACCGACGCGAAGGCGTTGACGAGTCCCGACCCGAACGCGTTGTTCGGACCGCCACCGATCGGCGTCGCATTCGACACGACCATGTTGCGCAGTGACGTGCGCGCCGAGGCGGGATCGGCCGCCGATGTGGCGCCAGAAATCAGACACGCCGCGGCCTGAAGGGTGAGGGCCGCCGCGCCCGCGACATGCGGCGCGGCCGCGGACGAGCCGAAAAACGGCAACTCGAACTGGCCGGCACCGGTGATGCTCACGCCGTCGATGCCGGAGATGTCCGGCTTCATCCGATTGTCGATCGTCGGTCCCTGACTGCTGAAAAACTCAATCGTCTGATGGGTGGTGTCGTTGCACGATTCACTGCTTGGGAACGCGGTCGCGGCATTTGCAGACGCCGAGCAAATCGCGCCGACAGAAATCACGCTGACCGGCGATCCGCCGGCGTCTCCTTGCGCGCTGACGCTTCGTGTTTGCGTGTTGTAGTTGTGCAGCTCGTGATGGCCGGCCGCGACCGGACGCGGCCCGTCCTGCGCGCATTCCGGCTCGAACATGAACAGGTTGAGATTCCGCGGCGCCGCCGAGTCGCGCACGTTTTGAACGACGACCTGGAACGAGTCGCTCTGCCCCGTGTTCGTGTAGTCGATGGCCTCGACAGGATCCTGCAATCCCGCTTGCACGTCGATGCTGCGCGCCACGACCTGTCCGGTGCTCTGCCGAATCAGATACAGATCGTAGTTGTTGCCCGAGTGGCCGAACGAATCGTCCCACGTGAGGAAAATCACGACCTCACCGGCCGTCGGCAGCGAGATGATGTCGTGCGGCTGCGCGCCGAGCGCCAGCACGTCAGTCGTCTCGCTCGTGCCCTGGAACAGGTGGACGTGCCCGGGATTCACCACGTTGGCGAGGTTGCCAATGTCGGTGCTCGACGGCACGTACGTCCCGAGATAGTGATCGTTTGCATCATTGCCGACAGCCGTGACGTACGCGCGTATGCGATTGGCGTTGTTGTTGAGCGCGCTCGCGGTGTTGGCGGACACGCTGCTCGTCCCGTCGTACGCAAATCCAAAGAATCCGATGTCATCGACGACGACGTCGTTCGAGGACGCGAGCGAATTGACGGCTTGATTGAACGCCAGATCGGTGTCCAAGTTCGCGAATGCCAGCTGGGCGCCCGGCGCGATGTCATGGACGATCTCGAGGAGCGCCGTGCCTTCCGCGCCCGCGCCTGGAAATCCGCATGGCGGCGACGTCGGCGGCAAACCCTCGAGATCGTGATTCGATTGAAACGACGTGCCCGTGATCCCGCCGCTCGACGTCGTCAGCACGCTGCCGACGCGCGTGCCGGTGGAGTCCGGAAGATCGCCGCTCGCGATCGGCCCGCCGGCCACGCCCGAACACGTCGTGCAGCCGCTCGCAAAGACGCCCTTCAACCCGTCGGAAATCACGCCGATATGGATGCCCGTCCCGTCGACGCCGTACTGCTGGCGGGCGATGTCGGCGCTGATGATCTTGTCGCCCTCGGTCGTCACCGCTCCCGTCCGACGCACGGCGTAGTGCGGCAGCTGTACGAAGTTGACGAATGGCAGCGCGCTGATCGACGCGAGCGAACCCGGCGCGACGCGCGCCTGGACGCGACGGCTCACCGCGTCCGCGATCTCGATCGTCGCGCCAGCCGCCGCAAGCTGCGCGACCGTCGCATCGGTCACCTGACTCACGAGCACGGTGACCTGCACGCTGCCGCTGTCATCCATTCGCAGGTGTCGACCGCGCATCGCATCGCGCACCGACACCGGCAGCGTGTCGAACGCCGGAGCGCGAGACGCCCCAGGGGCGATCGGCGCCGCGAGCGGTCGCGACGTCGACACCGCGGCGAGATCCGCGAGCACGGTGCTGAGCCGCAGCGTCGACGTTTGCGCTTGAACGTGATGAATACCAGTCGCGACGAGCGCGACGAGCGCGGTCGCAACGATCGCTACTGGAAGAGCGGGCCGAGACAGACGAACTCGCACGGGTGGCTCCAACCGACCGGGGGCGCTGGCCCCTCATTATCGATCCAATCTGACTAGCGCGCCCACGCAGGAACGAGCACGTCGCCGCGGTCGTGACGTGTCGCGATGCTGAACGTGCTCAACATCGGGTTCGGCCACAGGTAGGTCACGACATATTGCGCGAGGATCAGATTGGCGACGCGCTCGGTTATCGGGATCATCCCGGGAGTATCGGCAATCCGCTCGCGAAGCGACCCGGTGAATTTCGTCGCATCGTTCAAGACATCGTCGAGTTTCACTAGGTTTGACGAGGACGCACCAGCGGCGCCCGACCCCGACGCCGCCGCAACCTCGACGGTCCAGAGCGCGGCGCCCGCGGTGAACAACTGATCGGTGAGCAGGCCGCGCGACTCGACGAGCGCGCTCGATGCCGATCGCTTGATCAGCAACACGACTGCACGACGATCGGTCGGCGCCTGGCGAAGCGCGACCGCGGCCTGACTGATCGCGTCGAGCACGGATGGTGCCGGACCATCGACGAGCGATTGCCAGTCCGCGTCGGACACGCCCGACGCGAGATCGCGCCACGACGAAGCCGCGGAGGCCGGACGCATCACGCCGACATGGCTGCCGGCGGGGCCTTTCCGCGTGGTCGAGGCGATCGCTTCAATCGCCGCGCGCACTTGTGGGAGATCGGCGGACTTGAAGCCCTGGACGACGACCGCGAGCCACACGGGATTGGTGGCGGGCTCGGCGCCGAGCACCGCTTGCCGGACTGATCCGTCGCGCAACGAGAAGTCCTCGGCAGACAGCCCGCGAACGGGGTAGCCGTCACCGTCGACGACGACAGCGTAGACCTGCTGCGCGGTCTGCGCGGCGGCCCAACCAGGCATCAGCCCGACGGCGCACGCGATCGCCAGGACGACTCGGAACACGCGCGGCATCTCTGTTCGTAATCTACAATCGGGCGATCTCTCAATTCAATCGCCAATCATCCGACTCCCATCGCCGATGTCTTTGAATCCCGAGCAGTTGGTCGCGTTGATTGTGGCGACGAGCTTTGCCGCCGGCCTGAACGTCTACGGCACGGTCGCCACGCTGGGGCTGCTCTCGCGCGCAGGCGCGATCGCCTTGCCAGCCTCGCTCAGCCTCATCGACAGCTGGTGGGTGATCGGCGCGTGCATCTTTCTGTTTGCGATCGAGTTCGTCGCCGACAAGGTGCCGGTGTTCGATCTCGTCTGGAACGCGCTTCAGACGTTCGTCCGCGTGCCGGTTGGCGCGCTGCTCGCGTATGCGGCCGCGTCGCCGCTCGGCCCGGGCTGGCAGCTGCTCGCCACGGCACTGGGCGCGACCATCGCCTTCGCCGCGCACGGCGGCAAGACCGCGGCGCGCGTGGCGGTGACGACGTCGCCTGAGCCGTTTTCAAATGCGACGTTGAGTTTCCTCGAGGACGCGTTCGCGATCTTCCTGACGTGGTTTTCGACGCGGCATCCGTTCATCGCGGCGTCCATTGTCGTCGTGTGCCTCGTCGTGATCGTCCTGTTCATTCGGCTGGTGATTCGCGCGCTGCGCGCGCTCTTTCAAGGCGCCGAAGCGCAATTACAGGAGAGTGGACAACCTTGAGCGCAGCATGGTCGATCTTCCGCGCTGTCGGTGGGCGATCGGGGAGGGCATCCGGCAGCACGAGCTGCAGAGCTCACAACGCTCGCGCTGCCGGATGCCCTACCCGATCGCGCAACCCTCAGCCGAGGGAGAGAGCGAGCGGGCGTGAAGGATCGCGAGACATGAGCGTTATGAGCTCTGCAGCTCATGTCTCGCGATCCTCCACGTCCGCTCGCTGACACGTCCAGAGGGAGCCAAATTACAGGAGAGCGGTCAACCGTAACCGCAGCATGGTCGATCTTCCGCGCTGTCGGTGCGCGATCGGGGAGGGCATCCGGCAGCACGAGCTGCAGAGCTCACAACGCTCGTGCTGCCAGATGCCCTCCCCGATCGCGCAACCCCTCAGCCGAGAGAACGAGCGGACGTGGGGGATCCACGCCCGCTCGCTACCCGCGAATGCCGGTATCCTTGAGCCGGGGCGGATGCTCGAGGCGCTGCGGCAGGACCTGAAGGTCGCTCGGCGAAGTCTCTGGCGGGAGCCCGGCGTGACGCTCGTCGCGATCGGCTCGCTCGCCATCGGCATCGCCGCCAACGCCACCGTATTCAGCCTGGTGGCGGCCATCGACTTCCCTCGCCTCATCTACCCGGGCGCCGCGCGCATCGTCTTCGTCGAGTCGCGAAATCACCCACGCGATCTGTCGGAGGTGCCGATCTCCGCGCCCGATGCAATCGATCTCGCGGCGGCCACGCATGCGCTCGAATCGCCCGCGCTCACGGTCGACGATGAGATCGTGATTCGCGAGGCGGCGACGCCCGCGCATTGGTCGGCGCGCATGGTCACGCCGGCGTTCTTCAGCGTCCTGCAAATCGGTGCCCGATCCGGCCGCGTGCTCAGCGACGCCGACGACGACCGCGCGATTGTGCTCGGCGATCGCTTCTGGCGCCAGGAGCTCGGCGCCGATCCCGCCGCTGTCGGTCGCGTCGTGCACGTCGACGACCAGCCGCGGACGATCGTGGGCGTGATGCCGCCGGGCTTCGATCCGGACGCCGACGTGTGGATGACGCTGCCGGCGGCCCGGATCGCCGGAGCAGGTCGGGCCGATCGCCGGTTCACGACGTACGCGCGGCTCGCGCCAGGCGCCACCCTTGCCGACGCCGGCCGGGAGATCTCGGCAGTGAGCGCGCGCCTGGCTGCCGAGCATTCCAGCACGAACGCGGGCTGGGAGATGTTTCCGACGCTCCTCGCGCGCATGCACGGACAGGACTCGCACGGCGCGTTTCTCATGATGCAGGGCGCGGTCGCTTTCGTGCTGCTCATCGCGTGCGCGAACATCGCGAACATCCTGCTCGCGCGCGGCACGCGGCGCGGCCACGAGATGGCGGTGCGCATTGCGCTCGGCGCGAATGGCGCGCGGCTCGTCCGCCAGTTGCTCACCGAAAGCCTCGTGCTCGCGCTCGCGGGCGGCGTGCTCGGAACGATCCTCACGCTTTGGGGCATCGAGCTGGCGCGCGGGCTCTACAATTTTCCCGAAGCCATCGATCCGCAGTTGAACTTCGCGGTGCTCGCATTCACCGCGGCGATCTCGATGCTCACGGGTGTGCTCACCGGCGTCGTCCCCGCCCTGCGCGCCGCACGCACCGCGCCGCACACGGCGCTGCAGACCGCAGGCACGCGTGGCGCGACCGATCATCGGGCGCGCGGGCGATGGCGCGCGGCGCTCGTCGCCGTGCAGGTCGCGAGCGCCGTGGTGCTCGCGTCCGGCGCCGCGCTGCTCCTGCAATCGCTCGCCAACCGCGAGCACGTCGATCTGGGGTTCAATCCCGCCGGCGCGATCCGCGCCGACCTGACGTTCAGCGGCATCCGCTACCGCACGGCGGACCAGTGGCGGGCCGCGAGCGATGCGCTCTTCGATCGTCTCCACCAGGACCGAGCGGTGGCCTCAGCGGGTGCCACGGCGTGGGTGCTTTCGCGCGGCACGGGCGCCCAACTGCAGTTCACGCTGCCAGCGCGCGACGACGCCGTGATCACGAGCGGAGCGCCGAACGCCGTCGAAGCGGTCAGCCCGGAATATTTCGACGCGATGGCCGTGCCAGTCCGCCAGGGCCGCGTGTTTGGCGGTACCGATCGGGCCGGCGCGCCGCTCGTCGCGATCATCAACGACGAGTTCGCGCGCCACACGTGGCCCGATCGCAGCCCGATCGGCGAGGTCGTGCGGCTCGGAACCCCGGCCGATCGCGCGCCCGAAGCGACGATCGTCGGCGTCGTCGGCAGCATTCGCGCCAGCGCGATGCACGGGTTCGTCGTCTCGCGCATCTACGTACCGTACGCGCAGTTTCCCGCCGCGCATCTTTCGCTCGTCCTGCGCGCGCACGCCAACGCGACGCCACTGGTCGCGTCGCTTCAGGGCGCGGTACGCGCGATCGATCCATCGCTCGTCCTCGATCAAGTCCGCACAGTCGAAGCTGATGTCGCGCGGTTCGTCGAGCCCGTGCGATTCATCACAATGCTCTTCACCGCGTTCGGCGTCGCGGGATTGCTCCTTGCCGCACTCGGCGTGTTCGGGACAATGTCCTACGCCGTGTCGCAACGCCGCCGGGAGATGGCGGTCCGCGCGGCCTTGGGTGCCGAGCGTCGAGACATCGCGTGGCTCGTCCTGGCCAGCGGCCTGCGCATCACCGCGATCGGCATCGTCACGGGCGTCGTCGTCGCGGCGTTTGCAGCCCGCGCGATCGCCAGCTTCCTGTTCGGCGTGTCGGCGGCCGATCCGGCAACGCTGGCACTCGTCGCCGTCATGCTCGCGACGGTCTCTCTGGCCGCATGCTACCGACCGGCGCGTTTGGCTGCTTCGGCCGATCCGATGACCGTGTTGCGTCGCGAGTAGTCAACTCCGGCCCGGGAGTTGCACGCCGGTTCTCCAGGCGGTATGGTGGAAGAGTAACGTTTAGCCCCGCCGCATCGCCCGAGCCGATCGAGGCCTCATTTCTCGTTCCCTCTCGCCCTGCAGCAGTTTGTGGATGGTCCACTTGGCTAATTGACCGGCGCCGTTCGAGGCGTCACCTCCGCTCTATCCGCGGAGCCAGAGAAGTGAGAGAGCAACGAAGATGAATCGCAAACTCTACGTCGGCAACCTGCCGTTTTCGACCGAGGAGCGCACGCTCGAGGACCTGTTCAACCAGGCGGGGCCCGTGCAGTCCGTCCGCGTGATGCGGGACAAGGCGACCGGACAGTCGCGCGGCTTCGCGTTCGTGGAGATGGAGTCCGAAGACGGCGCGCGCGCAGCGATCGAGAAGTTCAACACGGCCGAGGTCGATGGCCGGAGACTGGCCGTGAACGAGGCCAGACCGCAGGTGCCGGGTGGCGGCGGGGGTGGACGTTCGTTCGGCGGTGGCGGTGGCGGCGGCAACCGTGGCGGTGGCGGCGGCTTTGGCGGTCGCCGTCGTGAGCCGCGTTGGTAGGCCCGAGTCCGCTCAAGTACGGCTGCGCGCCGGTCTGGCCCTCGGGCCCGGCCGGCGCGTGTTGTTTTAGGCCCGCTCGGGATATGCTTAGGGCCGCTCAGGAGGCTACGTGAAAGGGTTTGGTGCAGGCAATCGCGTGACGCACGCGGACTACGGCGCCGGGACCATCACGTCGTCGGACGAGCGCTACACTGTCATCGAGTTCGACGAACACGGCCGGCGCATGTTCATCACCGACATGGTCGCGCTCAGCAAGACCGATCAGCCCGCGCCGGAACGTCCTGCCAAAGCGCGGCGCAAGAAGGCGGCCGCGAAAACCTAGATTTCCTCGTCGTCGCCCCACGGCGACGGTTGGGGTCCGGGGACGATGCCGGCGATGTCGGGGTCCTCGCCGGAGGCGGGCCCAGGCGCTGAGGCTTTGCGCTGCTTCGCCTCGAGGCGGCGCGCAGCCTTCTGTTGCTGCTTCTCCTGTCGCGCGCGCTCGCGCGCTCGCTTGTTCTGAGTTGGCCGCGATTTCTGCACCACGCCATGGTATCGAATTCAGCGCGCAGCCGCCATCCGTCGCGGCCTTGGGCCGGTTGATGCCGCGATCCGTGGCGTAGGATGTGGCCATGCTCGTGTCGACCGGGATTGCGACGATCGCGATCGTCGTGGCCGCGTGCATCGTCGTCCTGCTCGCGAAGGCGGGCACGTCGCCGCTTGGCGCAGGCATCGTGGTGACAGCGGTGATGGCCATGGAGCTCGCGCTCTCCGCAAGTGGCGCGCTCGCCGATTGGAATCATGTGCCGCCGCCGATGATGTTCGTCGTCGGCGGAGCGATCCTGATCGCGGTCGTGACGGCGTTCTCCCCGGTTGGCACGCGGGTCGTGGATCGGCTGTCGTTCGCCCTGATTATCGGGTATCAGAGCTTCCGCTTGCCGCTCGAGCTGGTCATGCATCGCGCGGCGAGCATCGGACTGATGCCGGAGCAGATGTCCTTCAGCGGCCGGAACTTCGACATCGTGACCGGCGCGCTCGCGATCCCCGTCGCATGGCTTGCGGCTCGCGGACGGGCATCCTACGGCCTCATTCGCGCCTGGAACATCATCGGTACGTTGCTGCTCGTCAACATCGTCGGAATTGCCGTTGCCTCACTGCCGATGTTCGCGGCCTTCGGTCCCGATCGTCTCAACACCTGGGTGGCTCACGCGCCGTACATCTGGCTGCCGGGCGTGCTCGTGCCGGCGGCGCTCTTCGGCCACCTCGTCACGTGGCGCAAGATCTGGAGAGGCTGGCGCGCTACTTCGCCGCGATCGGCCGCGACGCCGAATACGCGGTAATCGCGATCACGTCATCGGGTGTGAGCTTCGCGACGACGCCTTTCATCAGATCGGTCCACACGCCCCTGCGCGTGCCCGCCTGCATGTCGAACAACTGACGGCCCTGGTAGCTCGGCGATCGTCCCGCGATGCCGGGCACGGGACCGAGTCCGGTCAGGTCCGCGCCGTGACACACACCGCACGCGATCGTCCGGCCGTTGCCGCCGGTCGTGACCAATGCCTGGCCTTTCTTCAGGCTGCCGACAGGCACGTACGCAACGAAACCGGAGCGCGGATCGCGAAGGTCCGTGAGATCGGTTTGCTCGGGCATCTCGATGATGCGATCGCCGAGCGGTTCAAGCTCGACCGCGCCGGACGGCACGAACATTCCGCCCGATAACCGTGCCTTGGGCACGTTCTCGGACTCGACGACGCGAATCCAGGACGCACGCTTGAGCGATGCAAAATACGTCGCCGCCGCTTTCACTTCATCGTCGGTCATCGCTTTAGAGATGCTCGCCATGAGCGTCGTGTTGGTCTTGCGCGTTTCGGCGCTCCTGCGCAGATCGTGTTTGAAATCCTGGATCTGCTGCACGAAGTACGCCTCGGGCAAGCCGTCGATGCCAGCGTTCTCTGGCCGGCCGCGGCCGTTTGGGTAGTGGCAGAGACCGCACGCGCGCGCGTCGGGACGCCGGCCGGTCATCACGATGTCTGGCGGCTTGGGATGATCCTCGGGAAACCAGTCGGCGATGTCGAAGCTGTCGCGAAGTTGCGCGGTCGTGAATGCCTGCGTGCTGCCGGGCACATGCTTCGGCGATCCATCGTCAGCGGGCGCGGCACCTCCACCACCGCCGCGTTGTCCCCCCGGCGCTGCGGCTGCGCCGGCGGGCGCGACGCCGTACGCCCATGCTGAAGCCGATGGCGGCGCCGACTGTCCCGCGAGGATGAGCCGTACCCCAACGACTGCGGCAAACGTCAGGGCCGAAACGACGACAGGCCTTTTCATTCGGGGGAGCTTATCCCGACTTCCCGACTTCCCGACTTCCCGACTTCTCGACTTCCCGACTTCCCGACTTCCCGACTTCCCGACTTTCAAGTATCAGTACCCCATCGCCATTCCGGCGCGCCGCGGATCGGTCGACGCGCTGAGCTGGCCCGTCTTCGGATCGCGCCACGCCTGCTGGAACGATCCCATATGGAAGTCGAATGGCGGCAGCGGCTTGAGCTTCGCGCCGAGCTTCACGAGGTCGCGCAGGACTTTGTCAGACAGACGCGTCTCCATTTCGATCGTGAAATCGCTGCGCATCGGCAGCATGCGCGGCAGGACCGCCGCCTCGTACGGATCTTTTCCGTAGTCGATGATGTTCGACAGCATCTGCGGGATCGTGCAGTGCACGTTTCCCGGCGTGCCCATCGAGTACACGGGCTTGCCGTCCTTCAACACGATGGTGTTGCCCATGACCGAGCGCATGCGATTGCCGGGCACGCCGAGCCAACCGCTGATCGCCGCTTGCGTGTCGAAGACACAATGGCTGCCGCACATCGGCACACCGTCGACCGCGATGCCGGCGATGCCGCCCGACTGCAGCGTGTCCATCATCTGCACCCAGTTGCCCTGCTCATCGACGCACGTCAGCTCGCAGCTGCCGGCCGGCTGACGCACTTCCGCGGACGTCGCGCTCGCCGCATAGCCGAACGCCTGCAGGTTCGATCGGTACGACGTGTACTCGATGTGCCGCGTGAGATCCGTGCCCGGCTTCGGCCTCGAGTTCTTGAGAATCGCGGCGAGGTGCGCGTGGAACTCGTCGGATGTCCACGTCTCGATCGGCACGCCGAACTGCTCCGGATCGGAGAGCATGCCGAGCTCGAACTCGGCGCGCCGCAGCGCGTGCGCGAAGTAGTAGAGCGACTCGGCGGATTCCGTGAAGTGCCCGAGCTTCGTGATGTCGAGATGATTGAGCATCCCGAGCACCATGTTGCAGAACAGTCCCTGCCGCTCGGGCGCCGACGGCTGGACGATGTCGTAGCCTTTGTACGACCAGCGCATCGGCTCTTGCCAGCGCGGCGGCGTCGCGGTCATGTCGGAGAGCTGAATCTTCCAGCCGAGCTGGTTTGCGGTCGCGACGAAGTGCTGTGCCCACTCGCCTTTCGTGAAGTACTCCGGACCTTCGTCGGCGAGCCGTCGCAGCGTTTTCGCGAGCGCAGGATTCTTCCAGAGCTCGCCGACCGACGGTGTGAAGCCGTTCGGCGCGTAGATCGCGCGCATCGACGGAAAGAACGTGTTGCCCGCGATCTCGTACTCGAGGACCGATCGCGTGAACTCGTCCATCTGGTGGCCGTTTTCGGCCCACGGAATCGCAGGCTCGACGAGCGCCTTCCACGGCTTGCTGCCGAAGCGCGCGTGAATCGCCGAGACGCCCGGCATGAATCCGGGAATGCACGACATCGGCGCGCCCGCAGCGACGCCGTCGAGTCCCGGCGGGTAGGTCCGGAATGGCGGGAGATTCGGCGGCAGCGTGCCCATGCTGTTGAGCTGGTACGTCTTGCCGGTCTTCGCTTCCCAGTAGATGAACGAGACCGTGCCCGTGTGGTTCGTCATGTCGAGCTGCACGGTGGCTTGCGTGATCGCGCCGGCCATCGCCGCGTCGACCGCGTTCCCGCCGCTCTTCAACACGTCGATCATCGTCTGCGTGACGATGGGGTGCTGGCTGCTCGCCACGGCTTTCATACCGCGGACGACGCGCTTGTCGCCTTGATGCGCGAGCGGAGGAGTTGAGCCCTGGGCTTCGACGTTTGTCGAACCGGTGACAAACGCGGTCGAACCCGCGGCCACGCCAGCCATCGCCGCGTCGCGAAGGAAGTCTCGTCGATTCATCGGAGCCTCCGGTGGGGCGATGGTACGTCCAATTGGGTCATTGGGTCATTGAATTCGACGTTCGAATCAGCGGCCAGAGTGCCGCGGCGACAAGCGCGAGCGCGGCGGCTGATTCGAACGCAAACGGCCAGCCGAAATACTTCACGAGGATCGGCACGAGCGCCGTGGACACGACGCCGCCGAGGTTGCCGGCCATGTTCATGACGCCACCGACCGTGCCGGCGTACGCGCCGCCGAGGTCCATCGACGTCGACCAGTACGCCGGCTCCGTGCAGAACAGAAATCCCACCGCGAGTGAGAGGCCCGCGAGCGCTTGCACCGGGCTCGAGACGTCCGTGCCCACGAGCAGGAACATCGACGACAGGATGAGTCCGCCCATCCCGATGACGCGTCGGCCCCAGCCGCGGCGAAGGCGCGCTGACAACGGATCGCAGAGCCAGCCCGCGATCGGCACCAACACCATCGCGACGGCGAACGGCAGTCCCGTGTAGAGCCCGCTCTGCATGATCGTGAAGCCGCGCTGTTCCACGAGATACGTGTAGAGCCAGAACAAGAACATGAAGAGCAGATAACTGTCGAGAAAGTAGCTCGCCGAGAGTAGCGCGACGTCACGGTTGGCGAGCATCGTCAGCCACGAGACGCCAGGCGCGCTGGCGTCGGCCGCGCCAGTGAGCTCGCGATCGAGACGCGAGCCGGCAGACTGCCGCCACCAGATCGCGAGCGCCATGGCGACGACAGCGCAGAGGTAGAACGACGGTCGCCATCCCGCGTGCACCATGACCCACGAAACGAGCGGCGGCGTGAACGCCGAGCCCGCCGCCGCGGCGACGATGAGCCAGGAGAAGGAGAATCCGCGGCTCGACGCGGGCATCCAGCTCGCGATGGCGCGTGACGCGAGCGGGTACGCCGCGGCTTCGCCCACACCGAGGACGAATCGAATGATGATGAGCGCGACGAGCGCGGCGACGCCCGCCGGCACGACGATTCCCGGCACGAGCCCCGTCAGAAGCGTCGTCGCGAACCAGAGCACGGCCGCCGCTGTCAGTGTCTGTCCCGGCCCGAGTCGATCGCCGGACACGCCCCACGGCACCTGAAACAGTGCGTACCCGACCATGAACGCGCTGAACACCTGCCCCATCTGAATCTTGTCCAGATGCAGGTCCGCCATCATGAACGGCGAGGCCGCCGAGATGTTCGTCCGCAGCACGTAGCCGACGAGGCTGAAGGCGCTCAGAAGGAGAATAAAGACGCCGGGAGTCTTTTTCGCAGGCGTCACTCGAAAAAGACTCCCGGCGTCTTCTCTTCAGCCGACGATGCCGAAGCCATAGGCGCCGCGGCTGGAGCGGTGCTCTTCGAATCGCGCGTAGCGGAAGAGGCTGAGGTCGTACGTCTTGCACGCGCCGTCGAGCACGAGCTCGGCGACGGCCTGACCGATCGCGGGCGCGATCTTGAAGCCGTGGCCGCTCATTCCGACCGCGCAGAAAAATCCCTCGACGTGCGGAATGCGATCGATCACGGGCTGCCAGTCGGGTGTGACGTCGTACAGCCCGGCCCAGCCGCCCTGGGCGGCGCCTTCTTCGAGCACCGGAAATCGTGTCAGCGCGCCGCCCGAGTACTCTTCGATCTCCTCGAACGTCGGCGTCGTCGCGTGATTCTCCGGATCGACGTCGTCAGCCGTATCGGCAAGCGAGCCAACCATCATCCCGGTGTTGCGCTCGGGCTTGAAGTACCAACCGGTCAAAAGATCCGCCCAAACGGGCGTCGGATTGCGCCACGCCGTCGGCCGCCGCAGCAACACCACCGGATGACGGCTGGCTTTGATCGGAATGTGCGCGCCAGCCATTTCCGCGATGTGGCCGCCCCATACGCCGGCAACGTTGACGACGACGGGCGACGAGATGTCGCCGGCAGACGTCGTGACGCCCGCGATTTTGCTGCGGTCGATCTTCAGACCGGTGACGGTCGTCTTGCGCAGAATCTCGACGCCGAGCTCCTGCGCGGCTTCGGCGTAGCTCGCCGCGGCCAGCGCCGGATCGGCGTAGCCGCCTCCCGGCTCAAACGCGCCGCACGAGAGGCCGTCGGTCGAGATCTGCGGATCGAGATTCTTCATGTCGGCGACCGACAGGATGTGCGCGTCGATCCCGATGCGCTGATGCATCGCGACGGTCGCACGGATCGAGTCGGCGTCCTTCGGTCCGACAGCGAAGACGACCCCACATTGCACGAAACCCGCGTCGCCACCGATCGTGTGTTCAAAGGTCTGCCAGATCTTGACGCTGTCGCGCGCCATCGCGGCGAGCGTCTCGTGCGAGTAGTGCTGCCTCACGATGCCGCTCGATCGGCCGGTCGGCCCTGACGCGATATGTCCCTTCTCGACGAGGATCACGCGCTTCACGCCGCGCTTGGCGAGCGCATACGCCGTCGTGCACCCGTTGATCCCGCCACCGATGATGACCGCGTCCGCCGTCTTCGACACGTACTGCCTCCTGACAGGCGAATCATATGGCAGAGCCGGCTCGGAAGCAGGAATCGCGTATTCTCGTCGAATGCGTTTCTCACTCTCCCGTGTTCGCCTGCGGACGGACGCCGCCCGCGCTTTGGCCACGATCCTTCTCGTCATCACGCCGGCCGCGATGGCCCAACAACCAACGCCGACGCCGTCGCCGTCACCCACGCCCGCCGGCGACAAGACCGCTGACGTGCAGCCGCCGCTGCCGCCCGACGCGCACGTCGAGCAGACGATCCAGGTCGATGGCAAGTCTTTGAAATACACCGCGACGGTCGGTGCGTTGCCCGTGTATAGCGCCGACGGCAAGAAGATAGGCGAGGTCGTGACGACGGCGTATACCGTCGATGCGCCGGGACGCGCGGTGACGTTCGCGCTCAACGGCGGCCCGGGCGCGGCGTCGGTCTACCTCAACCTCGGCGCGATCGGCCCGAAGCACCTCAAGTTCGGCAACGCGGGCGATAGCGCCTCCGATCCCGCGACGCTCTCGGACAATCCGAACACGTGGCTCGACTTCACGGATCTCGTCTTCATCGATCCGATCGGCACGGGCTTCAGTCGATCGCTCACGACGTCTGACCAGACGAAGAAGGAGTTCTATTCCACCGAGAACGACATCCACTACCTCTCGCGCGTGATCTACGACTGGCTGCTGAAGAACAAGCGATTGGAGTCGAGGAAATACATCGCCGGCGAAAGTTACGGCGGCTATCGCGTGCCGAGGATCACGCACTACCTGCAATCGCAGCTCGGCGTTGCGATGAACGGCGTCGTGGCCGTCTCGCCGTTTCTCAACCCAACGATCGAGGATAACGGCGACCTTTCGCCGTTGCCGTGGGTGATCTACTTGCCGTCGATGGCGGCGGCCAACCTCGAGCGGCAGCACAAGCTCTCGGCGGAGGCGATGGCGCCGATCATCGCGTACGCGCGCGGCGACTACGCCGCGGATTTATTGCGCGGACGATCGGATCCCGAGGCGCTCAACCGCATCGTCAACAAGGTCGCCGAGCTGACGGGCCTCGACAAGACGTTCGTCCGCCGGGCGGGCGGACGGATTGAGATCGGCGCATTCCTGCGTGAGGTCCATCGCGAGCAGGGCTCGATCGGCAGCGTCTACGATTCGAACGTTACGTCGTTCGATCCATTTCCGTTCTCGCCGGACCAGCGCAGCAACGATCCGCTGCTCGAGAGCATCATTGCGCCGACGACGACCGCGATGGTCGACTTCGTGACGCGCACCGTCGGCTGGAACGTCAACGCGCGCTATAACGCGCTCAGCTACGAGGTCGGCGGCCAGTGGGATTTCGACAGCGCCGCGCTGCGTACGGGCGCCGTGCCCGACCTCCGCGAGGCCGTCGCCGCCGATCCGAAGCTGCGCGTCCTCATCGTCCACGGCTGGAACGATCTCTCCTGCCCGTTCATGGGCTCGATCCTCACGGTCGATCAAATGCCGGTCATGGGCGACGCCACGCGCGTGGCCGTACGGGAATACCCTGGCGGCCACATGTTCTACAGCCGCCCTGACAGTAGCGCGGCCCTGCGCAAGGACGCCCAGGAGATGTTCTCGAAACACTAAGGATCTCGGGAGGAGGGAAAGATTTTTCTCGGGCCATGACAGCCGGGGTGTAGGATTCGCGCATTCCTATGTAAGGAGAGCGATTTCTCCGGGGGGCGGCAACATGAGACCTCGTATTCTCGCGGTGGTTTTGCTGGCAATCGTCGGGGTTTCGGCGCCAGGCCCCCTGCTGGCCTGCGGCGACAAGTTCCTGCTGCCGCCGCGCGGGATGAGCTTCGATGAAGCCTACCGGGCGCGTCACCCCGGTTCGGTCCTGATCTTCGCTCCGACCGGCACGGCGACGGCCGACGCCTACAGCAAAGTGCAGGCGCTGCTGGCGCGGGCGGGCCACCGGGTCGCCGTCGTCCACGACGCCAGCCAGGTCAGCTCGGCCTTGGCCTCCGCGAAGGCGGATGTGGTCCTCACCACTCTCTCCGAAGCGGACATTGTCAGCTCGCAAGCTGGGACGCCCCCAACGGCTCCGCGGATCTTTGCGGTGCTGACGCCGCCCGGCAAAGCCAACAGCACGACCTGCAAGACAAAGTACTCTTGCGATCTCAAGAGCACGGACAAACCCGAGCGCTTCGTCGTCGCCGTGAACTCGGCGATGGACGACCGCGCGAAGGCATCAACGAAACACGGCCTCTAATCGTCACCACCTCATAGGAGCCGGACTATGCGCCCGCGAAAGGCTCCCTCGTTGGTCACCGGTGCGTGCGTTGTGCTGACTTTCGCCTGCGCCGCGGCCGGCGCCGCCGCGCAAGCCTTCGTCCCTGACAGGGGCGAGGGTGCGGTCACGGTGCTGTATCAAAGCGCGCTCGTGACACAGCATCTGCTCGCGAGCGGCGCCTCGGTCGACGCCGGCCGCATCGACTCGCAAGGGATGCTGCTCGATTTCAACGTCGGTCTCGGTCGCAACTTCGGCTTGAGCGTCGGCGTTCCGTACATCGGCGCGAAGTACGACGGCACCGGGCCGCATCTGCTCCGCCCCAACGAGGTGCCGCTCTATCCGACGTTCAAGGTGCTCGACAACGGCGAATACCACTCGACCTTTCAGGACTTTCGCCTCGAGCTGCGCTACGGCATGCACAAAGCGGGCTGGCAGATTACCCCGTTCGTCACGCAAATCATCCCGAGCCACACCTATCAGTACCTGTCGCACTCGGCTGTCGGCCGGGACATCTACGAGACGCAGGTCGGCGCGTACACCGCGCGCGTGCTGGATCCCTGGGTGCCGCGCGCCTTCATGCAGGCCGGCTACACGCTCGGGCTCGAACAGACGATCGACGACATCCCCCGACAGCGTTCCATCGTCACCTTCGAGGGGGGGTACTTCGTGCGCCAGTCGATGTCGGTGCGTGTCTTCGCGTTGGGCTCGCTGCAAATCACGCACGGCGGCATCGATATCCCCACAGGCGCACGAGCAGATCTTCAGGGCCTCCTCTTCATCAATCACGACCGCATCTCTCGCGAAGATCTGTTCAACTTCGGCGGAGGCATCGCGGTCACGCTCTCGGATCGCACGGATCTGATCGCCTCGATTACGCGAACGTTCTGGGGAGAGAACGGGCACGCGCAGTCGGCGGCGTTCACCTTCGGCATCTCCACCGGAATCGGACCGAAGCGGCGGTGGGGATCGACCGGAAGCGGCAGCAATGGCGAAGCGTCCGCCGACTGTCACAGCGGCAGCACGGCGGAGGATCATCTCGGAAAGTGTGTCTGCCTGAGAAAGTAGGCAGCCACGGTGGGTGAAATGCGGACGACGATGGCCGAATCCAGGCCGGTGACGCCCGTGACGGATCTGCTCGTCGCGTGGGGACACGGCGATGCTGCTGCGCTCGCGCAGCTCATGCCGCTCGTGCACGACGAGCTCCACCGGCTGGCGCGTCGGGAGATGCGCGGCGAGCGCCCCGGTCACACGCTGCAGACGACGGCCCTCGTCAATGAAGCCTACATGCGGCTCATCGACGTGCGGCGCGTCGAGTGGCAGGACCGCGCGCATTTCTTCGCGCTATCCGCGCGGATCATGCGCCGCATCCTCGTCGACCACGCCCGGTCGCGCAACTACATCAAGCGAGGCGGCGGGACGCGGCAGGTGTCGCTCAACGAGGCCCTCGTCGTCTCCGAAACGTGCAATGACGATCTCGTCGCGCTCGACGATGCGCTGCAGGCGCTCGCGGCGGTGGACGCGCGCAAGAGTCAGGTCGTCGAGATGCGCTTCTTCGGTGGGCTGACGGTCGAAGAAACGGCAGAGGCCCTGCACGTGTCCCCAGAAACGGTGATGCGCGACTGGCAGTTCGCGAAGGTCTGGCTTCTGCGAGCGCTTCGTCATGGCTGACAGCGGCGGCGATCGCTGGCCTGAGCTCGAACGGCTGTACTTCGAGGCGCGCGAGCGCGACGCGGGCGTGCGTGCGGCGTTTCTGGCGGAGGCCTGCGCCGGCGATGAGGCCTTGCGCGCCGAAGTGGAATCGCTGCTCGAGCTCGACGGGGTCGCGGGCCGGTTCCTCACGCGGCCGGCGCTCGAGCAAGCCGCGCGCACGTTGTCCGGAGCCGGCGCCGGATCGCTCGTCGGCCGTCAGATTCACGGCTACGACGTGCGGGCGCTGCTCGGCGCGGGCGGGATGGGCGAGGTGTACCTGGCGCGCGATCTGCGGCTCGGCCGGGATGTCGCGCTCAAAATCCTCGCGCGATCGGTCGCGAACGATCCCGCGTACCTCCGCCGCTTCGAGGACGAAGCGCGTTCCGCGTCGGTCCTCAATCATCCGAACATCGTCACGATCTACGGCGTCGGCGAGGATGGCGACATCAGCTACATCGCCATGGAGCGCGTCAACGGCCGCACGCTGCGCGAGATCATCGCCTCGGCGGACCTGGCCATTCCCGCGGTGCTCGATCTGGCCGTGCAGCTGGCCGATGCGCTCGCCGTCGCGCACAACAACGGCATCGTGCACCGCGATCTCAAGCCCGACAACGTCATGGTCACGCCGGAGGGCCGGCTCAAAGTGCTCGACTTCGGCATTGCGAAGCGCGAAGGCGCGCTCGAGTCGGCGCCGACGATGATTGCGGCCGGGACCGGGGCGATCGGCGAGACGGTCGCCGGCACCATCATCGGCACCGTTGGCTACATGTCGCCGGAACAGGCGGCCGGCCGCCGCGCGACCGCCTCATCCGATCAGTTCTCGTTCGGCGCGATTCTGTACGAGCTGCTCACTGGCCAGCGAGCATTCCAGCGCGGCTCGAGGGCAGACACGCTCGAGGCGATCAAACGCGATCCGCCGGTCCCCATCGAAACGATCAACGCCAACGTCACCGCGCCGCTGCGGCGGCTGGTCGCGCGCTGCCTCGAGAAGGATCCCGCCGCGCGGTACCCGCGCACGGGCGACCTCGCCGCGGACCTCCGCGAGGTCCGCGAGCGCATCGTGAGCGGCGGCCTGAGTCGGCGGCAGGTGATCTGGCTCGGTACGGCCGCGGCCCTCGCGGTCGGGTCGGCCGGCGGGCTCGGGTGGTGGTTCTGGCCGCGCGGTCCTCGCGTGCGATCGCTGGCGCTTCTCCCATTCGAGAACACCGAAAAGGATCCGGACGTCGACCATCTGTGTGCGGGCTTGACGGACAATCTGATCCTCCGGATTGGCGTGCTGCCCTCGATTCGCGTGATGCCCAGCACGCTGGTGTCGAATTTTACGAACAGCGGTCTCGAGCCTCGGGCGTTCGCGCGCAAAGTCGGCGCCGACAGCGTGCTCACCGGAACCATCACGCGGCGCAACGGCGAGCTGACGATCGCGGCGTCGCTCGTGGAGATCGGCACGGGCAAGCAGCTCTGGTCGAACTCCTACACGCGCGCGGCAACCGACCTGCAGCTCGTCCGCGACGCGATCGCGACGGAGATCGTCAACGACGGCATCCGGCTGCAACTCTCCGAAGACGATCGCAATCGCCTCGTGCGCCACGCGACCGACAACGCGGAGGCCTACGAGTTGTTCTTGCGCGGCGCGTATATTCACGAGCACTTCACCCGCGAGGACAACGAGCGGGCGCGCGAGCTGTTTCAAAGAGCCATCGCGCTCGATCCAACCTTCGGCCTCGCCTACGCGGCCTTGGCTGCGACGTACTCGACCGGCGTGATCGACGGCGACGAGGCGCCGGCCGAGGGGTGGCATGCCTGCTACGACGCCGTCCGGGATGCAATCAAACGCGACTCCGAGCTTCCGGACGCGTACGCCGAAGCCGCGGGGTACGAATTCTTCTACAACTGGCAGTGGGCCGCCGCCGACGAACAGTGGGCATTGGCGATGCGCGTACGGAGCGCCGAAATGTACCTGCCAGTGCGCACGGGACGGGCGTTGCAGCAGTGGGCCCTCGGTCGGAGCGACGACGCCCTGCGCAGTATTCGAGAGATACGGGCGCTCGATCCGCTGAGCCCGACGTACATCCTGAAGGAAGCGCTCTTTCTGCGGCAGGACGGCGAGCTCGATCAAGCCGCGGACACCTACGAGCGGGTCTTGCGCGCCGTGGCGGCGGAGAGCAACGAGGCGGCCAACGCGACCGCTGGCCTTGCCGAGGTCCGCTGCGATCAGGGCCGGTTCGACGAGGCCATCGCGCTTCGCCGATCGCTCGACGCACTCGTCGATGATGATGAGTACCAGCGCTTGCTGGCCTCGGCGCGCGGCGCGGACGGGTACCGCAGGATCGACCGACAGTACGCGCGCGTGCAGCTCGAGAACCTGAAACGGGATCAGGCCGCCGGACGCTATGTCGCGCCCATCGATCGCGCGCGATTCTACGCGCAGCTTGGCGACACCGTGCACGCGATGCAGAGTCTCGACGAGGCCCTCGACATTCGTGATCCGGGCGTGGTCTTTCTCAGGGTCGATGAGGTCTGGCGCCCCATGCGCTCGGATCCGCGATTTGCCGCCGCGGTCAAGCGCGTCGGATTGCCCTGACGCCCGAGCGTCGCCGCGACGTCACTTACGGGGCTGGAGGATGGTCCCGATGCGCGCAAGCAGGCGCTGACCCGCCTCGCCGGCGTCCTCGCTCGAGAACCCGCCTTCGAGATCGAGGGCGCCAAGTCGATCGGCCTGCTCTCGGAAGGCCTCAGCGGTCTTCGTGCCGCGCGTGGCGCGGAGGGCCGCGCCGACGACGAGGACTCGGGGCTTGATCACGCCGAGCAGGATGTGCGCGTCGTAGATATTGGCAGCCGTCGTCACGCGGTACCCGGCCTCGCCTAGCAGCGCTCGAAGATACGCGAGGACGTCGGCCGACGAATCAACGCACAGCACGTCAGTATGGAAATCGCGGAGATTCTGCGACGCGACGTTGTCGTAGAGCGCCGCGACGGCGTCGGGTTCCGTGGCAAAGGACGCCAGCGTCGCCTGCAGCCGCGTCATCTTCAGAATCTCACTCACGCGCGGCGGAAGCGCGCACAACACCAGGCCGCCGCCCGCTCGTCGAGTCCGGGCGAGCAGCCGGACGAGCAATCCCAGACCGCTGCTGTCGAGAAAGGTCACTCCCTCGAGATTCAGCACGACGAACGGCTGGTGTGGAAGCAGGCCGGCGACGTGCTTTTCCAGTTGAGCCGTTTCCGGACCTTCGGCGATCGGGCCGCTGCACGCGAGCACGACGATGTCGCCAACCTGGCGCTGCTGTATTGAAAGAGCCATGAGGAACTTCTAACTTGCGGCTTCTGCTTCTAGCTTGATCCCGCTCTCTTGTACATCCCCACCATCACCGCTTTCCCGCGCACGTGACCGGCCATGGCCGCGACGATCGCCGCGCGCGTTTCTGCGGGTGATTTGCCGACGGGCTCGATGTCGAGTGTCGTGTCGAGCGCGTACACCTCGAAGATGTAGTGATGCGTGGGCCCGGTCGCGGGTGCGGCGGGTCCGCGATAGTACGGGCCGGTCTGACTGATCTGGCGCGTGCCATCAGGAAGCTGCGGACCCTGCGGCACTTTCTCCGGCAGGGTCTTTGATGTCGCGGGGATATTCCACACCAGCCAATGCAACGTGTCTTCCGCACCGTTGGTCTGGCTGGCGACCGCCGTGTCGGGATCGTGGACGATGACGACGAAGCTCGTGACGGTGTCGGGCGCGCCGCTCCACGCGAGCGGCGGTGAGACGTCGTGACCGGCTTGCGTGTATTTGACGGGGATCGTGCCGCCGTCGGTCCACGCGTCGGACGAGAGCGTCATCACCGCGATCACGCCGCGGCCTCGACCGCCGCCGCCACCGCGCTGCCCGGCCGGCTGACCTGGCGCACCGCCGCGCTGCCCGGTCTGTTGGCCAGTTTGCTGTCCGGTTTGCTGTCCGGTCTGCTGCCCCGTCGGCGGCGGATTCTTCGCGGGCAAATCGACGCCCGCGATCGCGATCATCAGTGCGCCGAGCCCAACGAACGTGGAGAGCGATCGCATGGCGACGTGTCCTTATTTGTAGTCGGCGGGCTGCAGCTTGCGCCACGCGTCGTAGCGCATCCGCAGCGTCTTCACCGGATTCAGATTCTCACCGGGCTTGATTTGGTTCGGGCCCTTGTCGGGTCCGGGCTGAGTCACGGTGATGTACATCGAGTACTTGCCGTCGCTGTGAGACTGCCCGCTCGTGTCGCCCGCCTCCGCCATCAGGATGTAGGCGATGTGGGCGGTCTTGCCGTCGCACGGAATTTGCGGCGCCGTACCGTCAGTCGACGGCGGCGGGCACGTACACCGGCTGTCGCCGCCTGAGGCGTCGGCTGCATCCATCGCGGCCATGACGCGATCGGTCAGCGCGCCCTTGGTGTCGATAAACGCTTTCACGGCGTTCGGCACGACTTCGCCCGGCCGCAAAATATTCCCCTGGATCGAATAGAAAATCTGCGTACCCGGCACCTGACCCTGAATGTCCTGCGACACATAGCCGTTGGTCAGACCCGAGTGTCCCGCCATGCGGCCCTGAAGATCGACGATGCCGAACTGGCGCGATTGAAATGCCGGATCCGCGCTCAGCATCTCGATGATCTTCGCGGGGTCCGTGCCCTTCTGCAGCTCGGCGAAGACGAGCATTTGATTCGTGTGCGTGTTGTCGACCGCTGCCTGGCACGCGGCGATGCCCTTGCCTGGCACGACGACGGCCTGAATCCCGCGCAGAAAGGCGTCGTCGTTGTTCACGCACGTTGCGGAGGCGATCACGATCCTATTGGTGCTGCGATCGACGGCGACGATCGACCATGTCGCCCACGCACTCGACGGCAGCGCAACGCAGGCGGCGACGAAAAATACCAGTCGTTTAATCATGACGCGCTCCGTCAATGAAGCAGTGTGGCAGTGAGGAAATGCGTGAATGTTCAATCATGCCCCATTGCCTCATTGCCTCATTTCTTGATTGATGCGAGATAGTCCTGTATCTGCTTGACCGCATAGTCGACCTTCATCTCGAACGCCATCTTGCCGAGCTCTTCGGTCGACTGGCGTCCGTCGCCGCTCACGCCGCTCGCGACGAAGCGCGGCGCGTTCGGATCGGCCGCCGCGCGACCACCGCCGCCACCAGTTGCGCCAGCCGCGCCCGCGTTTGCCGCACCACCCTGACCGCGCGGCGCTGGCGGCGCCGGCACATATCCCGGCCCCATCGTCACCGCATACTTGAGCAGGTCGGTGCGCGTCCAGTCCTTGCCCTTGCCGAGGTACATCATTTCCGAGGTGTCCGGGATGCCAGCGTGGCCGCTCACGGGCAAGCCCTTCGGCTCGAGGACCTTCGTGTTGAAGTCGTCCTGAGCGGGACCGTAGACGCGATCGGCGTAGAAAACATGGATGTTGCGCGACGCGAGCTCGGGCGCGCGATATTTGTCGTCGAGCTTCTTCGCGGTCTCGCGATACACGTTGACGCCGCCGCCGTGATCGTTCAGGAAGATGACGGTCGAGAATCCATTCGTGATCGCCTGCTCGGCGATGCGCTCGCAGATCATGCCTTGAATCTCGGAGGTCAGACCGAGCGTGCCGGTCTGCTGCGGGCTCGCCTCATTCTGGGAGTACGGCAGGACGGGCAGCACGATCGCGTTGCCGAGGCGCCGCGCGATTTCCTTCACGGTCTCGCGCGCCATCAGCGTGTGCCCGCCGTTGACGTTCTGCGGACCGCGGTGCTCGGTGCCGCCCGTGTAGAACAGCGCGACGGTCTTGCCCTGATGATGAATGGCGTCGTACACCTCGGGCCACGTCATCATCTCGAACTCGATCATCTCTTTCGGGTGCTTCGGCGACAGCCATTCCTTCGGCGGATCCATTGGCGGCTGCGCGGGACCGCGGCCGCCCTGGCGGCCTCCGGCTCCCTGCTGTCCGGCACCGGCGGGCGCAGGGTTCTGAGCGAACGCCGTCGCGAAGATCAACATCGAGCAGCCAACGATAGAAACCAGGCGCCTCATACGTGTCCTTTCACCCTCGAAATGTCAGCCGGGAACCGGTTTGCGAGGGCCCATTGTGCGTCGGGCGGCGATCGAGCGCAAGGGTCGGTTGACCGTCTCTATCTCCGTAAGTACGCGTCGGTCTTGTCGAGCCAGTCCTGGCGAGGTGGGTCGAAGACGTCGATGTCGAGCGTGTCCTCGAGCGCTTCGGCTTTGTGCCACACGTTCGAGGGAATCGTCAGCACCTCGCCGGCGCGGACGATGACTTGCTCGGATTCGTCCTCGCCGATCCAGAAGTGCAGCGCGCCTTCGAGGATGTAGGTGATTTGCTCGTTGTCGTGCTGATGCCGCGGTACGATGCAGCCCTTCTTCAGATAGACGTGCGCGAGCATCATGCGATCGCACGTGATCAGCCGCCGATCGAGCATCCCGCTCACGCGCTCTTTCGGCATGTCGTTCCAGCGATACCAGGTGACCTTACGTTCGGCCATGCGGCCCCCCGCGCGCCGGCCTCGTCGCGGCGTCGCGCCGTTCCTGGTTGAACTTCGCGACGCGAAGCGCCGCCTCGAGATGTTGCGGCTCGGACCGGCCGTTGAAGCGCGCCGAGTCTTCGAGAATCAGCCGCTCGGTGACGATGCGTCCGGAAACGTCGGCGTCCTTTCTGATGTCGACCACCTCGGTCGCGACGAGCTGTCCGGCAAATCGGCCGAACACCGTGATGTCGCGCGCGATCACGTCGCCGTGCACGTTCGCCGAGGAAGCGACGATGAGCGACCCATCGCACCAGACGGGCCCTTCGACTCGTCCCTCGAGCGTCAGATCCTCGTTGGCCCGGAGCTCACCTTTGATGGAAATCGTACTGCCCAGCGTAGTCATGCCCGTTCACCCGGGGCTTAGTGTACACGACCGGTGCGTCAGGTACGACGGGTACGACAGCTACGACGGGTTCAAGGAACGCGTTGACGCTTACCAACTTCTCATTTGACGTACACTTCCGCCCCGTGTCCCGCCCCGTTGCCGAACTGACGGCGCGCAGCCTCGTGCTCGGCGCGCTCATCACCACCGTCTTCACAGCGGCAAACGTGTACCTTGGCCTCAAGGTCGGTCTCACGTTTGCGTCGTCGATTCCTGCGGCCGTCATCTCGATGGCGGTCTTGAGCGTCGTCCGCGACTCGTCAATTCTCGAGAACAACATCGTCCAGACCGTCGCCTCGGCGGCCGGCACGCTGTCGGCGATCATCTTTGTGCTCCCCGGGCTCGTGATCGTCGGCTGGTGGACCGGATTTCCGTTCGGCTCGTCATTCCTGGTGTGCGTGAGCGGCGGCATTCTCGGCGTGCTGTTCACGATTCCACTTCGGCGCGCGCTGGTGACGCACTCCGATCTCCCCTATCCCGAAGGCGTCGCCGCCGCTGAGGTCCTGAAAGTCGGATCGGGCACGCGAGGCGACGTCGGCACCAACGCCGGCGAAGCGCGCGAGGGTCTCGTCGCGGTAATTCTCGGATCGGTCGCGTCGGGCGGACTCGCGATCTTCACCGCGACGCGAATCGCCGCCGCTGAGGTCACCGGCTACTTCCGTGTCACGGCAACCGCCGCGAGCGGGTACGACATCGCGTGGTCGCTCGCGTTGTTTGGCGCCGGCCACCTTGTGGGCCTGTCGGTCGGCCTCGCGATGCTGGTCGGCCTGGCGATCGCCTGGGTCGGCGCCGTTCCCTACTTGACCTCGACGATGCCGGCGGCCGCCGGCGTCGCCTTCGACGCGCACGCCGCGGACATCTGGAGCCATCAGGTGCGATTCATCGGCGCGGGGGCGATCGGCGTGTCCGCCATCTGGACGCTCCTCACGCTCGCCAAGCCCGTCGTCGGCGGGCTGATGACGACGCTCGCGGCGTCGCGCGGTGCGCGTGCCGGCGACGATCGGGATCGCGACCTCCCGGCGGCCTGGATTTACGGTCTGACGGCCGCGTGCATGGTCCTCGCGGCGTGGCTGTCGTTCACATTTCTCGCGGGCACGCCGCTCGAATCGAGCGCGCTCAGGCTCACGATCGTCGCGCTGCCCTTCGTGCTCGTCGGCGGATTTCTCATCGCCGCGATCTGCGGCTACATGGCCGGCCTCATCGGCGCGTCGAACAGCCCGATCTCCGGCGTCGGCATTCTCGCGATCGTGATCGGATCGACCGTGCTCGTGATCGTCGAGCGCGCCACCGCGGCGACGCAGCCGGCGCTCGTCGCCTATGCGCTCTTCGTCACGGCGATCGTCTTCGCGTGCGCGACGATCTCGAACGACAACCTGCAGGACCTCAAGACCGGCCAGCTCGTGGGCGCCTCGCCATGGCGACAGCAAGTCGCGCTCATCGTCGGCGTCGTGGCTGGCGCGTCGGTGATTCCGCTGGTGCTCAACCTTCTCGCGCGCGCGTACGGTTTCGCCGGCGCCGCAAACGTGGGCGTCGTCGCGTCCAGTCCGCTGCCGGCGCCGCAGGCCACGCTGATCTCCGCGCTCGCACAGGGCGTCATCGGCGGCAATTTGAACTGGACGATGATCGGCGTGGGCGCAGTGGTCGGCGTCGTTCTGATTGTCCTCGACGCGATGCTCGGCGTGATGAAGTGGATCAGAATTCCGCCGCTCGCGGTCGGCATCGGCATCTACTTGCCGATGTCGGCGACGTTCGCCGTCGTGATCGGCGCCGTCGTCGGTCACTGGTACAACGAACGCGTCAAGCGCGGTCCGGCGCCGGCTCGCGCCGAGCAGCTTGGCGTGCTCGTCGCGTCGGGACTGATCGTCGGCGAGAGTCTGTTCGGCGTCATCAACGCCGCGCTCATCGTGGCGCTGCACACCGATGCACCGATCGCCTTGGTCCCGGAAGACTTCGCGCCGGCCAACGTTCTCGGACTGATGACATTTTGCGCGCTCGTAGTCGCGCTCTACGCGTGGATGCTCGGCAGGACGCGCGCGAAGGTGCTAACGTAGAGCGCTCCCCTCGAGAGGGCCTCTTCATGGTCCACATCGAGGATGTCAGTCCGGTTAAAGCACGTACCACTCTCAAGGTTGGCGGCCAGTCGTTCTCTGGCCGCGTGATGCGCATCATCGTTTGCGGCGACGGGCCCCGCTTGTACGGCGGCACCGCGTCGGGTGTCTGGCGGAGCGACAACGCCGGCGATCTCTGGCGGCAGATGGCCTGGCCCCAGCCGGCGCCAGGCACGACGGCGGTTCCAGGATCGTTGCCCTCGCCAAACATTCATTCGATCTGGGCTTCGCCGTCGAATGCGGACATCGTGCTTGCGGGCGTCGGTCACGACGCGCGCACGACGCCACGCAACGGCATCTATCGATCGGTGGACGGCGCGGCGACGTGGGCGCTGGTCCATCGATTTCCCGCCGGCTCGCGCCTCTGCCCGGAAATCGTCTCCGCGTCGGATGCGCCGAATCTGATCTTCGCGGCCGGCGAGACGTCCATCGCCGTAAGCACCGACGGCGGCGTCAGCTTCGTCGATCGCCTGCCCTGGGGAACTCAGTCCGGCGCCGCGTGGCACGTAAGCGTCGCGCCGCTCGATGGCTCGGTCCGTCGCGTGTACGCGCTCGGTTCGGGCGTCATGTGGGTCTCACTCGATGGCGGCGCGTCGTGGAGGAAAGACACCGCGACGCCAGGCGTCGTCGGCGGCCCGCCCGATGGCCGCGGATCGGGCGGCGAGCCTGGCGAGTTCGCCGCCACCAACGGCGCGCCGCTGATGGCGCCCGTTCCCGATCGCCCCAGCCATCTTTACGTCGCCGGCACGGATCGATCGGTGTGGCTCGTCGACTACACCGCGTTCGCGTCGACTGGCGTCGGTGTGTGGACGCAACTGCCGCTGCCAAGCGCGAACGTCGGCAGCGGACGCTTCTATCTGGTCGCGCTGCGCCTGCCGTTCGGCTCGCACCTGCTCTTTCACAGCGACTCGGTGACGGTGCGCGTGTGCGTCGGACCGCCAGCCAGCGCCGACAGCTGGCACAACATCGATCCGAACAACAAGAACCACGTCGATCCGCACTGCATCGCCGTACCGCCGCACTTTGTCGCGCGCGTGGACTCCGGCGGCATCACGCCCGGCGGCGGCTCGCTCTGGCTTTCGCACGACGGCGGCGTCGCGCGGTCTGACGATGCGGGCGCGAATTGGGCGGTGGGCAGCTGCCTTTCGACGCTCGCGCCGCTCAACGTTTCGGCGGCGTTCGCGAAAGGTGTGACCGCGCTCTGCATCGGCTGCGGCGACAACAACGGCTTCTACTCGGTCGACGGCGGCGTCAACTGGGTGTCGCAGGACTACCAAGGCGGCGACAACGACTGCTGCTTCGTCGATCCGCTGTTTCCGTCGCGGCTGCTCGTTTTCGCGCCGCGCAATGACATCTCGCGTCCGCTGCGTCTCTACGTCAACACGGACGGCGGCGTACCCGATGGCGCGATCGGCACGACGCAAGGGATCAGCGTCGTCGGCCCCACGCCGTTTCCGCTCATCGGCGGCGTCCGCCGTGACGCCTGGACGGCGGTCAGCTCGTACGTGTTTCAGGGCTACCGTCCGCTCGTTCTCACGCGGCCCGGCGAGACGCCCGCGCGCGATCTCGATTTCGTCGTGATCCGCACGATGCCGGATTTCTCTCGCGTCGTCTTGCGCACCACGCAGATGACCACGATCCACGCGAACACCGACTGGGACACGACGGCGACGGCGGACGGCCCTGGCGTGAAGTGCTTTCAGCAGGGTCCGACGCTCCCGACGACCAACGCGAGCATCGTGCAAGCGTCGGGCGGCCATCAGTCACCGACCTTCTACGTGCTCGATCCAGGTTCGGGCCGGCTTTGGAAATGGACCGCCGGTTTGACCGCGTGGCAGGAGATCACGTTCACGACGCCGCTCGGCAAGATGGTCGCGCTCGGATTCTTCGTCGATCCGTACCGCCCGCAGACGCTCTACATCCTCGAAAAGACCAGCGCGGCGATTTACCGCTCGGACAACGGCGGCGCGACCTGCGTGCGCGACGATGGCCTGACGCAGGCCGTGACGGAGAATGGGGCGTTCCACGTACCGCTCGCCGACTCGTTCTACGCGACCGAGTCGATCGTCAATGACATGCAGTTCGATCCCGATGACCCGCAGCGGCGATTCGCCGTCGCGTACACGGGCACGTTTTACACGATCGACGGCATCCACTGGAATCGCCTGATGTCGACGTCGGCACTGCCGCAGCACTCGCAGATGGCGACGCTCGACACGCAGTCGGATCCGTGCAATCACGCGCTGTACATCGCGACCGGCGGCCGCGGGCTGATCCGCCTCAAGCCGCTGCCGGTGGCGATGCGGCTGACGGACGTCACGCGGATCACCGGACGTCGCGTCGTCGGGCCGCTGACGAACTGGCAAACGCCGAACGGGCCGATGACGGTCGAACATCTCGCCGGACGCGACGCGCAGGGACACTTGCTCGTGTTCTGGTGGTCGCCCGCGCACGACTGGCAGGTCGTCGACGTCACGGCGATCACAGGGCGCACGATCGCCGGCCCGCTCACGGCCTGGCAGACGCCGAACGGACCGTACAACGTCGAGCACCTCGCGGCACGCGACGCGTCGGGACATCTGCTCGTGTTCTGGTGGTCGCCCGCACATGACTGGCAGGTCGTCGATCTCACGACGAAGACCGGCCGCGCGATCTCGAGCGGCGTTACGAGCTGGGTGACGCCGAACGGCCCGGAGCTCGTCGAGCATCTCGGCGCGCACGATTCGTCGGGCCGCTTGCTCGTCTTCTACTGGGCGCCGTCGCACGACTGGCGCGTGATCGACGTCACGACGATCACGAACGTCGCGGTGAACGGCACGCCGACGAGCTGGCAGACGAAGAACGGCCCGTACCTCGTCGAGCATCTGGCCGCGCCCAGCCCGTCGGGCGACCTCATGTTGTTCTACTGGGCGCCGACGCACGATTGGCTCGCGCTCAATGTCTCGAACATCGCTGGCGCCAGAGTCGGCGGCCCGGCCACGAGCTGGCAGACGACGAGCGGCGCGCTGAACGTCGAACATCTCGCGGCTGCCGGGCAGGACGGGCGGCTGCTCGTGTTCTTCTGGTCGCCCGCGCACGACTGGCAGGTCGTCGACGTGACGGCGCGCACCGGCGTGCACGTGACCGGCGACATCGCGAGCTGGCAGAACCGGAAGTGCCGGCCGGTGAACTTCGAGCATCTCGCCGCCAACGACACGAACGGCCATTTGCAGATCTTCACGTGGTCACCGGAAAACGATTGGTACGCGACGGACGTCACGGCGCTGACGTCCGTGCAGATGCAAGCGGGCGTGACGGTCTGGCAGACGCCGAACGGTCCCTACAACGTCGAGCACCTTGCCGCGCCAGCCACGAGCGGCGATCTCGTCGTCCTCTACACGCGCGCCAGCGAGGTACTGACGGGACGATCGGATGGACCCAAGACGTGTAGTTGAAAGTCGGGAAGTCGAGAGGTCGCGAGGTCAAGAAGTCGGGAAGTTGCGGGTGGAACCCGGGGGTATCCGCGTCCGTATGAACTTTGCGGCATGCCCAACCATCGGAGCCTCGCATGAATCAGCTCGGCCGCTTCTTCATGAATCTCGGACAGGACGCGCGCTTCGCCGCGCGGCTGCTGCTGAAAGATCGCAGCTTCACGATCACGGCGCTTCTGACGCTTGCGATCTGCATTGGCGCGAACACGGCGATTTTCAGCATCGTGCGCTCCGTCGTGCTGAAGCCACTGCCGGTGCCGAACGCGGATCGCATCGTGATGTTCCACAACAACTACCCGAACGCCGGCGCGACACGCGGATCGACGGGCGTCCCGGACTACTTCGATCGCAAGGCGCAAACTGATGTGTTCGACGAGCTCGCGCTGTACCGCCGGCAGGGCGCGACGCTCGGCGCCAAGGACGGCGCGGTGCGCCTCACGGCCGTTCGCGCGACCCCGTCGTTCTTCCGGCTCGTGTCCGCGCAGCCGGCGCTCGGCCGCATCTTCACCGAGAATGAAGGCGAGGACGGCCAGGACAAGGAAGCGATCCTCAGCTACAGCCTGTGGCAGCGCGAGTTCGGCGGCGCGCGTGACGTCGTCGGCAAGCCGCTGCAGCTGTCTGGCACCTCGTACCAGATCGTCGGCGTCATGCCGGCGAACTTCCAGTACCTCTGGAACGACATCGATGTGTACCTTCCCGCCGCGTTTTCCGCCGAAGATCGATCCGACGACAAGCGCCACAGCAACAACTGGAACATGATCGCCATGCGCAAGCCGGGCGCGACGATCGCGCGCGCGCAGGAGGAAATCAACGCCATCAACCGCCGCAACGAGGATCGCTTCCCGCAGTTCACGAAGCTCCTTCATGACGCCGGGTTCTACACGTCGGTCGTCGATCTGCAAACGGAGGTCGTCGAAGACATCCGGCCGGTGCTCTTTCTGCTTTGGGGCGGCGTGCTGTTCGTCCTGCTGATCGGCTGCCTGAATATCGCGAACCTCGTCCTCGTACGATCGAGCGGACGGACGCGTGAGCTCGCGACCCGCCAAGCCATTGGCGCCGGCATCGGGCGCCTATCGCGGCAGTTGCTGACGGAAACGATTTTGCTGTCGATCGCCGGCGGCGTCATTGGACTCGCCCTCGGATGGTGGGCGCTGCGGCTCGTTCCCGCGCTCGGCCTCGACGACATGCCTCGCGGGCACGAAATCGCGATGGATCCGATGAGCGCGACCGTCGTGCTCGCGGTCGCGGTCGTCGTCGGCGTGCTCATCGGCGCGATGCCTGCGCTCAGAATGTCGCGGCTCAATGTGAATGGTGTCTTGCGAGAGGAGGGGCGCGGCGGCACGGCCAGTCGCGGCACCAACCTCTTGCGCCGCGCGCTGGCGACCGCGCAAGTCACGATCGCGTTCGTGCTGCTCATCGGCGCGGGATTGCTCCTGTCCAGCTTCCGCGAGGTCCTTCGCATCGACCCGGGATTCGTGTCGACCGGCGTCGTGACCGGCGCGATCAGCCTGCCATCGGCGCTGTACAAGGACGAGGCCGTGCTTCCCTTCGTCACGGCGCTGCTCGAAAAGGTGCGTGCGATTCCCGGCGTGCGCGGCGCGGCCGTGACCTCGACAGTCCCCCTCGCGGGCGATCACAACGACTCGGTCGTCATCGCCGAAGACCACACGATGAAGGAGGGCGAATCGCTCGTCTCGCCCAACGAAGTGCAAGTGAGCGACGGCTACTTCGAGACGATGGGCACGAAGCTGGTGCGCGGGCGGTTCTTCGACATGCACGACACCGCGGCCAGCCAGCCCGTGGTCATCATCGACGACCGGCTCGCGAATCATTTCTGGCCCGACAAAGATCCGATCGGCCGGCGCATCCGCAAGCCGGAGAGTGCCGAGGGCGTGCTGCATCCCGGACCCGACGCGAAGTACTTCACCGTCGTCGGCGTCGTGAAGGAAGTGCAGTTCGACGGGCTCGCAACCGATCGCACGCCAGTGGGCGCCGTCTACTACTCGTTCGCACAGCAGCCGATTCACGGTTTCGGCCTCACGGTGAAATCGTCGAGCACCAGCGCGGCCGTCGTGGCGTCGATCCGGAAGGCCGTGGCGGCGATCGATCCCGCGTTGCCCTTCTACTCGGTGCACACGATGGATGACTACGTCAGTCAATCGCTGATGTCACGGCGCGTGCCGATGGTCCTGGCGAGCGCCTTCGCCGTCGTCGCGCTCATGCTCTCGGCAATTGG
>CAYQRM010000051.1:0-15145 GCA_964419785.1 uncultured Solibacteraceae bacterium | reverse complement strand
GCCGGGAAAAGCTTCAGCGCCGGAGACCGGGTTCTTAATCGGACCGCATTCGATGTCGACGTAGTCGCCGCACTTGAGCCGCGTCTTCACGCCGTCGAACGTGATGTCGTACGACGTCGCGAGCGGTCCGTACGTCTTGGGCCACGTCCAGCCGAGTACGCCCCAAGGACCGCCAATCTTGCCACCGAGCAATTCTTCGATCGCGGTCCGTTGCGCGGCGTTCGCGCGCTCGTCGATGAGCAGCAGCGCTTCACCGTTGCCTTCGTGGATCGCGCCCGGCCAATTCGCGTAGACGGAGAAGCTCAGACCGTCGAGGCTCACACCATCGTGCGTGCCGTGCTCGACGTGCCACGTCCATCCGCCTTCGCACTTGCCGGTCGTCGGACGCGCGTTGAAGTTGCACGGGCAACCCCAGTCGCAATTGCAGGAAATAAGAACTTTGCCGGAGAGCTGCCAGCCGTCAGCCATGTGCGTATAGTGTTCGAAACTGGTCACGATCGCAATTTCTTCTACTCGCTGTCGTTGACGCACGCCCGCGGACCTAGAATCTGAATTGTCAGGAGCCTTCATGGGCACTTTTGTTCAGGACATTCGATTCGCGATCCGCAGCCTCGTCAAAGCGCCGGCGTTTCCGCTCGCGGCGATCGCCACGCTCGCGCTCGGCATCGGCGCGACGACGGCGATCTTCAGCACGCTCAACGCCGTGCTGCTGAAGCCCCTGCCGTATCCGAACGCGGATCAGCTTTACAGCCTGCGAACGGCGCTCACCGACGGCCGCGTCACGACGGGCTTCCTCTCAGGCGGCGAGCTCTACCGGTTGAACGATCCGAAGCTGTCGATCGCGCGCGCGGCGGGCTTCAATCCTGGCGACCTGACGCTCATGCACGACGACGGCACGCCGCAGCACGTGCGGGTGTACGGCGTGACGGAAGGCTACTTCGAGCTGTTCGGTCTGCCGATGACGAAGGGCGGCTTCGAGCACAACGATTTCGTGCCGATTCCTCCGCCGCCGCCGAACACGCCGCCCACGCCCGGCCCGTTTCCGCCGGTCGTCATCTCCTATCGCATCTGGCAGAGCCTCTACAACTCCGACCCGGACGTCGTCGGGAAGCCTGTCCACTTCGTCGAGTTCGCCACAAACATCTCAGGCGTCGCGCCGAGGGATTTCGACACGCCGCACGGCGCGGATTTCTGGTTCGCGCAGCGCACGCCGCCCAACGACGTGAACCACGGGCAGGAAGGCTTCATGCGCCTCAAGCCCGGCGTGACGATTGATCGCGCGCGTTCGGAGATGGCGACCGTGATGGCGGGTCTCGCGAAGGACTTTCCCGCGTCCGATCGCAATCGCGTGTACGTGCCGACGCCGCTCGTCGACGCGATCGTCGGCGACCTCGGCCCGATCCTCGTGATCGTGATGTCGGCGACCGCGCTGCTCCTGCTGCTGGCGTGCGTGAACGTGACCAATCTATTGCTTGCGCGCGGATCGGCGCGTGCGCGTGAGATGGCCGTACGCGTTTCGCTCGGCGCCGGCCGCGGGCGCATCGTGCGGCAGCTGCTGACCGAATCCGTTCTGCTCTCGGCCGCCGGCGCCATCGTCGGCATCGTGATCGCGGCCGCCGGCGTGCGCGCGCTGCTCGACCTCGGTGCGTCGCGCCTGCCGCGGCTCGAGGCCGTGACGTTCGATTCGCGCGTGCTGTTCTTCACGCTCGGCGTGCTCGTCGTGACGGGTTTGCTCGTCGGTTTCGCGCCCGCGATTCGCCTCGCGCGCACCGACGTTCGCACGCTCCTCAACGAAAGCGGACGCTCGAACAGCGGCGGACGCGCGACTGCGCGCTGGCTGAGCGCGATGACCATTGCCGAGATCGCGCTCGCGATCATGCTGGTCGCCGCCGCAGGCTGGCTCGTGCGCGGTTTCGCGACGTTGCGGAACATGAACGCCGGATTCAATCCCGACAAACGCGTGATTTTCGACGTCTCTTTCCAGGGCGCGAGGTACCCGAACGGGGACGCCGTGCACGCCGCTCGAAACGACATGCTGGAAGCGATTCGCGGGATTCACGGCGTCAGCGCAGCCGGCGCAACGTCCTCGTATCCGATGCGCGGCACGCAGGAGAACTCGCTGATCCTTCAGTTGCACGGCGGAACGGTCGACGCGACAAATCCGATGGGCTCGCGCCAGCGCTTCGTCACGGCGGGACTGTTTTCCGCGATGGGCACCAAGCTCGAGCAGGGGCGCGACTTTGGCCCGGGCGACTTGCCCAACACCGATCCCAGCGTGATCGTGAATCGGACGTTCGTGAAGCGCTATCTGTCGGATCGCGATCCGATCGGCACGAAGTTTTCGGCCGGCTATCCTCAGCCAAATCCACAACAAGAAGTGACGATCGTCGGCGTCGTCGACGACGTGCGCCAGAAGTCGCTCGACCTCGAGGCCGAGCCGGCGTTCTACTCCGCGCTCTCGCAGATTCCGTTCCGCCGGATGACGATGGTCGTGTCGACGAGCGTCGATGACGTTGGGCCGATCGAATCGGCGATCCGCGACGCCGTCCGCAAGCTGGATCCGCAGATGCCGATCGAGTTCGAGCTGGCAAACGACATCGTCGCCTCGACGACGAGCCGTCAGGAGCTCGGCATGACGCTGATGCTGGTGTTCGGCACCGTCGCGGTGCTGCTCTCCGCCGTCGGCATCTACGGCGTCGTCGCGTACGCGACGGCGCAGCGGCGCAGCGAGCTCGCGACGCGGCTGGCGCTCGGGTCCACGCCACTCGGCGTGTTCTGGCTGGTGATGCGACAGGGCGGCCTGCTCGCGCTGGTCGGGACCGCGATAGGGCTCGCGACGGCGTACCTGACGGGCCAGATCGTGTCGAGCCAGCTCTACGCCGTTCGCGCGTCCGACCCGGTCATGCTGACGGGCGCGATCGTGATCGTCGCGTCGATCGCGGCGTTCGCCACGATGATCCCGGCGTGGCGGGCGTCGCGCTTGAGCCCCTCGCACGTGCTGCGTCCGGACTAGAGCCGAGCGTAAGATAGCGGTTCAAGATGAAGACCGCAGCGAGGCGGGTATTGCGCCGCAGTGGCGCGCTGCTGGCGGTGGTGGCCGTCGCGCTGTTGCCGGGCCGGCCCGAGGCGAGGCAGTCGGCCGCGTCGACCGAGCTCAGCGCCATCGTCGACGCGATCGTAGCGCGACCCGCCCGCGGCGCCACGACTCCAGCCGCCTCCCGACCGGACCCTGCCGCGCTGCTCGCACGGCTTCGCGCGATCGATCCAAGCGCGCTCGCGTTCGACGAGCAGATCGATCGCCGCTTCGCGGAGACGATCTTGATCGGCCGCCTTGTGACGGTACCGACCGGTCAGATGATGGGCGAGGCGGCGTACACGCGCATGCTGCGCGAGCAGGATCTGCTGTCGTACGACGCCGTCGGACTCTGGGATTACGCGCACGCGGAATTCGATGCGACCGAGCGCCAGCTTGAGGCGCTCGCGCACAAAATCGATCCGTCGAAGACGTGGCTCCAGATCGCCAACGAAGTGAAGCAGGATCATCCCGATCCGCAGAAGATGATCGAGGCGCACCAGGACGTCGTGAACAAGGCGCGCGCGCATCTGGTGTCACACGATCTGATGACGCTGCCGTGGCCGGAGACGTGCACGGTCGTGCGTCGCGTGCCGACGTCCGGCAACAATCCGTACTACGGCAATTTTTCCGGCGCGACGGCGCGCCCGCCGGCCGCCGACGGCGCGCTCCGCGGCGAGTGGCAGATCAATCCGTTCGATCCGTCATGGGATGAAGCGCAGCAGCGCGACTACTTACTCGAGCACGATTGGGGCGTGATTCTCGTCACGGCGCCGCACGAAACGTACGGCGGCCATCACGTCCAGATCATGTATCAGATGCACAATCCCCGGCCGCTCAGACGCGCGCAGAGCACGTCGATGTTCTCGGAAGGCTGGGGCCTCTACAACGAGCAGCTCTTCGAGGAGACCGGATTCTTCCCTGACGAGAAGATTCATCTGCGGCAGCTGCAGCTCCTCCTGTGGCGCAACGCGCGCGTGATTTACGACGTGGGCCTGCAGACGGGGCGGATGACGCGATCGCAGGCCGTGTCGCTGATGACCGATCGCGTGGGCTTTCTGCGTTGGGCAGCGGAGGCGGAAGTTGACTCCGCGCTCGCGCGGCCCGGCTACTTCATCGGGTACTTCATGGGGATGTCGGAGATCATGAAGATGCGCGACGAGTACCGCCAGGCGCGCGGCGCTGCCTTCACGCTCAAAGACTTTCACGATCGCTTGCTGAAAATCGGCAGCATGCCGCCCGCGCTGGTTCGCGAGGCCCTGATGCACGACGTCCGGCCGGCCGGATCTCAGCGCCGGTACGCGAAGTAGTCGCCGACTTCCTTGGCGACGAGGCCGATCGCGTTCTCGAGCGTCTCGCCCGACCCGTAGTGATCTCCGGTGAAGATCGTGAGCACGATCGTGCGGCCCTGCCCCTCGAGCACGCCGACGTCGTCGCCGACGTACGGGAGAAAATCGCCGGTCTTGTGCGGGATGCGATAACCCGTGACATAGCGCGGGATGCGCGTGCGATAGACTTGGCCTCGCATGATCTGCAGCATGAGATCGGACGAAGCCCTGTCGACGAGCTCGCCGTGCTCCATCATCTCGAGCAGGCGTCCCATCTCGCGCGGCGTGGATAGCCCGAACGGCGTCTTCTTCGATCGATAGAACTCCTCGCTCGAGGGCGCGGCGTTGAGCGCGGCGAACCAATCCTTGCCGATCGTCATCGCACGCGTTTGCGTCAGGCCGAGCGCGGACATGCGTGCGTTGACAGCCGCCGGGCCGCCGACCATTCGGTACAACGCATCCGTCGCCGTGTTGTCGGAAACGATGATCATCAGCGTCAAGAGATCCTTGACGGTGAGCACGGCGCCAGGATCGAGCCGCTGGATGATGCCGGTGCCAGGCCGAATGTCGTCGCGCGCGAGCGTGTACTTGTCGGTCAGCGCGAACTTGCCGTCCTTGATCTGCTGCAGCGCTTCGACCATCAACGGAATCTTGATGGTGCTCATCGTCTCCATCTGCCGATCGGCGTCGAGTGCGAGCTCTTCGTTTGTCTCGATCGACTTCACGTAGATGCCCCACGTCGCGTTCACGCTCTTCGTGATGCGCTCGATGGCGCCGCGAAGACGGTCGATCGGCGCCGCCGGAGCGCCGCGCTGCGCGGATGCGACCGAAGACCCGACGAGGATCAGGACGAGACACGCTGCGCGCGCGAAGGTCTTGGACATGACGGATCCGCAGATGATACTCGCTAGTGCCCAATGTCTGATGCCTAGTGCCTGATCGTAGAATCTGTCCCCATGCCCCATACGCGCCGTGAGTTCATGGGTCTGGCTGCCGCCGGTGTGGCCGGCGCGCTTGTGCCGTTTGGCCGCGAGGATCCCGAGCTCGTCGTCCTCAACGCGAAGGTGTACACGGTCGACGGTGCGCGGCCGCGGGCTGAGGCGTTCGCCGTTGGGCGCGGGCGGTTCGTCGCGATCGGGACGACGGGGGAGATCAAGGCGCTGGCCGGCGCGCGGACGCAGACGTTCGACGCGCGACAGATGACGATCGTGCCGGGCTTCGTCGATTGCCATAACCACGCAGGCGGCACGACGCTGCTGTACGAAGTGCTTGTGGGCAATCCGTTCGAGGTCGAATTCGTCAGCATTGCCAGCATCATCGACAAACTCCGCACGAAAGCGCGCGCGACGCCGCCAGGCATGTGGGTGGAGGGGTACTTCTTCGACGACACGAAGCTCACCGACAAGCGCGCGCTGAACCTGCACGATCTCGATCTGGTCTCGACCGAGCATCCGGTGGCGGTGCACCATCGCGGCGGTCACACGTCCTTCTACAACAGCAAGGCCTTCGACCTCGCGGGCGTCACGAAGGCGACGCCGAATCCCGCAGGTGGCACGTTCGATCGCGACGCGAACGGCGAGCTGAACGGGCGAGTGACGGATCGCGCGCGAGGCGCGATCGATCGGGTGGGCCGGCGCGAGCAGCGCAGTGCCGCGGAGACCGCGAAGCGCGAGCGCGACGGGCTCGCGCACATCTCGAAGCAATTCGTTCGCTACGGCCTCACGAGCGTGCACCACGAAGGCGGCGATCTCTCGGCGCTCCAGGACGTCCGCGCGCGCGGCGATCTCGCGCACCGCGTGAGCTACGAAGCGAGCGGCCGCGTGCTCGACTCGATGATCGCGAGCGGCATCCGCACCGGCTTTGGCGACGAGTGGATCCGGTTCGGCGCCACATCCGAACACACCGTCGACGGATCGTTCTCGGAGCGGACCATGGCGTTGAGCCAGCCGTACCCCGGGATTCAACCGCCGTACACCGGCAACGTCACCGAGACGCAGACCGATCTCAACGCCTGGGTCGAGCGCGTGCACCGCGCCGGCATCCAGGTGAACTGCCACGCGAACGGCGACGTTGCGATCGACATGTACCTGACCGCGTTCGAGCGCGCGCAACAAGCCTTTCCGCGCGACGACGCGCGGCCGAAGATCACGCACTGCACGCTGATCAATGACGATCTCGTGCGCCGCATCAAAGCCGCCGGCGCCGTCCCCGCGATGTTCACGTCGTACGCGTACTACAACACGGACAAGTTCGTGTTCTACGGCGAGGAATTGATGAAGCGTTGCATGGCTTATCGCACGATGATCGACGCGGGCGTGCACGTCGCCGCCGGATCGGATTTCAGTCCGGGCCCCTTCGCGCCCTTGATGGGTATCCAGGGCATGGTGACACGCACCGGCTGGGACAAGACCACCTGGGGCGCGAATCAGCGCATCAGTGTGGACGAAGCGCTCGCCGTGAACACGATCAATGGCGCGTACGCATCGCGCGAAGAAGCGATCAAAGGATCGATTACGACGGGCAAACTCGCCGATTTCGTCGTGCTGGCCGACGATCCGCACACGGTGAGTCCAGACAAGATCAAAGACATTCAGATCGTGCGGACCGCTGTTGGCGGCGCGATGGTCTACGAGGCGTGAGCGGGCGACATGTCTGAAACGCTTCACGCCTGGGACAGCTACTATGTCATCGTCGGATCGTCGGCAGCGGCGTTGACGGGCCTGATGTTCGTTGTCATCACGCTCATGCCACAGTTGCGTCGGGGCGCTGGCGCGACGGAGAACACCGTGGCGGCGTTCGCGACACCGACCATCGTGTGCTTCTGCGCGGCGCTGCTGGTGTCAGCCATCCTGTCGGCGCCGTGGACCAGTCTTCGGCAGGCTGGCCTCGCGGTCGGCGGGTCAGGGATACTCGGTCTTTTCTACACGGGGATCGTCGCGCGACGCGTGTTCAAAACAGCCGAGTACCGCGCCGAGATCGTCGACTGGGTGTGGTACGTGCTGCTGCCCGGCGCCGCGTACATCGTCCTGGTCGTTGCTGGTTTTCTCTTCGATGAGCAGGAGGCCGGCGCGATGTATCCGATTGGTGCGGCGACGCTCGGGTTGCTGTTCATTGGCATCCACAATGCCTGGGATTCCGTGACGTACATCACGCTGCGCGCCAGAGAGGAAGAGGCGATGGAGCCGTCTCAGCCACAGCCCAAGCACGACAACAAGCGCCACAAGTGACGATGCGATGAACACACGACGCCAATTCCTGATTCGCGCGCCGCTCAGCGTGCTCGTCGCAGCCGCTGCGTGTCGGAACGAGCCAGCGCCCGCAGAAACGCCGACGACCACGGCTCAGGCGACGCCGACGACGCCAGGCGCGCCGCCGGCGTTCGCGACAGCACCGGGGGTCGGACCGCAAGTGACGCCCGCCACCTTCGCTGAAGCCGAAAAGCTATCGCAGGTGACCATGACGCCGGCCGAGCGGCAGCAAGCCGCCGACTCGTGGCGCAGCGCGATGGCGCCGTACCTCGAACGACGCACCGGACCGCGCAAAGTTGCCATCGCCGCGACCGATGCGCCGGCCATGGTGTGGGATCCGGCGTTTCCCGGCGTTCCCGTCGCGCCCGCGCGCGATCGCTTCGTACGCTCGAAAGTGAGCGGCACGCCGTTGCCAGCGTCCGACGATGACATCGCGTTTGCCCCGGTGACGGAGCTGTCGCGCTGGATCGAATCGAAGAAGTTGACGTCCGAGCGGCTGACGAACGTTTATCTTGGCCGCATCGCGCGGCTCGATTCAAAGATTCGCGCCGTCATCACGGTCACCAAAGACCACGCGATCGCGCGCGCGAAACAGGCCGACGCCGAGATCGCCGCCGGCAAGTACCGCGGCCCGCTGCACGGCATTCCGTACGGCGTGAAGGATCTGCTCGATACGAAGGACATCCCGACGACGTACGGCGCCGAGCCGTTTCGCAATCGCGTCCCCGGCGCCGACTCCGCTGTCGTTCGCCGGCTCGATGACGCCGGCGCGGTGCTCGTCGCGAAGCTGTCGCTCGGCGCGCTTGCGCTCAACGACATTTGGTTCGGCGGCCAGACGATGAATCCGTGGGTGCTCGAGGAGGGCGCGTCTGGATCGAGCGCCGGACCGGGCGCGGCCACGGCCGCCGCGTTCGTGGCGTTCTCCGTCGGCAGCGAGACGGGCGGATCGATCGTCGCGCCGGCGATGCGCTGCGGCCTGACCGGCTTTCGTCCGACGTTCGGCCGTGTGCCTCGCACGGGCGCGATGACACTGTGCTGGTCGCTCGACAAGCTCGGACCAATGACGCGCTCGGTCGAGGACGCCATGCTCGTGCTCCAGGCGATCAGCGGACCTGACGCCGGCGACGCGTCGAGCGTGGCTAGTCACCTCGACTTCGACGCGGGCGCGTCGGTCGCGGGCCTGAAAGTCGGCTACCTGCCGCAGTGGATGAAGGAAAGCCCCGCGACGGACGTCGATCGCGCGGCGATGGAGACGATCACGCGGCTCGGCATGACGCTCAAGGAAGTCACGCTGCCGGATTGGCCGTACGATTCGCTCATGCCCGTGTTGTTCGCCGAGGGCGCCGCGTCGTTCGAGGACCTGGCGCTCAACAACCAGCTCGGCACGCTCAAGGCGCAAGTCAAGGACGCGTGGCCGAACATGTTTCGGATGACGCGCTTCCTTTCGGCGATCGATTTCGTGCAGGCCGATCGGCTGCGACGCAAAGTCGCGCTCGAGATGGCGCGCGTGTTCAGAGACGTCGACGTCCTGCTCGTGCCGTCGCTGCGCGACGAGCAGCTGACGATCACGAACTTCACGGGTCATCCGTCGCTGACGCTGCGCGCGGGCTTCGTCCAGGTCTCCGAGGCGCGAAGCGACTGGGCGCCCGATCCGGCGAATCCGCTGCCGAAATTCAACCCGCCGCGCCGCGTGCCGCACGGCATCACGATCCTCGGCCGGTTGTTCGACGATGGCCTCATCGGACAAGTCGGCGTGGCGCTCGAGCGCGCGTTCGGTGTCGTCCACGAGCGGCCCGCGGGATTCTGATCAGTGAGAGCAGGAGGACCCATGCCCAGACAATGGATGTTCGTGTCGATGAGCATTCCGATCGCGGCGACGCTGATGGCCGCGCAGGATCGGGGCGGTCAGCGCGGCGCCCAGCCCGCGGCCGCGCCGCCGCAGATGACGCTGTCGATCCCGTCGTTCCCTGACGGCGGTCAGTTTCCGGTCAAGTACAGCCAGGCGGCTGACGGCGTCGCGCCGGGCGAGGGCGTCTCGCCCGCGATGACGTGGGCGAACGTGCCGGCCGGCACGCGCAGCTTCGTCCTCCACATGCACGACCTCGACGTCGTGCATAACAAGACGGTGGACGATCAAGTGCATTGGGTGGTGTGGAACATTCCAGGCACGTCGACAGGATTGCCCGAGGGCGTGCCGAAAGGCGCGCAGCTCGCGGACGGCAGTTATCAAATCAGCGCGACCGGTCAGATGTATCGCGGTCCCGGCGCCGCCGCGACGGGACCGCTCCATCACTATGTGTTCGAGGTCTTCGCGCTCGACACGATGCTCGACGTCAAGCCGTCGGCCGACGCCTGGGACACGCGCGCGAACGTCATGAAGGCGATGAACGGCCACATTCTCGGCAAGGCCGTGTACGGCGGATTGTTCAAGCGGCCGAAGTAGTCGCGGGTTCTTCCGCGCGCGATCGAGCACCACGTGCGCATCTGGACGATCGGTCATTCAACGCGCAGCCTCGAGGAGTTCCTCGAGCTGCTCGCGCCGCACGGCATCGAAGCGATCGCTGATGTTCGCCGGTACCCTGGCTCGCGACGCTTGCCGCACTTCAGCAAGGACGCGTTCACCGCCTCGCTCGCGGAGGCGCGCATCGGATACGCGCATTTTCCGGAACTTGGCGGCAGACGATCGCCTCGTCCGGACTCGCCGAACACCGCGTGGCGCAACGCTGCCTTTCGCGGCTACGCGGACTACATGGCGACCGACGAGTTTCGCGCGGGCATCGCGCATTTGCTCGAGCTGGCGCACCGCGCACGCACCGCCTACATGTGCGCCGAGGCATTGTGGTGGCAGTGCCATCGCCGCTTGATCTCGGATCTGCTCAAGGCTCTTGGCCACGAAGTCATTCACATTCTCGGACCGGGCAAGACCGAGATTCATCCACTCACGCCGCCCGCGCGCATTGTCGACGGACGGCTGACGTACGCACCTGAGCCGGACTTGCTCGAGCCGTGACGCGGCGTTCCCCGCGATAAGATGGCGTGTTCATGATTTCCGCAAGAGATGCGCTCGCTCGGCTGCGCGACGGCAACAAGCGATTTGTCGCGGACCGCGGGGCCGGCGGATCCGGAACGACCGAAACGCGCCGGGCCGCGCTCGCCGATGGTCAGGAACCGTTCGCGATTATCCTCGGTTGCTCGGATTCCCGCGTGCCCGCCGAGATTGTGTTCGACCAGGGGCTGGGCGATCTGTTCGTCATCCGCGTCGCCGGCAACATCGTCGCGCCGTCGCAGGTGGGCAGCGTGGAGTTCGCTGCCGAACGCTTCCACACGCGCCTTGTCGTCGTGCTCGGCCACTCGCAGTGCGGCGCGGTGACCGCGACGTTGGAAGAAATGCGACGTCCGGCGACCGGTCAATCGCAGAACCTCCGATCGATCGTGAATCGCATCCGGCCGGCGGTCGAGGGCTTGACCGACCTCCAGCAAGCCGTGCGCGCGAACGTCCGCGCGTCGGCGAACCACCTTCGTCACGGATCGGCAGTGCTCGAGCACCTCCTTTTGACGAACGGCCTGCGTATCGTCGGCGCGGAGTACTCGCTGGAGACAGGCGTGGTCGATTTCTTCGACACGCCGGATCTGTGAAACGCAGGTACACTCGACCTCGGTGAGGAGGGCACCATCATGGGTCTGAACGCCCGTCTTGGTCTTGGTATCGTGGGCTTCGTCTTCGTCGTTCATCCCGCAATTAATGCTCGCTCCGCCGCTCCAACCGACGCGTGCGCATTGTTGACACCCGCGCGGGTGAGCGCGGTGCTCGGCGTCACGGTCGGCGCAGGCAAGCCCGTCACGCCGACGAACTCACTCATCTGCGAATGGAAGCCCGCGAGCGAGAAGAATGACACCAGCAAGCGCGTCGTGCTCTCGATTTACGGTCAACTCGGGACGAGAACCCCGGCGGATCGCTTCGCGACGGCGAAAACCCCGTTCAAGGGCACGGAGAAGACGCCCGTGACTGGCGTGGGCGACGACGCGTTTTTCTCGACGACGCCAGGAATCGGGACGGGACTGGTGTTCAAGAAGGGCGACAGCGCGTTCGATCTCCACGTCTACGGTTTTCCGGTCGACGAAATCAAAGCGAAAGAGAAGACCCTCGCCGCTGACATTCTGGGCAAGATCTGAGAGCCGATGGAACAGATCGAGCTGCTCGCGTGTCCCGCGAGCGACGCGGACGTTCGCGATCTCGCGGAGCTGCTCGTCGAAGCGGTGAACTCGGGCGCGTCGGTCAGCTTCATGGCGCCGTTGCCCGTGGATGACGCCGAGGCGTGGTGGCGCCGTACGATCGCGAAGATCGATGACGGCGCGATCGTTCTCGTCGCGCGAGACGATGCGGGAATCGCCGGCTCGGTCCAGGTCCATCCGTCATGGGCGCCCAATCAGCCGCATCGCGCCGATATCGCGAAGCTCATCGTTCGCAAGCGTGCCCGGGGCAGGAGGCTTGGCACGCGGTTGATGCTCGCCGCCGAAGAGGCGGCGCGCGCGCGAGGATTCACGCTGCTCGTGCTCGACACGGTGCCCGGCAGCGCCGCCGAGCGTCTGTACCGCGGCATGGGCTGGAATGTGGTGGGCACGATTCCCGGCTACGCGCTCGATCCGTACGGCGCGCTTTGCGACACCGTCGTGTTCTACAAAGACATCGCGCGATCGTGATTTCGTCTCGACGACATCCCGTAGGATGATTCACCGATGACCTCGAAGACCTACAAGACAACGATCGTGCGCGACGGATCGATGTGCTTCATCCCCGTGACGTTCGATCCACGAAACGTGTTCGGCAAGATTCGCGTGCCGGTCAAGGTCACGCTGAATGGATTCACGTTTCGCAGCACGATCGCGGCGATGGGCGGGCCGCCGTGCATTCCGCTGCGCCGGAGCAACCGCGAGGCCGCGGGACTCGAGGGAACCGAGACGCTCATGGTCCGTCTCGACGTCGACAACGAGCCGCGCGTCGTCGCACCTCCATCCGATTTGGTTCGCGCGCTCAAGGCCTCGCCGTCGCAGTGGAAACGCTGGGAGGAACTGAGCTACTCACATCAAAGAGAGTTCGTCGACGCGATCGCGGCCGCGAAGAAGCCGGAGACCCGCGCGCGCCGGATCGGGCGCGCGGTCGAGGAAATCCGCACTGCGCCACTGCGCAAGACGAAGGCCCGCCGCGCATGAGCGACCGCACTCGATTCATCGACAAGCAGTGGATCGCGGTCGACAAGTACATCGGCGATCTGTTGTTGCCATCGGATCCGTCGCACGATGCCGCGATTGAGACGAGCGCGGCAGCAGGCCTGCCGTCGATCGCCGTCTCGCCGGCGCTAGGCAAGCTGCTGCATGTGCTCGCCAAAGCGATTGGCGCGCGGCGGATTCTCGAGATCGGCACGCTCGGCGGGTACAGCACGATCTGGCTGGCGCGCGCGCTGCCGGCGGACGGGCAGCTCGTCACGCTCGAGATCGATCCGAAGCACGCCGAGGTCGCGCGCCGAAACTTCGAGCGCGCGGGCGTGGCCGATCGCATCGATCTGAAGCTGGGTCCCGCGCTCGACGTGCTGCCGACGCTCCCGTCGCAGGCGCCCTTCGACTTCGTCTTCATCGATGCCGACAAGGGCGGCTACGCGGACTACCTGCCTTGGGCGATCGCGCTCTCGCGCGTCGGCGCGCTCATCGTCGCGGACAATGTCATCCGCGAGGGCAGAGTGACCGACCCGGCCTCGAAGGATCAGAACGTCCAGGGCATCCGTCGCTTCAACGACGCGCTTGCCGCCGAGCGCCGCGTCGTCGCGACAGAAATTCAGACGGTCGGTGTCAAAGGCTACGACGGGATCGCGGTGATGGTCGTTCAGGCCTCGTGAGGACCCGTTCGGCTACTCCGTCCGCAGCGCATTGAGCGCTTCCATGCGTGCGGCACGGCGCGCCGGCCACAATCCTGCGGCGATCGCGACCGCCGCCATCAGCGCCGCCGAAATGAGCATCGTCACCGGGTCATTCGGCTCGAGGCCGAACAGCAGCGACCGCAGCGCAGGACCCGCCAACCACGCGACCGGCAGACCGATCGCCAAGCCGATCACCGCGAGCTCGACAACCTGACGCAGTACGAGCCAGAGCAACTGCGATCGCTGCGCGCCGAGCGCGAGTCGAATGCCGAACTCGTTCGTCCTCCTTGCCACCGAGTACGACGTCACACCGTGCAGGCCGACGCAGGCAAGCAACAGCGCAAACAGGCCGAACACCGTCAGGAGCCGCGTGAAGACGCGCTCCTTGCCGATCGTTTGATCGATTTGATCGGTCTGGGTTCGGAAATCGCTGATTGGCAGCGAGGCGTCGACGTCGTGCACCGCGCGCTCGATCGCCGGCTGCAGCGTCGACACCGGCACGTCGGCGCGCACGACGACGTTCAACGATCCCAACTGACGCTGCTGATAGGAGAGGAGCATGGTTGGCGGCACGGCGTGGCGAAGATCGTCGTATTTGTTGTCGCCCATCACGCCGACGACTTCGACATCGTGACGGCCGACGAGAAAATGCTGCCCGACCGGCGAGTCGGCGCCAAAGAACTTGCGCGCAGCGCTTTGATTGATGACAACCACCCATGGCTGCCCGAACCGGTCGGTGCGCTCGATCGATCGCCCGCGCAAAAGCGGCACCTCCATCGTCTGGAGGTAGTGCGGTCCGACGCCGTTCATATACATGTCGCCGGTTCGACCGTTGACCGTCACGGTGGAATCCGACTCCCAGCCAGAGATCATCGCATTCTCGGAAAGAGACGCGGACGTCACGCCGGGAATCTGCTCGAGGCGATCCAGTACTTGAGGAAACACGATCGCCGACCGCTCGGGCGCCTTGCCGCTCATCGTCGGGTCGAGCGTGAAGAGCACCAGTCCCCGCGGGTTGAAACCGAGATCGACACTCGCGAGATTGCTGATTGTCCGCAGGAACAAGCCGGCGCCGACGACGAGCGGAAGGGAGACAGCGATCTGGAGCGCGAGCAGCGCGCGGCCGATCATCAGCCTGGGCGCGGCGCCCGTGCGCTCTTTGAGCATGGTGTCGCCCTGACGACTGAATCGAATCGCCGGCAGCAGCCCAGCGAGCACGCCGGCTGTACACGCGAGCGCGCCGGTTCCCGCGAGCAGCGGCCAATCGAGCTCCACGCCGATGCCGCTGGTACCCAGGCCGGACGTGAGCATTGATTGCAGCACTGGCGCGGTGAGCACGGCCAGCAAGAGTCCGGCCGCTCCGCCGGCGACGCTCAGGGCCACGCTCTCGAGCAGTAGTTGTCGCATGATGCGCGCGCGCCCGGCGCCGAGCGCGCGCCGAACGGCGAGCTCGCGCTGTCGCGACACGCCGCGCGCGAGCATGAGGCCCGCGATGTTGATGCAGGCGATCAGCAGCACGACGCCGACGACAACCGAGAGCACGCGAAGGGGTAAGACGGCCGTGGTGCGGAGCGAATCGAGACC
>CAYQRM010000050.1:0-13436 GCA_964419785.1 uncultured Solibacteraceae bacterium | reverse complement strand
TCGCCTACGAGCCGGTCTGGGCGATTGGCACGGGCAAGAACGCGACGAGCGCCGAGGCCGAAGAAGCGCATCGCCACATCCGCGGTCGCCTCGCGCAGTGGTTTGGCGGCGCGCCCGCCGATCGCACGCGGCTGCTGTATGGCGGCTCGGTGAAACCCGACAACATCCGCGAACTGATTAGCCTCGCCGACGTCGACGGGGCCCTTGTCGGCGGCGCCAGCCTGGAACCGCGAACTTTTCACGAAATCGTGCGCGCCGCGGCGTCCAGTTGACCCCGATATATACTGGGTGGCTATGGTGTACTACCTGCTCGTCGCTTTATACATCGTCGTCTGCTTCTTGCTGCTGGTCGTGGTGTTGCTGCAGCAGGGCAAGGGCGGCGACATCGCCGCCGCGTTCGGCGGTTCGAGCAGCCAAACGGCGTTTGGCGCACGCACCGGGGCGACGGTCCTCACCCGAGCGACGACGATCCTCGGCACGCTCTTCATGCTGGGTGCGCTCGGTCTGGGCGTCGTGTCGAGAACAGGCGCCGGCGGATCGGTCGTGAGCGGCGTCGGGGGTCCGACCGCTCCGGCAGCTCCCACGGCGCCGGCGTTGCCGATCGCCGCGCCGACACCGACGACTTCGCCCGCGGCGTCGCCGACGACCGCGCCGGTCGCCACACCGACGCCGACGAAGGCCCCGGATGCGCCGAAGCCCACTCCGAAGAAGGGCGGCGGCGGGAAGTAACCGGGTACGATCAAGTCCACTGCGGAAGTGGCGGAACTGGCAGACGCACCAGCTTGAGGGGCTGGCGCTCGCAAGAGCGTGGGGGTTCGAATCCCCCCTTCCGCACCAGTAACATCACCATAGTCAGCTATTCACAAGTTCAAATCATTCCGGTGGCGCACCAGCCGCTACGGGCCAGTGTGTCTCCGCAGCCGCACTTCGGGCCTCCAGCCAGCAGCGCCCCCGAAAGACTCCGCACGTCCGGGATCTCGGAGGTGAAATCGGCTCAGATCTCCCGAAACCCTCGGCATCGTCAGTCACTGCAGTACGGAACTATTCTTGCTTTTCGGCGGGACTGAGGAGAAGCCCATGACACCACGACGCCTCATCATTATTACCGCCGCTGCGGCCCTGCTCGCCATGGCCGCGGGGCTCGATGCGCAGACCACAACGACAACCAAGGCCGGCGCGGCCAAGGTCACCACCGAACAACTCAAGGGAGAGGTCGTGTGGGTCGACGGCAACCTCCTCGTGGCTAAGCTGCAGCCGAGCGGCTACTACCGGGTGTTCAACATTCCACCAGGACGCCAGTTCATGATCGACGGACAGACCAAGCTCATCGGCGACCTCAAGCTGGGAACGGTCCTCACCGCGACGGCCACGACGACGACACAGCCGGTCACGGTCCGCACGACAACGGCGCTCAGCGGCACCGTGGTGTGGGTCGCCGGCAACTACGTGATCCTCGCGCTGCCGAGCGGCGAGGACAAGGGGTACACCGTACCCGAGTCCTTCAAGTTCAACGTCGAGGGCAAGCCGGCGTCCGTTCATGATCTGAAAGCCGGCATGAAGGTGACGGCCACCAAGATCGTCGAAGATCCTCAGACGGTGATCTCGACGACGACCGTCATCACGGGGAAGGGCCCCAAATAGCAAGTAGAACGAGCATTGGCGCCCGGGCGGAGGCTCCAGCCGCCCTGGAGTCGAGGCGGTTCCCGCGATGAGCGTCACCGTCCGAGCCGACAAGGAAGGCGACCGGGCACGCCTCGTTCCGGCGGGTCCATTCGATCTGGCCCACCTGACGGCGGTGGCGCAGGTCGTCGGGCGGGCTGAGGCGAGTCTGCAGGGCTGCCGCACGGTCGATGTCGATCTCGCCCAGGTGGATCACATTGACGGGGCCGGAGCCGTCCTGCTCGCTCGCTGCCTCGATCGACTGGACGCCAGTGGGTTGAGCACGCGGGTGATTGAGGATCGCAACCCCGACGCCGCCCTTCTCGTCAGCCTCTACCGCCGGTCGCGGACGGCTGGTGGTGTGGCGGCGCAGCCGCAAACGATGAGCGCGCTGACGCGAATTGGTACCGTCGCGGCGGAGCTTCCCGGCAAGGTCATCGGCGCGCTTGATTTCGCGGGTCGCTGTGTTGCCGCGGTGCCGAAAGCGGTCGTGAGCCCGCGCTCGGTCGATTGGCGCTCGCTGCCAAGGCTGCTTCAGGAGATCGGCGCAGATGCGCTGCTGGTCACGGGCGCCGCCAATCTGCTGGTCGGCGTCATCATAGGGATTCTCGGTGAGTCCCAGCTCGGGCGTTTCGGCGCGGTTGCCTACGTCCCCGAGCTTGTCGTCGTGGCGCACTTTCGAGAGCTCGGACCATTGGTGACGGCCATCGTCGTGGCCGGACGATCGGGGGCAGGCCTATCCTCGGAGATCGCGACGATGAAGGTGTCAGAGGAAATAGACGCCTTGCGGGCGATGGGGTTCGACCCGGTCAGTTGGCTCGTCGTGCCACGCTGTCTCGCGCTCGTGGCGATGGTGCCGTTGTTGACCTGGATCGGCGACGTGCTCGCCCTGATCGGCGGTCTGGCGGCGACGACTGTCCTCACCAACATGACGCCGCGGGCCTATGTTCTCGCCACTGCGCATGCGATCACCGCCGCCAACTTTTGGGGGGGCCTCGCCAAGACTCCCTTTCTGGCGCTCGCCATTGGATTGATCGCCTGCGGCCAGGGGCTCGCCACGCGCGGTGGCGCCGCGGCGGTTGGCGCCCGCACCACCACGGCCGTGGTCCTGGCCATGTTCAGCGTGATCGTTCTCAACGCCCTGTTCACGTTCTTTCTCGCGCTCCTGGGCATCTGACCATGGCGTCATCCAGGCCGCACATCACCGTTGAGGAGCTGCGAATCGGGTGGGGATCGCATGTGCTGATGGACCACGTCAGCTTCCAGATCGAACGCGGAACAACGTTTGCGATTCTCGGCGGCTCCGGGAGCGGCAAGAGCACGCTGCTCCGGTATTTGATCGGCCTCGAGCGGCCCAAGGCCGGACGAATCGACATCGACGGCGTCGGCGAGCCGCATCTCTATGCCGGCGTGCCACCCTTTGGCGTGCTCTTTCAGTCAGGCGCGCTCTTCAGTTCCCTGACGCTCGCGGAGAATCTCGCGCTTCCATTGACGACCTGGACTTCGGTCCGCGGTGCCGCCGTGCGGGATCTCTGCCAGGCCAAGCTCGACCTCGTCGGGCTTGGTCCGTTCAGCGAGCACCTGCCGGGCGAAATCTCCGGCGGCATGAAGAAGCGCGCCGGCATTGCCCGGGCCATGATGCTCGAGCCCGATCTCCTGTTCTTCGACGAGCCGTCGGCGGGCCTCGATCCAATTACGGCGGTCGAGCTCGACCAGCTCATCATCACGCTCAGCCGAGACATGGGCATCACCGTCGTCATCGTGACGCATGAGCTGCCGAGCATCTTTCTCGTGGCGGACGACTGTATCGTTCTGGACAAAGCGGCGAAAGGGATCGTGGCGCGTGGCGACCCGCGCAAGCTGCGCGACGAGTCGGCGATCCCGTTCGTGCACGGTTTCTTCACGCGAACGTCTCCCGCGTTGTCCGGGACTCAAGGAGGGTGACCCATGGCCGTCGAAAGAAGCTACGCTCGACTCGGCCTGTTCCTCGTCGTGGTGTTGATTGTGGTCGTCGGGACGACCCTGGTGGTCGTCCAGCGGCTGAGGAGCCGCTCGGTGATTCCCTTCGTGACCTACACCGACGACAACGTCAGTGGTCTGGACGTCTCGAGCCCGGTTCGATACCGGGGTGTGGCGGTCGGCCGCGTCGTGGACGTCCGTGTCGACCCGCACACCGGCAACGTTGAGATCGACTTCGAGGTGTTCCTGGACCGGCTCCTTTCTGTAGGATTCGACGTGGCCCAGGTCAAGGCCACGGCCGCCCTTGGCATCTTCGACAAGGTACGAGCTCAGGTGATCGGCAACCCGGTGACCGGAGATGCGTACTTGCTGCTCGATCGACCAGCGAATCCTCCACCGGTGACGCCGCTCGGCTTCACGCCGACCCGGGCCTACGTGCCGTCGATGCCGACGACGCTCTCGACGATTACGGACCGGATGCCCGCGCTCCTGGATCGTGCGGAAACCACGCTGCGGACCCTGACGGAGATCATCGACCGGGTTCCCGGCAGCCTGGACCGGAGCGACCGGTTCTTCACCAACGTCGAGCGCATCATTCGAGAGAGCGACATCCCGGGGTTGAGTGCCGACTCGCGGAAATTCTTCGCGACGACCACGGCGCAAATCGACGGGATGACCGCCAACATTGACAAGATGATCGGCACCGGGGGGACGCTGGTCAAGTTTGCCGATGACGCGCGCGCGGCGATCAACGCCGCAGATTTTCCGGCGGTCAGCCAGTCGACGCGCGATGCCATGAACCAGACGAGCCTGGCGGCGGACGACCTCCGACGCTCCCTGCCGGCGATTCGGGAGTCGCTCGAACAGCTCCGCGAGCTTGCCCGCCTGCTCCAGGAGCAGCCGGAGTCGGTGGTCTATGGCACGCGACCCCCGAAGGGGAAGGGCAAATGAGTGCGGCCTCCCGGTTCGGGGCCGTGTTGCTCGCTGTGCCCGTTTGCGCGCTGGGCGTCGCGTGCCTGAAGCGTCCCGACACGCCTCCGAGCCGCATGATCGAGCCGCAGATCGTCGAACCGCAGCCGGCCGAGCTGGCCGGTCAGAGACCCGATGCCAGCGCTGCCCCGCTTCGCCTGCTCGACACGCAGGCGCGCGGACACATCGGCCGCCGCCTCCTTCACCAGCAACCCGCGGGCGAGTTGAGCGAGGACTCCGTGTGGGTGTGGTCGTCCGCGCCTGACCGGTACCTGGACACAGCGCTGCGCCTCGAACTGGCATCGAGTCCGATCTGGCGCCTGGTCGATTCGGCCAGCGCGCCGGCGCTGGCGACAACACTGCTGGCGTGGAATCTCGACACCACCAACGGGACACGACTCGTCGGGGCGGTCGAGTTCCAGCTCACTGGTGCCGACCGCGTAGTCCATACATTCGTCGTGCGCGGAAGCGAGGCCGTCTCGGGGGACCTGCCCGGCGATCTCGCCGCCGCGGCGGGCCGTCTCCTGCACCGGCTCGCCTCGGACGGTCTCACGCGCCTGGCGGGCAGCCGATGACGGCCTGCGTCAGACGATCAGAACTTGAACCCGAACGCGTTCGACCATCCGTAGTCGTTCTTGGAGAATCCTGGCGGCGGCTTGCTGTCGTAGTTGTCGAAAAAGCCGACTCGGAAATACCAGTCGCCCGGCAGATTGAAGTCCAGATCGAACCGATACGCGATCCGCTGCCGGCCGGAAATCGTCAGGCTCGGATAGTAGGTGAACCGTGTAAGAAGGTCCGCGATCTTTAACTGCTCGGTCATGAGCTCCGTGCCGAAATACGCCTCCGCGGAGTTCTTCGCGGGCACGGTGGCGTCCGTGTAGTTCTCATTGGTCCACGCAATGCCTGCCCCAAGCGCCAAATGCTGCGACGAGGAGCGCGTCAGGTACCGGCCGGCGCCGCCGCCAATCGTCGTCCGCAAATCCAGGCCCTGCTCTTCGCTGTTGAGGAAATCCTGGGTCGTGTTGACGTACCACTTTGCGCCGAGCAGACGGCGGAAGTCGTTCGAGAGGTCCCAGCGCTGGGTCGTGGGCGCGTTGTCTTGCGAGCTGCGGAAGACGTTGGCGAAGAGCGTATCGCCATGGTGCTCGTCCCGGTACGAGAGGTTGGCGCCGAGCGAGAGCTGCGTCGCCGAGTTGGCGCGCGTCATGCTGTAGCCGAAGTCCAGGCCCGACTCGAACCGCGACCAGAACTTCATCTCGAACGGCTGGATCGTCGACACCTCCGAGAGCGCCACGGTCGCCGCGCCGATTTGCACTTTCTTGTCCGGACTGGGCGTCAACGAGCCTGACAGGCGCTTGCCGTCGAACGTCTCCACGATGAACTGTCGCTGGCTTTGAATGGAAACGACGTCTTCCCACTTGATCTTGAAATCGACATCCGAATAGGGCGGCGACAACGTCAGCACGTCCTTCCCGACGTTCTTGATCTCGCCGACGAGTCTGTCTCCGTTGGAAGTGACCACGACGTCCTGGGCGGACGCAACGCCGGCGCTCGCCATGAGCGCGGCCAGACAGACGAGAGTGACTCCGATGACCCGAGTAGGCATTGTCCTCCGTCGCGGCAGTCGTAATCGGGAAGCAGGGCGATTCTACTCCGGCACCCGGCGGGAATAATCAAGTCAGCAGTCGATTCGTCGGATGGCGGCGCCCTGGTTCGCGCTTGTGCTATTTGTAGGAGGCCGCACAATCAGTCGGCACAAACCAGGTTCGCGTGCTCGTGCCTCTCGCCACCGCGCTTGTTCTGTCCCTGGCGTGCCAGTCGCCCTCGACGGATCGGGACCGCGCCGAACAGTTGGCGCGGTCAGGACGAACCGTCGAAGCGCTTGCCGTCTTCGAGAGGATCGTCGCCCAGAACCCGGACGACGTCGAGGTCCGGCTGTGGATCGCGAGGCTGCAACTCCGGATGGGACGAACGACGGAAGCCGAGGCCGGGTTCCGGTCCATCCTCCTCGAGCATCCCACGGACGTCGACGCGCGCATCGGTCTTGGCGCGGCACTCACGAGGAGAGATGCCTGGAAGGAAGCGCTGGCGGTCCTGCTCGCCGCGGAACGGGACGCTGGCCAGAATGCCGACCTCTTTGGCGCGCTCGCGCGCGCCTACCGGCGCGCCGGCGACGATCAGCGGGCGCTCGAGTACTACGCACGGGCGATGGCCCTCGCGCCGAGTGATCCGGACCTGGTGGACGGGTACGAAGCCACGCTGCGGGCGTATGGCTCGTCCGTCGCGATTGAGGGGTTCGGCGAAAGAGGCGCGAGCGACGCGCGATCTGCTTCACTGGTGGCGGCCGTGCGCCTCGTGCCGCGACTCCGCGTCGAGGGCAGCGCGCACGTGCAGCGCCGGGCCGGATCGTCCGACGTGCTGGCCGGCGGCGGCGCCCTCTGGCGCGTGAATCGCTCAACCACCCTCGCCATTGGCGCCACGGGAGGATCGGGCAATGTGTCTCTGCCGAACGGTGACCTGATGGCGACGGTTGTCCATTACACCGGCGCCTTCGAAATCGGCGGCAGCATCCGCCATCTGTCGTTCACCAACGTGGGCGTCATCGCGGCATCACCGGTGCTGGCGTGGGATCCGGGTGGACGCTGGCGTCTCGATGGGCGATACACGTTCTCCCGGTCGTCGTTCGACGTCACCGGTGAGGCGAGCGATGATCACTCCGCGGTGTTGCGCGCAACGTGGCGCGGCTGGCGCCGTGTGGAAGTGAACGCTGCGTATGCGTACGGTATCGAAAGTTTCGAAGATCTGACGATCGATCGGCTCGCGTTCCTTGGCGCGACGACGGTGGCGGCCGGGCTGCGGATTCGCATGCCGTCGCTCACGTCCGTGAGCGCCACGTGGGAGCACCAGTGGCGGTCGAACGAGACGAGGATCGATCGCTTCACGGTGTCGCTCGTCCAGACCTTTCGATGACCAGCTTGCTCGTCGAGTTCGCGCCCGTCATGGGCTGGGCCGCGATCGTGATCGCAGCCACGATGGCCGCGGCCGTCGTTGTTGAGCGGGGTGCCTTTGGCCTGCAGCAGACACTGAGCCGCGGCGTCACACGGCGCTACCGCCCCCTCGTGCAGCGCGCGCTCGAGGGAGACGAAACGGCGCGATGCCAGCTGTTGGCCAGTCCGGCGAGACATCGGCTCGCGATCGCGCGGCTGCTGATCGAACCGCTGATCGACGATCGCGACCCGGAGCGCATCGCCAGGACTCGTGCGATCGCACAGGCGATGTCGGTGTTCCAACTCGCCGACCGCTACCTGCGCAGCTGGATGTGGTGGCGGCGAGCGCTGGCGCTGCGCGCGCTCGGGCTCGTGCAGGCCAAGGACCACACGGCTCAGCTCGTCGCCGCGATCGACGATTCTCATCCGGACGTTCGGGCCGCCGCGCTCGACGGGCTGACGGACCTGCACGATCTGGCGGCACTCCAGGCGATTGTCGTGCGGCTGCACGACACCACGCTGCACCGCGGTCGGCGCGGCGCGGTGCTCAAAGCGTTCGGATCAGCCTGCGAGCCATTTCTGCTGGAGTGGTCGGAAGTCGATTCGGCAAACCGCCTCAACTACATCCACGCCCTGGCCATCTGTGGCACGCCCCGGTCGCGTCCCGTCCTATGCCGCTGGACTCGCGATACCCGCATCGAGGTGCGTTCCGCGGCATTTGAAGCCCTTGGATACGTCGGGCTCGACGACGAGGCTGCGCGGGTCGCCATCGACGGGTTGGAGAGCGAGGACGCACCAGTCAGAGCAATGGCGGCCTACGCACTTCACGGCTGGCAGGGCTCTGGCGATGCGGCCGCCCGCCTCGCGCGGCATCTCGACGATACGTGGGCGGTCGCCGTGAGGGCCGCGCGAACCCTTCGGTCCATGGGGCAGGCCGGCGAGGTCGAGCTGCAGGCCCATGCCTCGCGCCCTGACCTCGGCGGTCTGCTCGCGCGTCAAATGTTGTGGCAGTCGGGCGTTAAGCGCTGATGTCTGTCTTGCGCGGCGCGCTCGTCGCCTTCTCCCTGCTGATCACGACGTACTTCGTGCTGTGGAATGTGTCGCAGATCGCGATGAGCCCACTCGCGGCGCTGGCACTGTGGCGGCATCGACGGCGGCACACACGCCGCGCCCGTCGGCTGGCCAGCGGAGTCGCGGTGCCGCCGCTCGTCTCGATCGTCGTGACCGCCTACAACGAGGAACTGACGATCGTCGAGAGCATCCGCGCCTTGCTCGCGCTCGACTACGAGCCACGCGAGGTCCTGGTCGTCAACGATGGGTCCACCGATGGCACGCTGGCGCTTCTGCAAGGGACCTTCGAGCTTGTCCCCGCACCACTGGCGTTCGATCAGCCCTTGCACTCGGCGGCCATACGCGGCATCTATCGATCGGTCAGCGATCCCGATCTCATCATCGTCGACAAGGAGAACGGCGGATGCAAGGCGGACGCGGCCAACGCCGGCATCAACGCCGCGTCAGGCGTCCTGGTGATGGCCCTCGATGCCGACACCGTGCTCGAGGCCGACGCCCTGAGCCGGGCCGTTCTGCCGTTTCTCGAAGACCCGACGACAGTGGCGGTCGGTGGCAATGTGGGCATCGCCAACGGCTCTCACATCGAGCAGGGCCGCGTCACGGACGTGACGCTCCCGCGCAGTTGGCTTGCGCGGTTTCAGATTGTCGAGTACATGCGCGCGTTCCTCCTGTTCCGGCTCGCCTGCGCGTCGCAGAATGCCGTGGTGCTCATCTCAGGCGCATTTGGTCTGTTCCGCCGCGATGCTGTGATCGCCGTCGGCGGCTACGACCAGACCGCCATCGGCGAAGACATGGATCTCACGATTCGCCTGCAACGGCACTTCCGCGCGCGCGGCGAGCCGATCCAAATCGCGTTCGATCCCAATCCGCTCTGCTGGACACAGGCGCCTGAAGACTGGCAGTCGCTGCGGTCACAGCGCTACCGCTGGCGGCGGGGACTGCTCCAGGTGTTGTGGCGATATCGGTGGATGATCGGCAATCCTCGCTTCGGCACGGTGGGGCTCGGACCTCTGCCGTACATCGCCTTCTTCGAGGGCTTGGGGCCGCTGCTCGAAGGCAGCGGCTATGTGGTGACGATCGTGGCGGCCGCTCTCGGCTACCTCAACTGGAAGTACTTCGGAATCATGCTCATCGTCTCGGTGTTATTTGGCGCGGCGGTGACGCTGCTGGCCGTCTTGATGAGCGACGCCACGTCGCGAGCGTACATGCGAGGCCGCGACCTGGGGCTGCTCGTGGCCGTCGCCATCCTCGAAAGCTTCGGCTATCGCCAGGTGAATGCGCTGTGGGGGTGTGTCGGGACCGTCCAGGCGCTGACCGGCAAGGGCGGATGGGGCACGATGAAACGCCAGGCGTTCCGAACGCGGTGACGATATCCTGTGGCGCATGTGGTGGAGTCTGTTCATCGGTGCGCTTGTCTTCGGGGCGTCCGGCGATCAGGTGTCCGCGGCGGGCCGATCCTCGCCGTGGCTGCTGGTCCCCCTGGTGTCGTCCAATCCGAAGCTGGGCACGGCGATCGGGGCGCTCGCGGCGTACTTGCACGAGTTCGATCCTGACAGCCGCGTGTCGCTGTTCGGCGTGGTGTACGAATACACGTCGACGCACTCGACGATAGCCTCGGCGTTTGCCCGCACGTCATTTGGAGCCGACCATCACCGCATCGTTGGCGTCGCCGCGTTCGGGTACATCAAGAACGACTATCAGGACTATCTCGGCTCCGGGCAGCCCCTCAAGACCAACGATGACCTGAAGGGCGGCGTGGGCCGGTATCTCTACCGGGTGATCGGGGACTGGTTCCTCGGCGCGCAGGGCACCGCGGCAAATTATCAAGTGCTGGGTGAGTCCACCGAGGACGATCAGGTGCTCGAAACGCTGGGCCTCAGGGGATTCAAGTCGGCCGCGCTCGGTGCGGTCGTCATGCACGACTCGCGCGACAACGAGGACATGCCGACGCGTGGCTGGCTGGTGAACGTGAACAACCTTGCCTACCGCGAAGCGCTGGGCGGGTCCGCGGCGTTCGACGCCTACCGCCTGGACTTCAGGACGTTCTGGTCGCATGGCGGCGGGCATGTCCTCGCCGTCCGGCAGAACAACTGGTTGACGCACGACGCCCCTGGGGTCGCTCAGGCGACGGTGGTGCTGCGGGGCTACAAGCTGGGCCAATACCTGGCGCCCTACATGTCGTCGCTCGAAGCGGAAGAGCGCCTCTCGTTCGGTTCCAGGTGGGGTATCACGGTCTTCACCGGGATCGCCGACCTCTACGGCGATCGCGGGGCCGCGTCGGCCAGCCGCCAGATCTACCCGACGTGGGGCGCGGGCCTGCATTTCATCGTGAAACCGGCCGAGCACATGTTGGCGAATTTAGAGTACGCGCAGGGCATCGAGGACAACCACGGGTTCTACCTGAAGTTCGGGTACGCCTGGTAGGGCGTCAGCCAGCTCGCGGATCGGAACGCGGCAACTTCGTCGTCGGAGAAAGTCGATTGCAGATCGGCCCCTCGGACATCACAACGGTGTTTCGAGTCGCGCCGAAGAGGAGCGAGTTATGGACCTCCACACTCTTGCGCAACAAGCCGTCGCCACGCTCATTCAGGTCGCGTGGAAGGTGGCTGGAGCCCTGGTGCTCTGGCTGATCGGCCGCTGGCTGATTCGCCTGGCGCTCCGCCTCCTGGGTGGCGCCCTGGCTAGGCAGAACTTCGAGACGACCCTCGCGCGGTACCTGCAGACCGGCCTGAGCGCTCTGCTCAACGTGGTACTGATCGTCGCTTTGCTCGGGTTCTTCGGTGTGGAGACGACGAGCTTCGCGGCGCTGCTGGCGGCCGGCGGCGTGGCGATTGGCGTCGCGTGGAGCGGGCTGCTGGCGAATTTCGCCGCCGGGACGTTCCTCGTCTTTCTGCGGCCGTTCAAGGTCGGCGACTTCGTCACCGCCGGAGGCGTCACCGGGACCGTCGATGCGATCAGCCTATTCGCCACGATGATCAACACGCCCGACAACGTCCTCACCATCGTCGGCAACAACAAGATCTTTTCGGAGACGATCCAGAACTTCTCGGCCAACCCGTACCGGCGCGTGGACCTGACCGCGATGATCAGCCACGCGGTCGATCATCACGCCGCCATCCGCCTCCTGAAAGACCGGCTCGCCAAGATCCCGAATGTCCTCGTGACGCCAGCGCCGGACGTGGACGTGCTGCAGTTCACTCCGGCGGGGCCTTTGCTCTGCGTGAGGCCGTACTGCCAGAACGTCAATTACTGGCAGGTGCACTTCGACACGAACCGGATGATTCGTGAAGCGTTCGGCGCCGCGGGTTTCCCCGCGCCGGTGCCCGCGTACGCGCTGGTCGGGCCGGCGCCGGCCCCGCCGGCCGACGCGCTCAGCCGCTGACGTTTCATCGTCTGGTGGTCTTTATGAAGCACGCACTAGTGTTCATCACACGAGCGCTCGTTTCCGGCCTGCTCATCGTGGTTCCCCTCTACCTGGCCGTGCTGCTGCTGCTCAAAGGGATGCAATCGGTCGTCAGCATCGTGCGTCCGTTCGCCCTGCTGTTGCCTGACTGGGTTCCAGCAGAGACCGCGCTGTCGCTGCTTCTGGTACTGGTGATCTGCGTCCTTGTCGGTGCGGCCGTCCAGACCCGGGCCGGGCAGGCGGCTCGCAACAGCATCGAACGAGCGTTCTTCGAGAGGATCCCCGGCTACGCGCTTCTCCGAAGCCTCACCCAGCAGATCGCTGGGAGCAGCCGCGAGAACATCTGGAGGCCGGCGCTGCTCGACACCGATGAGGGCCTAGTCCTGGCGTTCATCATCGAGGAATTCGGGGACGGGCGCTTCACGGTCTTTGTGCCGTCCATCCCAACGCCGCTTGCCGGCGCGGTCTATGTCGTCGATGCGCGTCGAGTGCACGCCCTTGATGTCCCATTCACGGACGCCCTCAGGACCGTCTCCCGGTGGGGCTCGGGCGCCAGAGATCTGGTCGCGACCATGGAGCGCGGAGAGAAGGCGCGGACCACCGGGTCTGCCAGCCAGTGAGGTGCTGCTGGCACTCAGCACTGCTCAGCGGGCCCTACCGCTCTGTGCGCCGGATGAATGTGGCAAGGACGAGACACACGCCGCAGAGGGCAATCGACACCAGAGCGGCGGGGAGCACGACGCCCACATGACCGCCGAGATACGACTCGAGGGTCGCCGATAAAAGCCAGATCTGGACGATGAGGAGCACGGCGATGAAGGCGAGTACGCCATCGATGACGACAATCGTGCGGCGATCCGGCTGCGGCGCCATCAGCTCGCCTCCACGCTCGTCGCGACGAGCTCGTGGCCGCGTCGCTCGAGCACGACGCGTGGCAAGGGTCGCGGCGGCGGCCCGGCGATGACCGATCCGTCCGTCACGCTAAACGATCCCTTGTGGCACGGGCACTCCAGGTGGTTCGTCTGCTGACTGAAGAAGACCGCGCACGAAAGGTGCGTGCACACCTGGCTGTACGCCACGTGCGTATCGGCGGTCGTCCGCACCAGAATGCACGGGTCGTTCGGCGTGGGATACGTGAACAGCTTGACGCCCCCGACGGGCACGTCGCCGACCGTCGCGACGACGACCGGCGGGAACACGGGCGCCCGGCGCATCCAGCTCTTCACCAGAATCCAGACGTTGCCCGCCGCCATCGCGATGCTCGTGAGCGTGAGGAACTTCGCGAACTGGCGGCGTGTGACGAGCCGCTCGTCTTCGGTGCGAATCGAGAACTCGTCGCGCCAGAGCGGTTCCGTGCGGCGGACAGGCTTCAGCGCCATGGCTGAGGC
>CAYQRM010000049.1:0-4459 GCA_964419785.1 uncultured Solibacteraceae bacterium | reverse complement strand
CTTCCCTCCCGGACCTCGAGCGCTCTTCCCGCCCGGACCTCGAGCGCCCTTCCCGCCCGGACCTCAAGCGCCCTTCCCGCCCGGACCTCGAGCGCTCTTCCCGCCCGGACCTCAAGCGCACTTCACTCCCGGACCTCGAGCGCTCTTCACGCCCGGACATCGATTTATTTGGCGCCCTTACTTGTCCGCCGTCGCGACGTACGTCTTTCTGGTGCGTGCCGTCATGTTCGGCTGATGGACGCGGACTTCGAGCGTGTGGGTTTTGCCGTCCAGCACGGTGGGCGTAAATGCGAGGAGGTACTGGTGGTGCAACTCCTCGGCGATGCGCTTGAACGTCGGGTTGAGATTGTCGGTGCCGTGCAGCTCGAAGTACCCGCCGCCGCCGACCGCGGCAAGCTCGGCCAGGTCCGGATCCGGCTTCGACGCGACGCATCCGCTGCCCAGGTCCGCAGGATCGGGCGGCTTCGGCAACGGACGCGGCGGATCGACCCGCGGGATGCCGAACGGCGGAAAGCGGCCGCCGATTGGCGGCAAGTGGATCACCGGGCCGTGTGGCGGGCCGCCGCGTTGATAGAGCGCGCCGCCGGCGACTGCGGCGCGCGCGTTCGTCGCGAGCGGGTTCGTGATGGCACGGGCAACGCGACCTGCACGCGAGGGCACGGCGTCAGTCGCGGGCGCGATGCCGCAGCCATTCGCGAGGCCGATCGCGTACACCATGATCCCTTCCTTCTGCGATCGGTCGCGCACCTCGAAAAACGTCGCGTTGCCGGTCGGGTTCGGCGGACTGTCCTTCCCATCGGTGAAGACGAGCACGACGCGGCGCCCTTCCTGACTGGCGAGCGCGTTCATCGCCGCGCTGGTCGCGTTCCACAGCGGCGTCGGCCCGCCGTCCTGGAGGTGGCCGTGCAGGATCGTGATCAGCTGCTGGCGGTCGCTCGTGAACGTCTCGGGATCGATCTCGATCCGGTTGCTGAAGTTGCCGAGCCGCGCTTTGTCGGCCGGCAACAGGTCGCCCACGAATTGCTCGGCGGCGTCGCGCACGAGTCCGAAGTTCCACGTCATGCTGCCGCTGCGGTCGAGCATGATGACGATCGTGATGGGTTGGATGTCGTTGGCGAAGACCGTCAGATCCTGTTTCGCGCCGTTGTCGAGCACCTCGAAATCGTCGCGCGACAGATCCGGCACGAGCCGGCCGGCGTCGTCAACGACCGTGGCGTAGATCGAGACGCTGTGGGTGCCGCCGCGGAACTGCGGCTCCTGCCCGGCGCCGGCAGCGACACTTCCAGCGACGACCGCGAGAATCGGGACGAGAGAAACGCGCGTCATCTGAACCTGTGGCGGGCTGGCACTTCTCATTGTAAAGGCAGTCCGCGCTCGGCGCACCAGCACGCCCGAGGCGCCATAGTAGACTTGTGCGCGGCGCGGAGGCTCTATGTTCAGGCAGAAATCGGCTCACTCCAGGATGGCGGCGGTGGCATTGGTGGCGGTGGCGGCCCTCGCGGTCACGCTTGCCACACCGCGCGCTCAAACGACGAAGGCTGGCGCGGAATTTCGCCTCAAGGCGTACGACACGCACGTGGCGATGACGCAGGCGTCGCCTTACAAGAGCCAGTCCTGGTCTTTCCTCGGGCCGACGAACGTCTCGGGCCGCATCGCCGACGTGGCCGTCGCCGACTACCCGACCAGCCGCCGGCTCTACGCGGGATCGTGCTGCGGCGGCCTGTGGGCGAGCGACGACCTCGGTGAGACGTGGCGACCGGTGTTCGAGCACGAGGCTTCGAGCGCGATTGGCGACGTGACCGTCGCGCCCTCCAACCCCGACATCGTCTGGGTCGGCACCGGCGAGACGAATATCTTCCGCAGCTCGTACGCGGGCGCGGGCGTGTACAAGTCCCTCGACGGCGCCAAGACGTGGACGCACATGGGTCTGGCCGACACGCAGACGATCGGCCGCATCGTGATTCATCCGTCGGATCCGAACACGGTGTACGTCGCGGCCAGCGGGCACGAGTGGACCGAGAACGACATGCGCGGCGTCTTCAAGACGACTGACGGCGGCAAGACGTGGAGCAAGGTTCTGTACGTGAACCCGCAGACCGGCGCCGTCGATCTCGTGATGGATCCGACCGATCCGAGCACGCTCTACGCGGCGATGTGGCAGCGCGAGCGTCGCAAGTGGGCGGACCCGCGGACCGAGCCAGGCTTCGACAAGAGCGGCGTGTTCAAGACGACCGACGCCGGCAAAACGTGGACGCGTCTCGAAGGCGGCCTGCCACCCGGCAAGGATCTCGGACGCATCGGCCTCGACATCGCGCTCTCCAATCCGAAGGTCGTCTACGCCTTCGTCGATAACTACGCGCGCGGTGACAAGGCGCCGGCCGGCACGCGCAATCCGTACGGCGTCGTCATCGACTACTACCCGGTCGGCAACGAGGTCTATCGATCGGACGACAAGGGCGCGACGTGGGTGAAGAAGAGCGGGCAGGACGACGCGCAGAAGCTGTACATGCGCAACTTGTCGTCGAGCTACGGCTGGGTCTTCGGCAACATCCGCGTCGATCCGCGCGATGAGAACACCCTGTATGTGCTCGCGCTCGGCGTGAGCGTGTCGCACGACGCCGGCAAGACGTTCGGCCGAGTCGGCGGCCAGCGCGGCACGCCGCCTCCGCCCGCACCGACACCGCAGGGCACGCCCGCAGTCGCCGGGCAGACGACGACCGCCGGCGCGTCGCAAGCGGGCCCGGGCGTCGCGCGTCCGCTGACGTCGAACAATCCCGGCGGCGACAATCACGCGATGTGGCTCGATCCGAAGGATCCGAAGTTCCTCCTGTCGGGCAACGACAGCGGCTTCCGCGTGTCGAGAGACGGCGGTGAGACGTGGACGCGCGCGGCGATTCCGTCGAGCACGTTCTTCGACATGGCGTACGACATGGACACGCCGTTCCGCGTGTACGGATCGGTGCAGGATCACGGCAGCTACCGCGGCGTCGTCGACGTGCGTCAAGGTGTGGCGGCACTGAAGCCCGTCGCGTTCGAGAGCGCGCCGGGCGGCGAAGGCAGCGAGCACGCCATCGACCCGACCAATCCGAACATCGTCTACTCCGCCGGCACGTACGGCGACATCTCGCGAACGGACCTCAGCGCGCCGGCGACCGCCGGCCGCGGCCGCGGCGGCAGCAGCACGAACATCCGGCCGAAACCAGAGGCCGGCGACACCGACGAGCTGCGCGGACAGTGGCTCGCACCGATGATCCTGTCGCCACACGATCCGAACACGCTGTACTTTGGCCTGCAGTACCTCTATCGATCGAAGGACCGCGGCCAGACGTGGGAGCGGCTCACGCCCGACATCAGCGGCGGCGACAAGAAGCAGCTGGGCGAAGTGCCGTACCAGACGGTGATCTCGATCTCCGAATCGCCGAAGAAAGAAGGACTCATCTACGTCGGCACGGACAACGGTCACCTGCAGGTGTCGATCGATCAGGGCAAGGAATGGACCGATCTCACCGCGAAGCTGCCCGAGCGACGATGGATCTCCAAGGTCCTCGCGTCGAAATACGCGGAGGGCACCGTGTACCTCGCCGAGCAGGGTCGGTACGACGATGACTTCGGTGTGTATCTCTACAAGTCGACCGACTACGGCAAGACGTGGAAGAGCATCGCAGGAAATCTTCCGGCCGGACCGATGAACATGATCCAGGAGGATCCGGTCAACCCGAACGTGCTCTACACGTGCAACGACTTCGGCGTGTACGTCTCGACGAACGGCGGTCAGAAGTGGGATGTGCTCGGCGGGAATCTGCCCTCAGTCAACGTGATGGACTTCGTCGTCCATCCGCGCGACAAGGTGCTCGTCGCCGCCACGCATGGCCGCGGCGTCTGGGTGATTGATGTCAGCGCTCTTGAAAGATGATTGAGATGAGCAAGGGGTCTGGCCCTGCTGACGGAAGCCGGGCCTGACCCCCTCGGTACGTTCGTAGCTCGACGTCGACTGAGCGGCTGACTCGCCGCCCGCCAGAGCCAGAGCTATGCTTTCTGCCCCGCGGCCATCTTCGCCATCTCAGCTGCGGCGCGCTTGCCCATTTCCTTCGGCGACACGTCCTCGATGTGCGTCGCGACCGACCACTTGTGGCCGAACGGATCGACGAACCGGCCGTAGCGATCGCCCCAAAACATGTCCATCGGCGGCATTTCCGCCTTCGCTCCGGCGGCAATCGCGCGAGCGAACGCCTTGTCGGTGTCGGTCACGTAGAGGTGCAGGCCCGACGCGCTGCCGCCGAGTGTTTCCGGCGACTTCGCGCCCATCTGCGGATTCTCATCGCCGAGCATCACGGTCGAGCCGTTGATGACGATCTCGGCGTGCATCACCGAGCCGTCCGGCCCCGGCATGACCGTGCGCCGCTTGGCGCCGAGGGCCTTTTCGTACCACTCGATTGCTTTTCCTGCGCCGCGGATCACG
>CAYQRM010000048.1:0-1813 GCA_964419785.1 uncultured Solibacteraceae bacterium | reverse complement strand
GAGTGAAAAGCAGGAGCGAGCTGGCGACGAACAGTCCGCCGAAGCTGCCAAGCAGGCTCAGGCCGAGCGCGGTCGCGAGCAAGGGCACGGCGACATTCTATCTTGGGGCTCCGTTCCGACCCGATGGTAGGCGCGCTAGTTGTGAGTTCTGACAAGGTTGTTCACTGCGCGAGCCTCGGAAAACGGACGCACGGTGGTTGATAACCGAGCGCCGCGTGTGGTCGCTCGACGTTGTAGTGGCGAAGCCACGGGCGAAGCGCGAGCGTGCGGCGCCAGGAGCTGGGATACGACACGGCATAGGCCCAGCCGCGAATCAGCGTCTGAATGAAGCGTTCGGCTTTGCCGTTGGTTTGCGGGCGGTACGGGCGCGTGCGCGTGAGTCGCACGCGGCAGCGATCCGCCGCCGCCCGAAATCGTCGGCTGATGTAGCCGCTGCCGTTGTCGGTCAGGACGCGCGACACGGTGATGCCGCGCCGTGCAAACCAGCCGACGGTTCGCCGTAAGAAGCCCGCGGTCGTCGCGCCGGTCTGATCCGGGAGGACTTCGACGTAGGCGGCGCGGCTGTAATCATCGACCGCCACGTGCACGTACTCCCAGCCCGCCCCGACGCTGCTGCGCTGATGGGGATGAATTCGGTGGCCGACGCGCAGAATGCGTCCGAGCGGTTTCGTATCGAGATGGACGAGTTCACCGGGGCGCGTGCGCTCATACCGCTGAATGACGGGACGTGGCTCAAGCTGCGCCAAGCGATTGAGGCCAACGCGACCCAAGATGGCGGCCACCGTCGAGCGCGGCACCTGCAACTGCGTCGCGATCGCCCACGCGGTGCGCCGCTCGTGGCGCGCGGCGACAATCGCCGCGACTGTCGCCGGCGAGGTCCGGCGCGGTTGGCGGTGTGGCCGCGAGGAGGCGTCCTCGAGCGCCGGTCGCCCCCCGAGACGATGGCGCCGCAGCCATTTGTACGTCGTGCGCACGCTCACGCCCGCGGCGGCCGCCGCCTCGGTGGGCGGCCACTGCTCCTGTCGGATTCGCTGAACGATGAGCGCGCGCATCATCGGCGTGGTCTTGGCGTTACGATGGACCTTCACTCGGGGCCCCCTCTCGGATTGCATGGAACGTGTGGTAACGCCCATTCTTTCCAAGGAGTCCCGAGTGAACAACGTCATTAGAGATCACAGCTAGCCAGTCGCACCGAGCGCACCGGCGATGGCGTTGACTGTTACGAGCAGCTCGTTCAAAAGCGACGTATCGTGCTCGCCGGATGAGCGAAGCCGGCGCCACTCGCGGAGCAGCGCGATCTGCTCGCGATGAAGGACGCGGAGTGGTGCGCGACGCATCTCGAGGCTGTCGCGAATGCCGGGACGGCGCTCGCCGAGTTCCGCGCCGTAGACGCGTTCGAGCATGCGGCGCGTGAGCTCGAGCTCCGCGGCAATGACATCGAACACCCCATCGCGAATCGCGCCGTCGTCGACGAGCGCGGCGTACTCGCGCATCACGTCGGCGTCGGCGGCAGCAATCGACGTCGCCGAGTTGCTCAACGCGTAGTGCAGCGGCGCCCACGTCGTGAGGTGCCGCGACACATCGTCGATCGCGCCCGGCATCTCTCCGGACAGCGCCGCCAGCGCGCTTCCGACGCCGTACCAACCGGGCAGGAAGAAACGCGCCTGACTCCAGCTGAATACCCACGGGATCGCGCGCAGATCGGCGAGCGAGGGTTCGCCGGTCCGACGTGACGGACGCGAGCCAATTCGGCTCAGTTCGATGACGTCGATGGGCGTTGCGTGGCGGAAGAACGTCTGGAAGCCGTCACGCC
>CAYQRM010000047.1:0-3716 GCA_964419785.1 uncultured Solibacteraceae bacterium | reverse complement strand
CTTCCACGCGTCTCCGTCGTCGGCACGTGCGTTCGCGAGCGCGTCGCGGTGCGCGGCGTACGACGCTTCGAGCTTCGCGACGGCGTCTTCCATGCCCTCACGCGTCCGGAACAGGCCAACCGATTTCCACATCAGGTCGCGGACCTCCGTCGTCGTCAACGAACGCTGAGCGAGAGCTCGAGGCTCAGAGCTCGCGGGCCGTACGGCCAAGCGGCGATCGGGGCCGAGCGCGGCGACGGCGGACGGCTGCTGCATCGCGACGGCGGCGCGAGCCCCGAACACGAGGCCTTCGAGAAGAGAGTTACTCGCCAGACGGTTCGCGCCGTGGATACCAGTGCACGCCACTTCTCCAGCGGCGAACAGTCCTCGAAGCGACGTTCGGCCCCACTGATCAGTGTCGACGCCGCCCATGACGTAGTGCGCGGCCGGACTCACCGGAATCGGATCACGCGCGAGATCCAGCCCGACCTGCCGGCACATGTCGGCGATCGTCGGAAACCGTCGAGTGACGTAGTCCTCATCGAGGTGTACCAGCGACAGATACACCGACCCGGCCGTCATCTCCATTTCGCGCATGATGCTTCTGGCCACCACGTCCCGCGGCGCCAGATCGCCGTCCTGGTGATAGCGCGTCATGAACGGCACGCCACGGCCGTCGATCAACCGCCCGCCGTCGCCGCGAAGCGCTTCAGAGATCAAAAAGCGCGGCGCGCCCGGCACGTTCAGAGCGGTGGGATGAAACTGGACGAACTCGAGATCGGCGACGCGGGCGCCGGCGTGAAATCCCACCGCGACGCCGTCTCCGGTGGCCACTCGCGGATTCGTGGTGTGCCGGAATACTTGTCCGGCGCCCCCTGTCGCGAGGAGCGTGGCGGTCGCGCGCGCGTCGCGTGGGAATCCGAGCTGATCGTAAAAGCGGACGCCGACGCACCGATCGCCCTCGACGAGAAGCTCGGTCACGAGCGCATGGTTCGCCGTCTCAACAGATTTCAGTTGGCTGACGCGCGTCCAGAGTACGCGCGCGATCTCCCGTCCCGTCGCGTCTCCCGCGTGCAGCACTCGACGCACGCTGTGTGCCGCTTCACGCCCTCGCGACAGACTGCCGTCGGTCTCGCGATCGAACTTCGTGCCCCAGTCCACAAGCTCCTGCACGTACGGCGGTCCCTGTTCGACGAGCACGCGGACCGCCTCTTCATCGCAGAGGCCGTCGCCCGCTTTGATCGTGTCGGCGGCATGCAGGTTGGGACTGTCGTCGTCGCCCAACGCGACGGCGATGCCGCCCTGCGCGTAGCCGGTGTTGCTCTCGGTTGGCTCCGCTTTCGTCAGAATGAGGACGCGTCCCACCGGCGCCAGCGCAATTGCCGCTCGCAAGCCGGCAATGCCGCTGCCGATGACGACGAAATCCGGCGAGAGATACACGGAGTGCTATCCTACCATCCGCCTTTCATGCCTCCCGTTCGCATCGACGTCGCCACACCCTCTCGCAATTACGCGGTCACTCTCGACGACAACGCGCTCGATCGCGTCGGTCAACTGCTCGACGAGCTCAAAGTTCCAGCGCGGCGCTTCGTCGTGTCCAGTCCCCTCGTCTGGCGTCTGCACGGCGCGCGCGTCGCGCGAGGTGTTCGTGGAATCGAACCGATTCTCGTCCCTGACGGCGAGCGGTTCAAACAGCTCTCGACGGTCACTCGCATTTACGACGCGCTGGTCAAAGCGACTGCCGACCGCAGCTCGACCCTTGTGACGTTTGGCGGGGGCGTTATCGGCGACATGGCGGGCTTCGCGGCGTCCACGTACCTGCGCGGCATCGCGCTCGTCCACATCCCGACGACGCTTCTGGCGCAGGTCGACAGCGCGATCGGCGGCAAAGTCGGTGTCAACCACCCGCTCGGCAAGAATCTGATCGGATCGTTCTACCAGCCGAACGGCGTGATCATCGATCCGTCCGTGCTCGCGTCCCTTCCGCGCCGCGAGTTCCGAGCGGGGCTGTACGAAGTCGTGAAGTACGGCATGACGTCCAGCCCGGCGCTCTTCGAGCGCATCGGACACAGCTTGAAGGCGATCTTCGATCGCAAGCCTGAGGCTCTCACGCCGGTGATCGCGGAATCGTGCCGCATCAAGGCTGCGGTCGTCGCCGCCGACGAGAAGGAGGCGGGCCCGCGGCGCATTCTGAACTTTGGCCACACCGCGGGCCATGCGATCGAGGCCGTCACGAAGTATCGTCGTTTCCGCCACGGCGAGGCCGTGGCGTACGGAATGCTGGTTGCGGCCGAACTCGGCGCCGCGCGCGGCGCATTGCAGGAGCAGGCTCGCCGGGCGCTCGCCGATCTGATCGCCAGTCTGGGCCCGCTTCCGCCCATCAGCGACCTCTCAGCGAAGCAGATGCTCGAGGCCATCCATCACGACAAAAAGGTCGTGGCCGGTACGCTGCATTTCGTGCTGCCGACCGGCATCGGCACGACGTCGATCGTCGACGATGTGACGGAGAAGGAAATCCGGGCGGCGCTGTTGAAAGTAGGCTTCCGGAAGTAGCCTCGGCCTACGCGTCGAGGCCGTGCTCGCGCAGCTTGGCCGTGAAGGTCTTGAACCCAACCTGAAGCGATTCGGCCGCCTTGGCCCGGTTGCCACCCGCGTCCTTGAGTGCCTGACCGATCTTCCGGCGCTCGACCTCGGCAACGACCCGCGACGTCGCCGCCGCAAGCGATCCTGTCAGATCGACCCGCGACCAGAATCCCTCGTCTTCCGCAGCCGCATGCGCCGGGGCGTCCCGGAACGACAGACTCAGATGCCGTGCGTGAATGGTGTCGCCTTCGGTCAGGATGACGGCGCGCTCGATGCAGTTCTGCAGTTCGCGCACGTTGCCAGGCCAGGGGTACTTCAGGAGCTCGTCGATCGCCGACGGCGCGAGCGACAGCGGGTTCTTGTTGATGTCGCGGCAGAAGCGATCGATGAAGTGCTTCGCCAGCATCGTGATGTCGTTCGGCCGCTCGCGAAGCGGCGGGATCGTGATCGGGAACACCGACAGGCGGAAGAACAGGTCCTCGCGGAACTGACGCGCCGCAACGGCTGCGCGCAGGTTCCGATTGGTCGCGGCGACCACGCGAACGTCGACCTGCAGCAGGCTCGTGCCGCCGACGCGCTCGAATCGACGTTCCTCGAGCGCCCGGAGAATCTTCGGCTGTAGCGACAGCGGCAGCTCGCCGATCTCATCGAGAAAGAGGGTGCCGCGGTGGGCGAGCTCGAATTTGCCGGGCTTGCGGTTCGCAGCGCCGGTGAACGCGCCCTTCTCGTGGCCGAAGAGCTCGGTCTCCAGAAGGTTCTCGGGAATCGCCGCGCAGTTGATCGCGACGAACGGACCATCGGCGCGCTGACTCAGCGCATGAAGCGCCCGCGCAAACAGCTCCTTGCCGGTGCCGCTTTCACCTTCGAGCAGCACGGACGTATCGGTTCCAGCGGCACGCTGTAAGGCGATGGAGACCTGTTTGAGCCCCGGATCTTCGCCGACGATCTGCGGAGCGCCCCGCCGCGCCGCCAACTCGTCCTTGAGCAGAATGTTCTCCGTCGCCAGGCGGCGCTGCGCGAGCGCGCGTTCGACCATCAGCATCAGCACGTCGGGGTCGACCGGCTTGGCGAGAAAATCGAGCGCGCCTTCCTTCATCGCCGCGACCGCGTCCTGGATGCTGCCAAACGCCGTCATCACGATGACCGGCATTTCG
>CAYQRM010000046.1:0-74457 GCA_964419785.1 uncultured Solibacteraceae bacterium | reverse complement strand
GGGGCTGATGCGCATCTCGCCTGGCGAAGTTGGACCCGAGGGCGCGCCGGGCTGGGCCACGTGGACGGACGTGCCCGCCGGTCGTTACGGCGTCCATGTGAGCCTGGCGCGGCCACGCGCTGGCAGGCTACGCGTCACGGTCGACGGCACAATCCAGAAATTCGATCTTCAGGCAATGTCCGAGCAGGTTGTTCTGATTACGGTTCCAGCCCGCGCCAGCCGACTCACGGTCGGCGCCGACGAGGGCTGGCAAGGGCCGCCGGGAACCGTACAGCTCGTGCCCTCAGGAACGAGATAAGGCGGCCACCCCGAGTCCCGAGTCCGGAGTCCGAGGTCCGAGGTTCCCCCCGTCGTCCGCGGTCCTCTGGTCCTGGGTCCGTGCTCGGCGAAGGCGGACCGAGGACTTCCGTGACCCTCGGACGACACTGGAACTCCGGACGTCGGACCCCGGACCCAGGACCGTCAGTATCTGATCGCGGCCCCGAACCACAGCCCCTGGAACTTGAGGTTGCCGTGGTCCTGGTCGATGCCGAGCTGCGTGTTCGTCTGACGCCAGCCGACCTGCATGCCGACGTAGTCGTTGAAGTTGATCGTGCCGCTGATGTCGACGTCGTGGTAAATCGCGGTCGTGTCCTTGACGAGCGTCTGGGGCAGGTGGAACGTGTCGAGGTTGAAGAAGGTCCAGTCGAGATTGAGCGCGACGTTGCGCGTGACGTAGGCGCGCCCGGCCACACCAAATGCCGGCAGCGGCGCGTTGGCCGACGCGAACTCCACATTGTTCAATGCTTGCAACTGCGCGTTGAATTTCGTGTAGCGTCCCTCGAGGATTACGCCGACATAGCCGCGCGGCTTGTACAGGAAGTCGTACTCGTAGCCGAAGCGGAGCACACTCCAATCAAACTCTGACGTCACCGGCACCGCGACCGGATAGAGGATGCCGTTGAAGACGATGTTCCGCTGGAACGTCGTCGTCGAGGTGTAGCTCATCGGCGTGTACTGCAGCTTGAACTTGTGCTTCGTGGCGGGCCGCAAGACGAAGCGCAAATCCCTGAAGCGCGTCTGCTCGAACTTGAGATCCGAGTTGAGATCGATGTTGCTGCCGATGATCCCGAACTGGTCGCTCGAAATCTGGCCGAAGAGTGTCGGGTTCCACAACGCGCCGGCGACCTCGACGTGGTACTTCTCGCCAATGGCGTCGTTGCTGCCGGGCCGGTCCTGCGCCAGGGCGGGACGCGCGGCGCACGCGGCGATGGCCGCGGCGATCGTCGCGAGCTGGAAGCACCGGCGGGCCGATGCGCGCTTCGTCAGAAATCGCATTGCTATACTGCCTCCATGGTCCGGGCGCTCGCGCGCCTTCTTCCGTACATCCGGCGCACCCGACGATCGTTCGTGGCCGGGCTCGCCTGCATCCTCGTCGCCACGGCGATTTCGCTCGTGGCGCCCTGGGTCTTGAAGTACGTCATCGACGGCCTCACCCAGGGCATCAGTCGGACCCGGCTTGCGTGGCTGGCGGCGCTGACGCTCATGCTGGCCATCGCCGACGGAGGGTTCCGCTACCTGATGCGCTCTCTGCTTATCGGCGCCTCTCGGCGGATCGAATATGACCTGCGCAACGCCTTCTTCGCGCATCTCGAGCGTCTGCCGCTGGCGTATTTCCAGGCAAATCGCACGGGCGATCTTATGTCCCGCGCCACCAACGATTTAAGCGCGGTGCGGATGATGGTCGGTCCGGCCGTGATGTATTTTTGTAGTACCGCGCTCGGTTTTGTAATCGCCGTCTCGCTCATGTTTGCGATCGATTGGCAGCTGACGCTCATCGCGTTGCTGCCGCTGCCGGCGGTCACGATCGCCACGCGCTATTTCGGCAGCGCGATTCACGATCGCTTCGAGCGCATTCAGGCACAGCTCGCGGATTTGAGCGCCGTCGTTCAAGAAGCGCTGTCGGGCGTGCGCGTCGTCCGCGCGTACCGGCAGGAGGCGTTCGAGCTCGCGCGGTTCAAGAGCGCGAACGACGAGTACGTGCGACGCAACCGCGGGTTGATTCGGCTGCAGTCCGCGTTCTTTCCGAGCCTGACGTTCTGCTTCGGGTTGAGCGGGCTGCTCGTGCTGTGGTTCGGCGGCCGCGACGTGATCGGCGGACGGCTGACGCTCGGCGAGTTTGTCGCGTTTGGCCGGTACCTCGTCTTGCTGAGCTGGCCGCTCATCGCGTTCGGGTGGGTGATCAACATCGTCCAGCGCGGCGTCGCATCGTGGGAGCGCATGCTCGAGGTGCTCGACGCCCCGGCCGCCGGCGCCGGACCTTCGCGCGTCGACGCGCAGCTCGACCTGTCAGGTCGCCTCGAGGTTCGCCACTTGACGTTCCGGTACCCGAAGGTCGCGACCAACGCGCTCGAAGACGTGTCGTTCGTGCTCGAGCCTGGACGGACGGTCGCGTTGGTGGGCGCGACCGGCTCGGGAAAGTCGACGCTCGTCCAGCTGTTGCCACGCCTGCACGAGCCGCCGGCGGGGACCGTGTTCGTTGACGGCACCGACATTCGCGATCTGCCGCTCGACGGCCTGCGCCGTGCGATTGGCGTCGTCCCCCAGGAACCATTTCTGTTCTCCGAAACGATCGGCGCGAACGTAGCGTTCGGGTTGCCCGGCGACTGGCGGGCGGAACCGGCGCGAGCCCACGTCGACAGCGCCGTCTCGACCGCCGGGCTCTCGGCCGACGTCCAAGGCTTCGCGCAAGGACTCGAGACCGTGCTCGGCGAGCGGGGCATCACGCTGTCGGGCGGCCAGAAGCAGCGCGTCGCCCTCGCGCGCGCGCTCGCGATCGACCCGCGCATTCTCGTGCTCGACGATGCGCTGTCGGCCGTGGACACGGCGACGGAAGAGACGATCCTTCACGGTCTGCGCGGCGTTCGCCGATCGCGCGCGTGCCTGATCATCGCGCATCGCATTTCCACCGTCCGCGACGCCGACGAGATCCTCGTGCTGGACCGCGGCCGCGTCGCCGAGCGCGGGACGCACGATTCGCTGGTGGCCCGGGATGGGCTGTACGCGGAGATGCACCGAAGACAGTTGCTGGAGGCAGAAGTCGAAGCGCTGACCTGATCGGGGTCTGGCCTCAGTGGCGCGAGCCGGGGCCTGACCCCACAGACCTGTTCGAAGCGATCCGCTGACCTGAGCACCAGACACCGACACAGCTATGAACGAAGACATCGTCGGCAAAGCGTACGACTCACGCCTCATGCGGCGGCTGCTCGTGTATCTACAGCCGCACGTGGCCGCCGTGTCGATCGCGTTTCTCGCGATCGTCGGAGGCGCGCTCGTCGACCTCGCGCAGCCGTGGCTCACGCAGCAGGCGATCGACAAGTTCATCACGACCGGCAACGCCGCCGGATTGCTGCGGCTCACGATGTTCTTCGTGGCGCTGCTCGTGTTTGGCTTTGCGTGTGACTACCTCCAGACGTTCATCCTCCAGACGACGGGGCAGCGGATCATGCATACGCTCCGCATGGAGGTCTACGGTCACCTGCAGCGGCTGGACCTCAAGTTCTTCGATCGCAACCCCGTCGGCCGGCTGATGACGCGCGTGACCAGCGACGTCGACGCGCTCAACGATCTGTTCGCGTCGGGCGTCATCACTGTCTTCGGCGACGTGCTGACGCTCACCGGCATCATGATCGCGATGCTCGTGATGAGCTGGCGGCTCGCACTCGTCGCGTTCGTCGTCTTGCCGGGCATCGCGTGGGTGACGGCGTGGTTCAGAAAGAACGCGCGTGAAGCCTACCGAGAGATCCGCGGCCTGATCGCGCGGCTGAACGCGTTCTTGCAGGAACACATTACCGGCATTTCGACCGTGCAGCTCTTTGCCGAGGAGCCCCGGACGTTCCAGAAGTTCGACGCGATCAACGCGCGCCATCGCGACGTCAACATCGCGTCCATCTTCTTCTACGCCGTCTTCTATCCGGCGATCGAAATCCTCGCCGCGCTTTCTGGCGCGCTCATCATCTGGATCGGCGGCTGGTGGTCGCAGGAGGGCATCGTCAGCGTCGGCGTGCTCGTCGCGTTCCTGCAGTACTCGCGGCGATTCTTCCAGCCGATCAGCGACTTGTCCGAGAAGTTCAACATCCTGCAGGCCGCGATGGTCGCGTCCGAGCGAATTTTCACGCTCCTCGACACGCCAGTCGACATCATGACGCCCGCGGTGCCGGCGCGACGGACGGCCTCGGCGCGCGGACGTATCGAGTTCGATCACGTGTGGTTTGCGTACGACGGCGATCATTTCGTCCTCCGCGACGTCTCGTTCGTCGTCGAGCCGGGCCAGCGCCTGGGAATCGTCGGCGCGACCGGCTCGGGCAAGACGACGCTCGTGAGCCTGTTGCTGCGGTTCTACGAAGTGAACCGCGGGCGAATCCTCGTGGACGGCGTCGATATCCGAGAGATGGACTTGGCGGAGGTGCGCGGTCTCGTCGGCCTCGTGCTGCAGGACGTGCACATGTTCTCAGGCACGATCGCCAGCAACATCCGGCTCGGACGCGCGGACATCGACGATGAGGCCGTCAGGCGCGCGGCGAGGGCCGTCCACGCCGCGCCGTTCATCGAGGCGCTGCCTGGTGGTTACGACGCACCGGTCGTCGAGCGCGGCGCGACGCTGTCGACAGGGCAGAAGCAGCTCCTGGCGTTCGCTCGCGCGCTCGCGTTCGAGCCGTCCGTGCTCGTGCTCGACGAAGCGACGTCCAACATCGACACCGCGACCGAAGCGCTGATTCAGGACGCGCTGAAGGTCCTGATGGCCGGCCGCACGACGCTGGCCATCGCGCATCGGCTCTCCACCATCCAGGACATGGACCGCATCCTCGTCCTGCACAAAGGCGAGCTGCGCGAGAGCGGCACGCACCAGGAGCTCCTGGCCCGCCGCGGCCTCTATCATCGGCTCTATCAGCTGCAGTTTCGGGATCAGGTCCTGGCCGGACCCGCTACGGCGTCTTGATCGCCGGCGCCGTGTTCTTCGGGCTCCAGCCAAGCCGGAGCACCGTCAGGACGATGTCCCGCCGGCCAAAGTCGACGGCCTCGTCGCAATTCCACATATAGAGGTCGACGTGCTTGCCGAGGACCTTGGGCCCCGTGTCCATCACGGTGTAAATCCCTCGGTACTGCTCGGGGACGCCCGCCACCGAGACGACCGACCCCTCCGGCAGGAGCGCCTCGTCGGCGGCGGCAATGCCGGCCTGCACGTCCACGCCCGAGGCCGTCGTCTGGCCCCGGCAGTAGGCCGTGGCAACGAAGTCCAGGCGCGCGCCCGCGGCGACTTTGCCGGTGCCGGCAGCGGCCGCGTCGAGGCCACCGTTGTACCGGGAGTCCATGACGGTCGCGTCGTAGAGCAGGACCAGCGCGACCGCCGTGAGCGCCGTCGCCAATAGCTTCCGCCGGAACGAGCGTGAGAGAAACATCGCGTCAGGGACACCCCTAGCCTACCCTTTGACGCGTCGAAAGGGGAGCAAATTGTCCTCCAGGACAATGACAATCAAGTAATTGAAAATAAAGGGATTACAGAATCAGATCGGCCTCGGCGCGGACACAATTTCCGCCCAAAGTCCGCGGGTCCTTGTCGCCTGGGCCGTCAGAAGTGGGTGAACCCGGCACCAAGCGGCTCGACGGTGCCGTTTCGGTCCAATGAGACGCCAGGCTCAGCGGTCAGCTTACCGATCAAGGTCAGCGGCAGGCCCGAGCAGCGGCGGGCGGCGGTCAGGAATGCGCGCCGCTGGCGCGGGCGCACGGCGAACAGCAACTCATAGTCCTCGCCGCCGGTAATGGCGACGCGGGTGGCGTCGCGGTGCTCGCGCTCGGCCCATGTGCGGACGCCTGGATGCAACGGAAGCGCGTCGGCGAGAACGACCGCCCCCGTGCCGCCGGCCTGGGCGATCTGTCGCACGGCGTCGGCCAGACCGTCAGACAGGTCGATGCACGCGGTGGCAGCCCGCGCGCGGGCGATGGCCGTGCCGCAGCGGAGCCGCGCGTCGGGTCGCTCGTACCGCTGGACGGCGTCGGCTTCGTCCGCCGACAGCGTCGTGCGATCGACGCCTGCCTGGAGCATCGCGAGCCCTGCGGCCGCTGCGCCAATCGCGCCTGTCAGGTATAGCTCGTCGCCAGGACGGCCGCCGCTCCGGCGCATCAGACGCCGCGGGCGAACCGACCCGAAGGCCGTTGAGTCGGCCACAAGCGGTCCCGTCGTCCGCGTCAAGTTACCGCCCACGAGCGGGGCGCCGGAACGGTTGGCGAGCGCGACGAACGCCTCGACGAGCGCGTCGAAGTCGGCGAGCGGAAGATCGGCGGGCAGTGCGAGCGAGAGGAGCGAGGCGCGCGGCGTCGCGCCCATCGCCGCCAGGTCGCTCAAACTGACGGCGAGCGCCTTGTGGCCCACCGCTCCGGCGGGCGTCCAGTCGCGCCGGAAGTGCACGCCTTCGACGAGCGTGTCGGTTGTGACGACGATCGACGTGCCGCGCTCCGGCTCGATGACGGCGGCATCGTCGCCGATGCCGACGGTGACCCAGGCGGGCGGCGCGCCGGCACGCGCGCGGACGCGTTCGATGAGCGCGTGCTCGCCAGCGGAGGCGACGGTTTCGTTACGCACGTGTCCGCCGTGCGAATGTGGAGTGGAGGGAAACAAGAAACCCCGCTTTGCCGTGTGGGGAGGTCGTTTGAACCTGCATAGCAGGTGGAGCCGCTTGCAGCCGCGCTTCAGGCTTCCTCACTGCGGAGGCGTGCACACCACGCGGCGTCGCAGCTCACTTCGTTGTAGAACGTTGGCTCAAGCGACGCTCCGAACCAATCACGAGCAAAGCAGGGACACCATAGTAACAGACGTCGTCGGGGTCCGTAGTCCGGAGTCCGCGGTCCCCGTAACTTCGGACGACACATCAACTCCGGACCTCGGACTTCGGATCTCGGACGATGCCCTATTGATTCACGGCCCGCTTTTGCGCGTCGACGAGGACGGCGTCGACGAGCTGCTCGATGACGGCGGCGCGCGACGACCATTCGCCCGCCGCTTCGTCAGTGCTCGCGCGCGCGCGGAAGAGCTCGTCGACGACGTTGAGCGCGGCGATGACCGCGACGCGCAGCGGGTCGGAGCTCGTGAGCTCGCGCGCGGCGAGAAGCATCTTGTCGTCGAGATAGGCCGCCAGCTCGCCGATGTACTGCGGGTCGAGGTCGCTCCGCACGGCGTAACGCTGGCCGTGGATGTCGACGTGAACGACGCGGCTACTCATTGCTCTCCATGGGCGCCGGGTCAGAGGTTGAGCTTGTCGATTTGCGCGATCATCTGGACGACGCGATTGCGGATGAGCTCGCGCTCCTCGCGCAGCGTCGCGACCTCGGCCGAGGCGCCCGACGCCTCGGTGAGGCGCGCGCGCGCCGCGTCGACCTCGCGCTCCAGCCGCGCGACCTCGTCGAGCGCTTTCGAGCGATCGGCGCGCAGGCTGTCAATCATCAATACCAGTTGTCGGACTTTTTCTTCGAGTCGGTCGATCGGCTGTAAATCTACGGCTGTGGCGGTGCGTGCCATCGGTCACTCCGTTCCGGGACCGGCGGAAGCGCCGCGCAACACCGCGCCGTGCTCGCGCACGAGCGCCGCGACGATTGCGTCGACGGCGTGCTGCACTTCCGCGTCGGTCAGCGTGCGATCGGCGCCGCGGAACGTGAGGCGCAGCGACAGACTCAGATGTCCGGCTGGCACGCCCCGGCCCTGGTACCGATCGAACTCTCGCACGGCGACCAGCGTCGCCGTCGCGTTGCGTCGGATCGTGCCACGAACCTCCGCGGCAGGCAAGCGGTCTGAGATGACAATCGACAGGTCCCGAACGACGGACGGGTAGCGCGGCAGCGCCGCGATGGGCCGGATCGCCGGTGCGCCCGGGCCGAGCGCGTCGAGCGACACCTCTCCGGCGAAAATCTCGTCGAGCGCGCCGAGTCCGCGCGTGGCCGACAGCTGCCCGATCCATCCGGCGACCTGGCCGCCGATGAGAAGCGCAGCGCGCCGGCCGTTCACGCACCACGCGAGCGACGACCCGTCAGCCACCTCGAGCTCGCGGTCGAAGCTGCTGGCGATGACCGACGCGACGCCCTTCGTGTCCTCGAAGCCGATCGGGCCGGCGGTCCCGCTCCAGTGCTCGGCGCGTGACCCGGTCAGCACCCAGCCAACGCGCTGCTCCTCGCCGCGATCCCGCGAGAACACGGTGCCAATCTCGAACAATCGGACGTCGGTCGCCTCGCGGCGCCGGCTGTGCGCGAGCGAATCGACCAGTCCCGGCGCGAGCGACGGGCGAAGCGTCGCGAACTTCTCGGACAGCGGGTTCGAAAGCGTCACCCGGGCATCGTCGGCGGCAAACGCCGCGGCCCAGCTGTCCTCGATGAACGTGAACGTCACCGCTTCCTGCAGGCCCGCGCCGCACAACAGCCGGCGAAGCAGTCTCGCGCGCTCCATCGCCGGAGCCGACGGGCGAGGCGCGGTTCGAAGCGCCGGGAACGATGCCGGAATGCGATCGAATCCCCAATGCCGGCCGACCTCTTCGATGAGGTCCGCCTCGCGCGTCACGTCGACGCGGTACGACGGGACGGTTGCGGACCAGCCAGTGGCTACCGGCGTGACCGCGAAACCCAGGCGAGTGAGGATGCGATGGACGTCCTGGTCGGGCACGGAATCGCCGAGCAGGCGAGCGAGGTGCGTCCGGTCCAAGACGACGTTGCGAGCGGGCACCGCGTGCGGAAACACGTCGCTCACCGGACCGACGACGCGGCCGGTGCCGGTCTTTTCGAGCAGCGCGCGCACCCGTGCGAGCGCGCGAACCGGTGCGCCGAGGTCGGCGCCGCGCTCGAACCGCGCCGACGCCTCGGTCTTGAGTCCAAGTTTCTTGCTCGTCGCCCGCACCGTCGCGGGACGGAACCAGGCGCTCTCGAGCGCGATCCGCGTCGTGCCGGCGGACACCTCGGAATCGGCGCCGCCCATTACGCCGGCGATCGCCACCGGCTTCTCCTTGTCGGCGATGACCAGCATCGACTCGTCGAGCGCTCGATGCTGTCCGTCGAGCGTCGTCAGCTTCTCGCCCGAGCGGGCGCGCCGGACGTGAATCTCCGCGCCAGCGAGCTTCGACACGTCGAACGCGTGCATCGGATGGCCGAGCTCGATGAGCACGTAGTTCGTGATGTCGACGACGTTGTTGATGGGACGGACGCCGGCGGCCGCGAGCCGCGCGGTCATCCACTCGGGAGACGGCCCGACGGTCACGTCGGCGACGAACATCGCGTACCGCGCGCACCCGGGATCGCCGATGGAGACTTTGACCGAAGTCGCGCCGTCGGGCGTCGGGACGAGATCGGGCGCCGTCAGGTCCACGTCGAACGCGGTCGCTGCCTCGCGCGCCAGACCGTACACGCTGAGACAGTCGGGGCGGTTGGCGGTGACGTCGAAATCGATGACGTCGCCGCTGATCCCGTCGACGGCGAATCCGCACGCGGCCATGCGCGCGGCGACGGTCGACGCTTCAGCGGGAATGGCGGCGAACTCGCGCAGCCAGGAGACCGGCACCTTCATGGCGCGAGCTGCTCGAGGAAGCGCAGGTCGTTCTCGAAGAACATCCGGATGTCGTCGACGCCGTAGAGCCGCAGCGCGAGGCGCTCCATGCCGACGCCGAACGCGAAGCCGGTGTACTTCTCCGCGTCGTATCCGACGTTCTCGAAGACGGCGGGATGCACCATGCCGCAGCCGAGAATCTCCATCCAACCCGTGTGCTTGCAGAGGCCGCAGCCCTTGCCGTGACAGCCCTGGCACTCGACGTCCATTTCGGCCGAGGGCTCGGTGTACGGGAAGAAGCTCGGGCGAAAGCGCGTCTTGACCTTGCCCTCGAAAAAGCGCTCGGCGAACGCGTTGAGCGTGCCCTTGAGGTCGCCGAGGCTGATGCCCTCGTCGACGACCAGGCCCTCGACCTGCGTGAACATCGGCGTGTGCGTCGCGTCGAAGTTGTCGCGCCGGTACACGCGCCCCGGCGCGATCACGCGCACCGGCGGCGGGTTCGATTCCATGTAGCGAATCTGCATGCCCGACGTGTGCGTCCTGAGCAGCGTTCCAGCGCGCGGACTTCGCGAGTCACCCGCGCTTCTCAAGTCGCCCGGACTTCCAGGCGAAGCCAGGTACAAGGTGTCCTGCATATCCCGCGCGGGATGCTCGTGCGGCATGTTGAGTGCTTCGAAGTTGTGCCAGTCGTCCTCGATCTCCGGGCCCTCGATGACCTGATAGCCCATCGCGAGGAAGATGTCTTCGACGCGCTCGCGAACTTGCGTGAGCGGATGCCGCCGGCCGACGAGCGGCAGCCGGCCGGGCAGCGTGATGTCCACGCCGCCGGCCGCGGGCATCTGGGCGACGAGCTCGAGCTCGCGCAGCTCGAGCGTCTGCTCGATCTCGCGCTTGAGCGCGTTGGCGGCCGCGCCGAACGCCGGCCGCATTGCCGGCGGCTGAAAGGAAATCTGTTTGAGCGCGGTGTTGAGCTCGCCCTTCGTGCGCCCCACAAAGCCGTCGCGCACGGCTTTCAGGTCCGCCGTCGTCTTGACGGCGGCCATGGCCTCGAGAAACCGCGCGCGGATTTTGTCGATCTCGGGATGCGAGTCGGTCATGACGGGCTCACGCCAAGCACGAAAGCATAGCGTGTCATGCGCGAGATGCCAACGTGTGACAGATCACGGAAGGGCGTTCACCACGAAGCTCACAAAGGGCCGCGAAGGTCGGACGGTCACGCCGCATTGGCAGCAAAGAGCAATCAACCACGTAGGACCGTAGGCGGGCCTCGACGCCGTCAGATCGGCGGCGCGCGACAGGCCCCGACGTCGGTCTTAACCACGATATCGGCCACTCTTTCCTTCGCGGCCCTTCGTGAGCTTCGTGGTGAATCGCGCTTGGCGGGTCGTCAGACGCGGTCGTCGCTAGGCGCTGCGCGCGGGCTGCGACTTCTGCGCTTGCGCGGCGACGGCGGCGAACGCCGACGGGTGATTCACGGCGAGCTCGGCGAGGCTCTTGCGATCGAGTCCGACGCCGGCGGCCTTGAGACCGCTGATGAGCTGGCCGTACGTCAGACCGTGCTGGCGCGCGGCGGCGTTGATGCGGACGACCCACAGGCGGCGGAAATCCCGCTTCTTCCGGCGGCGGCCGGAGAACGCATAGTTTCCGGCCTTGTCGACCGCTTCCTGTGCGGCCTGGTAGAGCTTGCTCTTGGTGGCGAAATAGCCCTTCGCGCGCTTCAGCAGCTTCTTGCGCTTGGCACGACGATGGGGACCTCTTTTGACGCGCGGCATAAACCCCTCTCGGGAAGTTAGAAGTTAGAAGCCAGAAGTTAGAAGTTCAGATATCCATTCAGAGTCAGAGTTCCGCGTACTGTCCGAACTTCTAACTTCTGGCTTCTGACTTCTAACTTGATCCGTTTCAATCGTATGGAAGCATCTTCCTGAGCCGCGCCCGATCGGCGGCGTCAACCACCTCGGTGCCCTTCAGGTGGCGCTTGCGCTGCTTCGGCTTGCTCGTGAGGATGTGGCGCTTGAACGCCTTCGAGCGCAGAAACTTGCCCGTGGCGGTCTTCTTGAAGCGCTTGGCGGCGCCCCGGTGAGTCTTGATCTTTGGCATCGTCGGTCCTAATTGCGACGCGTGCTGCTTCCAGGCCGCGGCGCGAGAATCGTGTGGAGCTGGTTGCCTTCTTTTTGTGGCGCTGACTCGGTCACCGCCAGTTCGTTCAAGTCCGCGACGAGCCGTTCGAGAATCCGGTGGCCGATCTCCGGGTGCGCGTTCTCGCGCCCGCGGAAGAAAATCGTCGCCTTCACTTTGTCGCCCTCGCTCAAGAAGCGCTCGATGTGCTTCTTCTTGAACTGATAGTCGTGCTCGTCCACCTTCGGCCGGAACTTGATCTCTTTGACGAGGATCACTTTCTGGTGCTTCTTCGCCGAGCGCGCGCGCTTCTGCTGCTCGTACTGGTACTTCCCGAAGTCCATGATCCGGCAGACCGGCGGGACGGCCGTCGGAGAAATTTCGACGAGGTCCAGCCCTTTACTCCTGGCCAAGGCCAGGGCCTGCGGCGGCGGCATGATGCCGAGCTGCTCGCCGGTGTCGTCGATGACGCGGATTTCCCGCACTCTGATGCGCTCGTTCGTGCGAACGCGATCGTCTCGTCGTGGTCCTCGGTCGAATGCGATAACGGCCTCCTAGTGTGCCGACGCCTGCGCGGCGGGCGTCTCTTTCCGCGACGCACGCTCTTCGGAGGCGGTCCGCACGAACTCCTCGAGCGGCCGCGCCCCCAGGTCTCCGCCCGTCCGGCTGCGGACGGCGACCGTGCCTTCGGCGGCCTCGCGGTCGCCAATGACTAGCATATACGGCACCTTCTGCAGCTGGGCTTCCCGGATCTTAAAGCCAATCTTTTCCTGCCGGCCGTCGAGCTCAGCCCGCAGACCGGCCGCGTTCAGCTTCGCCAGCACCTGCCCCGCGTACTCCAGATGGCGGTCGGCAATCGGCAGAATCGCGACCTGTACAGGCGCGAGCCACAGCGGGAACGCGCCCGCGTAGTGCTCAATCAAGAGCGCGATGAAGCGCTCGAAGCTGCCGAAGATCGCGCGATGGATCACGATCGGCATGTGCTCGGCGTTGTCGGCGCCGATGTACTTCAAGCCGAAGCGCGCGGGCATCTGGTAGTCGAGCTGGATCGTCGCGCACTGCCACTTGCGGCCGATGGCGTCCATGACGTCGAAGTCGATTTTCGGACCGTAGAACGCGCCATCGCCTTCGTCAATGCGGTACGGGACGCCCGCGGCGGCAAGCGCGCGCTTGAGCTCCGCCTCGGCGTGATCCCACGTCTCGCGCTCGCCGAGAAAATCGGCCGGGCGAGTCGACAGCTTGACTTCGTATTTCAGATCGAAGTCACCGTAGACGCGCTTCACGAGATTCAACAGCCGCTCGACCTCGTCGCCGATCTGATCCGGCGCGACGAAGCAGTGCGCGTCGTCCTGCGAGAATTGCCGCACGCGGGTCAGACCCGAGAGCACGCCCGACGCCTCGTTGCGATGGAGCGGTGTCTGCTCGTGCAGGCGCAGCGGCAGATCGCGGTAGCTGCGCGTGTCGCTGCCGAACACGAGCATGTGCCCGGGGCAGTTCATCGCCTTGACGCCCATCTCGACGTTCTCGGATTCGACCAGGAACATGTTCTGGCGGTAGTGCTGCCAGTGACCGGACGTCTCCCAGAGATGCTTGTTGTAGATGAGCGGCGTCTTCACTTCGGTATAGCCGGCCGGATACAACACCTCGCGCATGTACTGCGCCAGCAGGTTGTAGATGATGGTGCCCTTGCCGAGCCAGAACGCCGCGCCCGGCGCCCAGGGATGGAACGTGAAGAGGCCGAGCTCCTTGCCGAGCTTGCGATGATCGCGCTTCTTGGCTTCGTCCTGCTGATGCAGGTGCTGCTTGAGATCGTCTTCTTTGAAGAAGGCCGTCCCGTAGATGCGTTGCATCGGCTGATTGTGGGCGTCGCCTTTCCAGTACGCGTTCGACACCGACAGCAGTTTGAACGCGCGCAGGTTCTTGGTCGACGGCACGTGCGGGCCGACGCAGAAGTCGACGAACGTGTCGCGGTCCTTGATCGTGTAGCAGGAGACCTCGGATTGTCCCGCGGTCTTCTCTTCGATCAACTGGACCTTCAGCGGCTCGCCGCGCTTCGAGAAGAAGTCGATCGCCTCGGCGCGAGGCCACATCTGCCGCTCGTAGGGCAGGTCCTCGGACGCCATCTGCTTCATCTTCGCTTCGATCCTCTCGAGATCTTCGGGCACGAACGGGCGCGGCACGACGAAGTCATAGAAGAACCCTTCATCGGTCGCCGGACCGATGCCGCACTGCGCGCCGGGAAAGAGATTCGTCACCGCCGCCGCGAGCAGGTGCGCCGTCGAGTGGCGATAGAGATGCAGCGCCTCCGGCCCGTCCGGCGTGACGATCTTCAGCGACGCGTCACGATCGAGCGGGTAGGTGAGATCGACCATCCGTCCATCGACTTCCGCGGCGATCGCCTTCTTGACGACGCTCTGAGGCAGCGCCGAGGCGGCAAACTCCCGCACTGGCGTGCCAGGGGCCACGCTGCGCTGGGAGCCGTCGGGAAGGGTTACGGTGACCATGATCAAGTCAGAAGTTAGAAGCCAGAAGTTAGAAGTCAGACGTGAAGAGGAAGAACACAACGCAATGTGGAGTGTCCGTCTTGGTCCGTACTCGTCTCGCGATCGGCAAACTTCGAACTCCGGGCTTCGAACTTCCATTTGAGTCGGCCGTTCCGCGGCCGACTCAAATGGTAGGCACGGGCGGACTCGAACCGCCGACCTCCTGCATGTCAAGCAGGCGCTCTAACCAGCTGAGCTACATGCCTAGAGTCTGTCTGTCGGCCCCGCTGCGCGGATGCCGAACGATCAGTATAGATCAGGGCTCGGGCTACGTGGCAGGCGTCGGGCAACAGGCACCAGAACGCGGCAGGTGCCTTGCCTGGACGTTATTTCTTTGTTTTCAGTTGTTCTACCGCCTTATTGAGCGCCTCGTCCGTTGCGGGCGCGGCTTCGCCGAAGGCGACTTGAGGCTCGGCGACCGGGACGTCCGGGCGCAAGCCGCGCTCGTGGATCGGCGCGCCGGCGCTCGTCAGATACCGTTGAGTGGTCATCCAGAGCGCGCGATTGTCGGGCAGCTTGACGAGCCGCTGCACGGCCGCGAGTCCTGCGGTCGGTTCGCCGACGAGCGTCGCGCGCGTGCTGCCTTGGAGCGCCGCGGCGAACACTTCGGCGGCGTTGGCCGTGCCGTTCGAGACGAGCAGCACGACGGGATTCGTCTCGGTGCCGTCCGACGGACCGGCGGTCGTGACCGACTTGTCGTCGCGGCCGGCGAGCGTCGCGATCGTGCCGGATTTGATGAACAGTCGCGCCGCCGCGATGCCCTCGGCCGGCGCGCCGTCGGCCGTGCCGCGCAAGTCAATGATGAGTCCCGGCGTCGCGCTCGACTTCGCGGCTTCGGCGAATTGCCGCAGCGCCGCAGGCACTTCGTTCGTGAAACGCGAGACGCGCACGTACGTCTCGCCGCCCGGCAGTTTCTTGCTCGTCGCGGCCGCGCCCGACGGCGGCTCGCGTACGAGATTCACCTCGTGCGGATCGGCCGCGTTGCCGCGCAGCAGCAGCACCGCCACCGGCGATCCCGGCGTGCCGTGGAGCAGCCTCGTGCCGGTGAGCGCCGACATGTCGCGCGTCGGCTTGCCGTCAATCATGCGCAAGTAGTCGCCCGTGCGGATCCCGGCCTTCGCGGCCGACGATCCATCTTCGACGCCGACGACCCGCAGATAGAACTGGCGGGTGACGATGATTCCAGCGGTCGCGGGCGGGAGCGGCGTGCCGTTCTCGATTGATGTGATTTCGTCCGGCAAGAGGTACGCGCTCGCCGGATCGAGCCCATCCGCGAGGCCGCGCATCGCGCCGTCCATCACCTTGTCGATGTCGACCGGCTCGACGTAGCTGCTGGTGATGAGCTGGACGATCTCGCCGAAGAGGCGAAGATCCGCGAACCCTGCCTGGGCGGGCGGGACGGTCGTCGCGCCAATCAGGCCACCCACGCCAACGAACAGCACGAGCGGGGTGGAAATCAGCAGGATCCAGAGCCGAGTCTTGAACGACATTTCTCGATTATCGCACCTCGGACGGCCGCGCGCGCCCGGTCGTTATCGGCAGGATCGGGCGGCCGCGGCTGGCGCCTTGGAGACCGCCTTGAATGCCGCATCGAGGCGGGCGCGATCGGCGTCGGTCGCGGCCCGAGCCTTGAGCACATCCATTGCAGGTTCGAGGAAGCGTCCGTACCTGGACAGTGTCGCGGTGTCGCCGCGATCGACCGCGCGCTGCACCTCGGCCTCCATGGCCATCGTCAGCAGCTCCAGCCGTCCGACAAACACCCGCGTCGTCGCTCTCGGTGCCGGGCTGATCTCGAGCGGCAGGATCGCGTCGACACTCTGGCGCGGCACGAGATAGAGCACGCGCAGGCCCGGCTCGAACCACGAGTCGCGCCACGTGTCGAGCATCGCGTTGGCCTCGCGCGGGAAGAGTCCCTGTTCGACGAGCAGCGCACCCAGGTCGTGGCGCAGCGATGTGAGATCGCTTGCGAGCTCGGGCCGCGGCACCGTCACTGTCGTCTGGATCGCACCCGTAATGCGATAGCCGAAATGTGTGCCGTCGCTCTCGAACACCAGCGCGTTTGGCACCGCGCTCGTCCCGGTGTTGTCGATGACGACAGCATCCTGCCCTGTGTCGCGCGCGCGCATCGTCGGCGCGAAACCCGCGAGGCCGCGATAGAACAGGAACCGCTCGTACTGGCCGTTGACTTCAACGGGCGCGGCGTCGGTCTCGCGCGCGGCGTAGTAATGGCTCGAGCCTGGCTCGGTCACAAAGCGCGGCGGCGTCGCGGGACGCACGTGCACGACTGGCCATTCGATGCTGCCGGTGCCAGAGAAGCTGACCGGATAGGTTGGCTCCGGGACGGTGGCCTGGGGATACCACTCGGATAGGAGCCCCTGATGAAACTGGACTTTGACTGAGACCGTCGCATCGCCCGGTGAGTAGAAGTAGAGCACCGGCGTTTCCATTCGCACGGTGGCGCGCAGCGTCGGCAGCCACGCGACGTCGACTTTCACACTCAGAGGATTGAGCTGGCTCACGAAGCACGGCAAGTCGGACGCGCCGCTGATCGGATGCCACGGCACGGCCTGGCCATCCTGTCCGGCGACCGATGTGAACGTGCCCCATTCATGCACGGTGAGATCGGTCGCGGCCGTCGTCTGTTCGATGGCGACTGCGGCGATCGGCACGACGACCCCGACGACGACCGCGAGGACCGCGAGACGTTTCGCCATGGGAGGCTCCTTAGAACAACGGCTTGCCGTCGATATTACCTGGAATCGCGACGCCCAGCAGCTTGAGCACGGTCGGGGCGATGTCCATGATGCTGGGATTGGTGGCCGAAATCGGCTTGTTGCTGATGAAGATGCCGGACGTCGTCTGGTAGTCGAAACCGCAGTGGTCGCCGCTCCACTTCTGGGTGTTCGCGTAGACGATGCCCTGGGGCGAGCCGCCGAGCGTCGTTTGCCACGACACGCGGTAGCCGTCCTCGAAGCCGAGCTGCAGGTCCGGCGCGTTGCCCAAGAACTCGCCGGAGTACACATCGTCGCGCTTGTAGACGTTGCGGATGATGTGCGTGCCGTTGTCGGTATCGATGAGTGAGGCAAGCAACTTGCCCTTGAGCTCGTCGGCGAGCGCGCCGTACTCGGCGCCTGGACTGACGATGCCCTGGCCTTCGCGTCCGCGCAGATTGAAATAGATCTGACCGAGGCCCATGCTGTAGGCGCGCGTTTTCGACCAGTCGACGTTCTCCCAGAACTCGCCGCCCCCGAAAAGATCTTCGAGTTTCTTGTCCGGCGCCGCGGCGTTGCCCTTGAGCGCCATGTAGCCGTTCTGCGCGAGCCACGTGTTGAGGTTGACGGCTTTGCGCCACGAATGGAAGCCGTGGTCGGAGACGATCATGATCGTCGTGTCGGGCGGCACGATGTCGAGCACCTGGCCGACGAACTGGTCCGCGCGCTTGTAAACGCGTTCGATCGAGTCGCCGAATTTCTCGGCGAGCGCAGGATCGAATGCCGGATGCGTCGGATCGATCAGCCGGAACATCATGTGTTGCACGCGATCGGTCGACTCGATCACGCCAACGAGCAGGTCCCAGTCCGCGTTGCCGAGACGGTCGAGAATCACGTTCGCGCGGTCATCGAAGGCGCGGAACAGATCGTCCATGAACGCCTTCTCGTCGATATGCTCCTCGCGCAGCGGATTGGTCGCCTCGGCCCAGCCGAGCGTGCGGAACGGTCCGAGCCGCTTGTAGAGGTCGGCGGCCATGCTCGACGGCGCCGAGATCGGAATCGGCGGCTCGTCGGGCCGGAAATTGATGGGCGACGCGTAGAGTTTCAGCTCGCTGTCGGCCTGCGCCAGGTAGAGCAGCACCATGCCGTGGACGCGGATGAAAACGTTGATCTCGAAATCGACATTGATCCACTTGCTCCACTCGCCGGCGTTGAGCGCGATCGTCTGGCCGGCGAGCGCGATCGTCGCCTTGTTCGATCCGCGCGTCCACGTGATGTCGAGCGGCAGCGTGGCGTCTTCGTGGACTTGGAGTTCGGCCACCTTCGTGCGGTCCTCGTCGGTGAGATGCGTCTTCGCGAAGATCTCCTTGACCTGCGTCTTGACGATCGGATTCGGCGGCCCGATGAGCTTCGTGTGCGCGACGCCGTCCACGAAGGTCAGCGTGTTGAGGATGCCGCCCATTTCGCTATCGCCCGCCTGGTAGCGGCTGAGGTCCGTCGCCCAGTACGAATAGGTGCCGACCGTGCCGCGCACGTCGGGCGTCGGCAGGCCCGCGAGGAGCTCGCCATTCGGTACGTCCTCGACCGGAAACGTCACGGGCACGGTGAGCACTTCGCTCCGCACGCCGGCTTGGCCGGCCGTGACCCAGAAGGAGGTGCCGCCGCGCAGTGACGTCACTTTCGGCCGCGAGAGCGGCATCCAGTCGAAGAGGAACGTCGGTGGCTGGACGTGCACGATGCCGAGATCCGGCAGGTACGTCTGCGTATCGCGGATCAGGAAGTCGTAGATGTTGTGTTTGCCCGGATTGACGCCGGTCGCGAACGACGCCCAGGACGTCGGCGACTCGGGCGACACGGTCGTGCCGAGCTTGCTGAGCGTGCCGCTCTTGATCAGCCGCGCGAACGCCGGCATCTCGCCGCGCTTGAGGTACAGATCGAGCAGCGTGGGATCGAGGCCGTCGAACCCGAGCACGACCAGCTTTGGGTGATCCGGGCGCGCGCCGCGCGAGCAGGCCGCCCAGCCGATCGACACGAGCGCTACGACGATCGCAAGCGTCCACGTGCGCCGCATGCGTGCAGTGTATCGCGAACGGTCGATCGAGTTTGCTACGCTACCGTCATGCGCTTTCTCGGCGTAGACTACGGCCGCCGACGGATCGGGCTGGCCGTGTCGGACGCGAGCGGATCGCTCGCCCGGCCGTGGAAGACCGTCGCGGCGCAGGCGACGCCGCACGAGTCGGCGAAAGAGATCGCGTCAATCGTCGCCGCGCGCGAGACCGACGACGAGCTCTCCGATCTCGGCGGGATCGTCGTCGGCCTGCCGCGCCGTCTGGGCGGCGAGGACAACGCGCAAACCGGCGAGGCGCGCGCGTTCGCCGGCGCGCTCGCCGAGCTCACGCGACTGGAGACGCATCTGCAGGACGAGCGGTTGACGAGTCACGAAGCCGACGCGCGCCTGGCCGAGCGCGAGCCCGATTGGCGACGTCGCAAAGAGAAGCTCGACGCCGCCGCAGCGGCCATCATCCTTCAGGATTTTCTCGATGCACGAGCCCGCGCGGCGTTCGTCGCGGCCGACGACCCGCAGGACGCCGGATGCTGAAGCGACTCGGCCTCCTCCTTCTCGTGCTGGTCGTGATCGCGGCGGGCGCGGCCTGGTGGATGAAGGTCCGACTCGACTCGCCGTATCGCGCGTTCACCGACGCTGAAGTCTTCGTCGACGTGCCGCCCGGATCGGGCGTCTCCGGCATCGGCGATCGCCTCGCCGCCGCCGGCGTCGTGCCCGACGCGCTGACGTTTCGTCTCGCCGCGCAGGTCGCCGGCGTCGAGCGACACCTGCAGGCCGGCGAATATCGCTTCGCCCAGCCCGCGTCGCCGCGCGAAGTCGCCGAGCGCATCGCGCGCGGCGACATCTACAAGCATCCGATCACGTTTCCCGAGGGGCTGACCATCGAAGAGATGGCCGTCATTTTCGGCAAGAGCGGCCTCGGCACCGCCGAAGAGTTCACGAAGGCCGCACACGACACCTCGCTCATCGGCGATCTCGATCCCGACGCGCGCTCGCTCGAGGGCTATCTGTTTCCCAGCACGTACACGCTGCCGCGCAAAGCGGGCGCGTCGGGCACCGTCCAGGCGATGATCGCGGAATTCGACAAGAGCTTCGACGCCGAGATGCGAAACGATGCGGAGGCGGCGCACCTGACGCCGCGCGACGTCGTCACGCTCGCGTCGATCATCGAGAAGGAGACGGCCCGACCCGAGGAGCGAGCGATCGTGTCGGCCGTGTATCAGAATCGGCTCAGGAAAGGGATGTTGTTGCAGTGCGATCCGACCGTAGTCTACGCGCTCATGCTTGCCGGCACATGGAACGGCAACATTCGCCGCGTCGACTTGCAGATCGACTCGCCATACAACACGTATCGCTATGCCGGCCTGCCGCCCGGCCCGATCGCCTCGCCCGGCCGGCCGTCACTCGAAGCGGCGATCCATCCGGCCGACGTGCCGTATCTCTATTTCGTCAGCCGCAACGACGGCACGCACGTGTTTGCGACCACGCTGGAAGAGCACAATCGCAACGTGCTCAAGTACCAGATCATTCGAAAACACTGATCATCGATGATCGGCGATGGGCGATCGGCGATGGTATCGGCGATCGAGCGATGGACCGATCGACCGATGGACCGATCGACTCATCGCATATGACGATGGCTCGTTGCTGATCGATAGCTCAATCGCCCGATCGCCGATACCCTCGCCGATCTCAAATCGCCAATCGCCGATGTCAGCCATGTCCCCACTTCAGCTTCTCGCGCAGCATGTCGAAGTGCGATCGTGACGACGTTCGAAGCAGCCGCAGCTCGCGCGACGCACGATCGACGACGACGCGATCTCCCTGCGTGAGTGGCACGCCGAATTGCCCGTCGAACGTGACGACGATGTCGGAGAGACCGGGCTCGATGTCGGGCTGCAACGTGATTTCAGAATCCGCGGGTAGCACGATCGGCCGGTAGGTGAGCGTGTGCGGCGCGATTGGCGTGAGCACCACGGCGTCGATCGACGGATGGACGATCGGACCGCCCGCTGAAAGGTTGTACGCGGTCGATCCGGTGGCCGTCGCGACGATCAAGCCGTCGGCCTTGACGTGACACACAAGATGGTCGCCGACGCGCGCATCGATCTCGATCATGCGCGAGAGCGCTCCGCGCGTGACGACGATGTCGTTGAGTGCGAGGTGCTCGGCCGCGATCGATCCGTTCCGTTCGACACGGCCGCGTAGCATCAGCCGCGATTCCACCCGCGTGCGTCCCGAGACGACGGCGTCGAGCGTCGCCTCGAGCTCGTCTCGTCCCACTTCCGTCAGAAATCCGAGGTGTCCGAGATTGACGCCGAGCAGCGGCACGTCGGCGCCGGAGTGCGCGACGGCGCTCGCGGCGTCGAGCAGCGATCCGTCGCCGCCAAAGGCGATGACGGCGTCGACCTTGGTAGCGAGTAACGTGCGATCGGCCGTGGGCCACCGCGTGCTGAGTCCGGCCGCCGCGGCGCATCGCGCCTCGACGACGGGCTTCGCGCCGTGTGCGTCAAGCCACGACGCGGCCGTTCCGAGCGCCGAGAGGGCGTCGGGCATCGTCAGTCGCGCGACCAGGCCGATACGCATGGTGGCCATCAGCGTTGGGAATCACGCGCCGGCGTGAACATGAGAAAGAACTCGCGATTGCCGGCGACGCCGGCGATGGGCGAGGCCTCGAGCCCGGCGCGCTCCAATCCTACCTCGCGCGCCAGTCGCGCCACCTCTTCGACGACCCGCGCGTGCACGGCCGGATCGGCGACGATGCCGCCCTTGCCGACCTCCTCGCGCCCCGCCTCGAACTGCGGCTTGACGAGCGCGATCACGCATCCGTTCGACGCGACGAGCGGCGGCACGACGGGAAGAATGTACCGCAGCGAGATGAACGAGACGTCGATCGTCACGATGTCGATCGGTCCGACGTCCGGCGGGAGATCGTCGCGTTTGAGCGACCGCGCGTTCAGCCCTTCGATCACGACCACGCGCGGATCGGTGCGGAGCCGCCACGCCATCTGGTTGTGTCCGACGTCGACGGCGACGACTTTGCGCGCACCGCGCTGAAGGAGCACGTCGGTAAAGCCGCCGGTCGACGCGCCGATGTCGAGCGCGGTGCGGTCCGCGACGTCGATGCCAAACACGTCGAGCGCGTGATCGAGCTTGAGGCCGCCGCGGCCGACCCACGGATGATCCGGCGTGCGGACGCTGACCTCGGCGTCATCGTCGACGAGCGTGCCGGCTTTGTCGACGACCCGGCCGCCGACGCTGACTTCGCCCGCGAGCACGAGCGCCTGCGCGCGCTCGCGCGATTGCGCGAGGCCCCGCGCGACGAGTAGCTGGTCGAGTCGCACCTTGGCCATGCGCACCTCAGCTGGTGCGGGTCAGGGTCCAGGCGGCGATTTCGGCGAGCCGGCCGCCGAGGCGGACCGGCGCGAGCGCCGCCTTCGCGCGCTCGACGCACTCGATCGCGAGCCGGCGCGAGACGTCGACTCCGTGCATCGCGGGGTACGTGGGCTTGCCCGCGGCGGCGTCCTTGCCGGCGGTCTTGCCCAGCGCGGCCGGCGTGCTCTCGACGTCGAGCACATCGTCGACGATCTGAAACGCGAGGCCGAGCTCGCGCGCGTACGCGTCGATCGCTTCCTGCACGTCGTCGCCGGCGCCCGCCGCGATGGCGCCAATCAGCGACGCGGCTCGAATCAGCGCGCCGGTCTTCCGCGCGTGCATGTCCTCGAGCGACGGCGCGTCGAACGCGGATTTCGCAACGTCTTTCACCCGGCCAGCGGCCGCAAGATCGATGGCCTGGCCGCCGACCATGCCGATGGCGCCGGCGGCGCGCGACAGCACGGCGACCGCTTCGAGGCGGCGATGCGCGGACGGTTCGGGCGCGCCGGGCTGCAGCACGCGCGACGGCGACTGCGAGATGACGGCGAACGCTTCGGTCAGCAGACCGTCGCCGACAAGGATCGCCATGCCGTCGCCGTAGACGACGTGGGATGTCGGCCGTCCGCGTCGCAGCGCGTCGTCGTCCATCGCCGGCAGATCGTCATGAACGAGCGAGTACGTGTGAATCATCTCGACGGCGCACGCGGCAGGCAGCGCCAGCAGGCGCGCGTCGGCGATCGAGTGTCCAGCCGCGGCGCCCGTGGCTTCCGCGACGGCGAGCGTCAGGCACGGACGGAGACGCTTGCCGCCGCCGAGCAGGGCGTACCGCATCGCGTCGACGATGAGCGGCGGCGCGGTGGTGGGCAGGGCGTGCGGCAGCGCCGCGTCGACGATGTGGCGAAGCTCGCCGAGGTACTCGGTGATGCCAGGTCGTGCGGACGACACCTCGATCACCGATCGTCGTCGGAGTCGGCGAGGTGCGCGGCGTCTTTGAGCTCGCCGCGTTCGGTCAAGAGCTCGATCCGGCGCTGCGCCGCGCCGAGCTGTTCGTGACAGTAGCGCGACAGCTCGACGCCGCGCTCGAAGAGCGCGAGCGATTTGTCGAGCGCGAGGTCGCCCTCTTCGAGCTGCTTGACGATCTTTTCCAGCTCGGCGATGGCCGATTCGAAGTCCTTGATCGAGTTGGTCATTCGGTGTGATCCACGCGGCAGGCGAGCTCGCCTTGCGCGAGCGTGACCCGCACGGCGTCGCCAGGTTTCACGGCGCGCGCCGAGCGAATGATACTCGTCCGCGTCTCGTTCCAACAGACGGCGTAGCCGCGGGCGAGGACGCCGAGCGGACTCAAGGCGTCGAGGCGGCCCGCGAGCTCGCGAGATCGGGCATCGGCGGCCAGTCGGCGTCGCTCGACGCAGCCGCGCAGCCGGCCGTCGGCGTGGACCAGTCGCGTGCGCATTTCGGCCGTGACGCGCCGCACGTCGCGCTGCTCCAGCCGGCGGCGAATCGCGTCGAAGCGGTGACGCTCGCGCGCCAGACGCCCGGCGAGCGCGTGCGTCAGGCGGAGCCCGAGCTGTTCGCGATCGCGGTCGCGCATGGCGACGGTCACGGGCCAGCGCTCGAGCCGTTCGCCGGCGCGATCGAGGGCGAGCGCGCGACGCTCGGCGAGTCGATCCATCGCGCTGGCCAGCCGAGCCGCGGCGCGATCAATCCGCGTGAGGAAATTGTCGGCGCGATCCACGACGAGCTCGGCCGCGTTCGACGGTGTCGCGGCGCGCACGTCGGCGACGAAGTCGGCGATCGTGAAATCGATTTCGTGTCCGACGGCGGAAATGACGGGCACCGGACACGCGGCGATCGCGCGGGCGAGCCGCTCGTCGTTGAAGGCCCAGAGATCCTCGACCGACCCGCCGCCGCGGCCCACGATCACGACGTCGATCTCGGGGACGCGCGCGATCGCGACGAGCGCGCGGACGAGATCTTCGGCCGCGCCATCGCCTTGCACGCGCGCGGGACGAATCACCACGCGCGCCAGCGGATGCCGCGCGGCAAGCACGCGAAGGATGTCGCGTAACGCGGCGCCGTCTGCCGACGTGACGACGCCGATGCGCCGCGGCAACACCGGGAGCGGACGCTTTCGCTCGACGGCGAACAGGCCTTCGGCCTGGAGCCGCCGCTTGAGCTGCTCGAACGCGGCCTGAAGCGCGCCCAGCCCCTGAGGCTCCATCGTTTCGCAGACGAGCTGGTACTCGCCCTTTACTTCGTACACGCTGAGCCGGCCGCGCACGACGACCCGCAGCCCGTCCTCGGCCTTGAACTTCAGCAGGCGCGCGCGGGTGCGAAACATCACGGCGCGAATTTGCGCGTAGTCGTCCTTGAGCGTGAAGTAGACGTGGCCCGAGCTCCACGCCTTGCAGTTGGAGATCTCGCCTTCGACGGTGATCCAGCCAAAGGAGCCTTCGACGATTCGTTTGAGATCCGCCGTGAGCTGGCTGACCGAGAGCGGTCGCGCCGGCCGGCGCGGCGTCTCGTCGCGGTGCGGCAGATCGTCGAACGGCAGCGCGAACCGATCGTCCATGGACGGTCTAGCGGGGCGTCGCAGGCTGCGCGACGAGGGACTCGATGTCGCGCGACGACAGGCTCAATCGCGAGATCGATCTCGCGCGCCCGGTGTGCTCGTCGGCGTCGACGAGGACCGCGTTCAGGCGCGGATTCTCAGTCGCCGTCTCGAAGCGCTGGGGCATCGACGTCAGAAAGCGCTGAAGCACCGCTGATCGCTCGACGCCGATGACCGAGTCGTGCGGGCCGGTCATCCCGACGTCAGTGATGTACGCCGTGCCCTGCGGCAGGATCCGCTCGTCGGCGGTCTGGACGTGTGTATGCGTGCCGACGACGACCGACGCGCGGCCGTCGAGGTACCAGCCGAGCGCGACCTTTTCTGAGGTCGCCTCGGCGTGCATGTCGACGAGCACGATTTTGGCTTCGCCGCGCACCCGCTCGGTCTGCTCGAGGGCCACGCGAAACGGATCGTCGATCGCGGTCATGAACACGCGGCCCATCACGTTGACCACCCCGACCGGCACGCCGTTATCCGCGCGTGCGACGTACGACCCGCGGCCTGGCGCGCCCGCCGGCAGATTCGCAGGACGGAGCAGCCGGGGCTGATCGTCGAAATAGGGCAGGATCTCTTTCTTGTCCCACGTGTGATTGCCGCCGGTCATCACGTGCACGCCGTACGACATGAGGTCGTCGGCGATCTCCGGCGTGACGCCAAATCCCGCGGCGGCATTTTCGACGTTGGCGATGACGAGATCGATCTGATGATGCGCGACGAGCGCGCCAAGTCCGCGCCGCACGAGCTCGCGGCCCGGACGGCCGACGATGTCGCCAATGAAGAGCAGGCGAGTCATCCGCGCTCCACCGCCACTTCGATCACGCGTCCCCGGCGTTCTTCGATCCGCGGCAGCACGACACGCAGCTGTCCGCCCGACGCGAGCGCCCGCGCGCGATTGGCGTCGAACGCGCCGCCAAGCCGCACCGCGCGCGCGAAATGACCGTACGCGCGCTCTGCGAGATGAAAGCGCGATCGGATGTCTGCCACCGGGGCGAGCTTCACGCCCACGACGAGCACCGTGTCGCGGCGCACGGCCACGCGCAGGCGATCGGGCGCCACGCCAGGCACATCGACGACGACCTCGACCGCGTCCGTCGTCTCGAACACGTCGATCGGCGGGCGGCAATCCGTCGTCACCGCCGCCGCGCTCGGGACGTCGCGGTCGAGCTCGACCAGCAGCCGCCGGGCTTCTTCGGCCAAATCCGCGGCGTCCTGAGTAAGAAGGGGATCGCTCACGACAGTCCTGATCATACAGGGGAGGCGCAGCAATGGGCGAAGGGCCGCTGATTGGGCGGCTCTTGGATGAGTAATATATGCGTGCAATACGCTAAGATAATATATTTGTATTATGCTCAGTTTTTGTTATGATGATGGTGCGAACTGACCGCAGGAGGTCTCGTGAAAACCATGACATTGACCCGCTGGAGTCCCATTAGCGATTTGGCCACCGTCGAAATCGACCGGCTGAATCAGATGTTCAACGCCGTGCTGTCGGGCGACGTCCGCGGCACGTGGGTGCCCGCGACGGACATCTACGAGGCGTCGAACCACGACGTCGTCGTCAAGATCGAACTGCCCGAGATGAAACGGGAAGACATCAAGGTGACCGTCGAGGACAACGTGCTCACGATCGAAGGCGAGCGCAAACTCGATCAGACGACGAGCCACGAGCAGTACCACCGGATCGAGCGCGGATTTGGCGCGTTCCATCGGAGCTTCACGCTGCCGACGACCGTCGATGCCGGGCGGGTATCGGCCGGCTATCAGGATGGCGTTTTGACGGTGACGCTGCCGCGCCGCGAAGAAACGCGACCGCGCCAGATTCAGGTCAACGGCTAACGCCTGACCGTTTTGTCGCGACCGGGCGGGCGATTGCGCAGGCCCGTCCGGCCGCGTTGTTCTTGATCCGCTGCGTGATACGCTCGTACGATGGCTGACCAACTTCCGTCCCACGACGAACACGCGGCGGCCGTTCCCATCGAGCTCGCGCCTGCTATTACCAGTCGATTTCTTTTCGTCGATGTTGCGGCGATGCGCGCCAATCAACTGCGCCGCGGCGCACGCGTGCGTCTGCAGGCGACCGAAGGCCGGCATCTGCCGCATCGGCTCGAGCGCGCCGCGATGGATGAAGTGAAGCAGCGCCTCATCTCCTACACCGTCCCCGAAACGCCTGGCGTTCGCTGACGCCGCTGGAACTCACGGCACCCTCCCGTCGTCTCAGGAGACGAAGGGGACGGGAGGCCACAATGATGCTCCTCGGGGTGCTTGTTGGCGCGGGCTTGGCTATCGGATTGGCTGCGGCGAGCCTGATCTGGCTGATCGTTCAGGCAGCGATTTGGATCGTGCTGCTGCCGTTCCGGCTGTTGTTCGCGCTCGTCGCGCTGCCCTTCCTCATTCTCAAAGTTTTTCTGGCCGTGCTCTTGGGGTTGGTCTTCGGTGCGCTGGCGCTCGCGGCCGTTGCGACCGTGGCCGGCGTGGCGCTGGCCGTGCTCGTGCCGACGCTGCCGCTTCTCGCCGTCGTCGCCCTGACGTGGTTGTTCTTGCGCGCGATGCGGCGGCCGGCGGCCGCGTAATCATCTATCCGAGCGGCGGGTGCATGCCGTGCCACGGCGTGGCCTGCTCGTAGGCGGCCCCCAGTCGAAACAGCGTCGCCTCGTCCCACGCTCGTCCAATCAGCTGCAAGCCAACCGGCAAGTGATCGCTCGAGAACCCGCACGGCACGCTCAGCGCGGGCAGCCCCGCGAGCGGTGCCGTCACCGTGAAGATATCTGCGAGGTACATCTGCAGCGGATCGGCGGTTTTTTCTCCCAGCCGGAACGCGGGCGTCGGAGTCGTCGGCATCGCGACCGCGTCGACGTCCGCGAAGGCGATCTCGAAATCGCGCCGGATGAGCGTCCGCACCTGCTGCGCCTTGAGGTAGTAGGCGTCGTAGTAGCCCGCCGAGAGGACGTAGGTGCCGAGCATGATGCGGCGCTTCACTTCGGCGCCGAAGCCGGCGCTACGCGTGCGGTCGTACATCGCGTCGAGCGAAGTCGCGTCCGCGCGCAGGCCGTAGCGCACGCCGTCGTAGCGCGCGAGGTTCGAGCTCGCTTCGGCCGTCGCCACCAGGTAGTACACCGGAATGCCGGCATGACTGTGCGGCAGCTCGACGGGACGGACCGTCGCCCCGAGCCGCTCGAGCACGCGAATGCTCTCGTCGAAGGCCCGGCGCACGTCTGGATCGACGCCGGAGGCGAGCACGCGTTCGGGCACACCGAGACGCAACCCGCGTACGTCGCGCGCATCGGCCGGCAGGAAGCGCGGCACCTCGCGCGGGGCCGCGGTCGCGTCGCGTCGATCGGCGCCGCTGATCGCCTCGAGACACAGCGCCGCGTCTTCGACCGTGCGCGCAAACGGGCCAATCTGATCCAGCGAAGACGCGAAAGCGATCAGTCCGAAACGCGACACGCGGCCGTAGGTCGGTTTGATCCCGACGACCCCGCAGAGCGCGGCGGGCTGGCGAATCGATCCGCCTGTGTCCGATCCGAGCGCGAGCGGTGCGAGACCGGCGGCCACCGCGACGGCCGATCCGCCGCTCGATCCACCGGGCGCGCGATCGAGCGCCCACGGATTGCGGCTCGGCCCGTAGGCCGAGTTCTCGGTCGAGGAGCCCATGGCGAATTCGTCGCAGATGGTCTTACCGACGATGACGGCGCCCGCGCGTTCGAGCCGCTCGGTGACGGTCGCGTCAAACACGGCGACGTACCGCTCGAGCACGCGCGATCCGGCGGTTGCGACGAGACCTCTTACGGCGATGTTGTCTTTGAGCGCGATCGGCACGCCGTGCAGCGGGCCGGCAGGCGAGTCGAGCCGGTCGAGCGCTCGCGCGCGATCGAGCGCGCGATCGCCGGCCACGAACTGAAACGCGTGCAGTGGCCGGTCGACGGTCGCGATGCGATCGAGCGCGGCCCGGCAGACCTCTTCGGCTGAGAGCTCGCGCTTCGCGATCGCCTCACGAAGCGCGGTGGCCGTACGGAACGGATCGGACGCGCCGGTCGTCACAGGACTTTGGGCACGCGAAAGAGGCCGGCCTCGCGTCGCGCGTCCGGAGCGTTCTTGAGGACCGTGTCGCGATCGAGCGACGGTTCGGGTTCGTCCTCGCGCCACATTGGACCGCTCGTGAGCGCGTGTGACGTCGGCGCGACGCCGGTCGTGTCGATCTGCTGGACTTCGCTCGCGTACGCGAGGATGTTGGCGAGCTGCTCGGTGAACATGTCGACGTCGGACTCGGACAGCTCGAGGTGCGCTAGACGGGCGACGCGTAACACCTCGTCGCGCGTGAGCTTCGACGGCATGAGTCAGGATGCTAGCATGGTCACGGTCTGGGAATCGCGATGATGAAACAGCGGATGCGTTCGATCGTCGCGTTGTGCGCGGCGTTCATGGTGCTGTCGGCGCCAGCGGCGCTGCGGGCGTGGAGCATGGACGTCCACCGGTACCTCACGCGCCGCGCGCTCGAGAACATGCCAGCCGAGCTCCGCGCGTTTCTCGCGCCGAAGAGTGATTTCGTCAGCGAGCATGCCGTCGATCCCGATCTCTGGCGCGTGATGGGACTCACCGGCCCGCTCGGTCCCGAGCCGCCGAATCACTACCTCGATCTCGACGCGCTCGACGAGCCGCCGCCGTTCACGAACGTGCCGCGCGACTGGACAAAGTTCGTCGAGCGATACGGCGCCGACCGTGCGAATCGCGCCGGCCGTTTGCCCTGGCGCGTCGAGGAGACGTTCAACAAGCTGGTCGCGACCTTTCAAGACATCGGGAAAAGCACTGCACCCTATGCGGCCGACGACTCACGGTATTTGATCGCGGTGCTCTCGCACTACGTCGAAGACGCGCACGTACCGTTTCACGCGACCGGCAACCACGACGGCGACATGACCAACCAGCACGGCATCCACGCGCGCTTCGAGAGCGAGCTGGTCGCGCGCAACCTGTCGTCGCTCAAGCTCGCGCCCGTGGCCGTGACGCCGATTCCGGACATCCGCGCCTTCATCTTCGACACGCTCGTCACGAGTCAGTCGCTCGTCGCGCCGGTGCTCGACGCGGATCGCGCGGCCAAGGCCGGCCGCGAGGCGTACGACGATGTGTACTACGCCAAGTTCTTCACCGGCGCGCGGCCGATTCTCGAACGGCGAATGAGCGAGGCCACCAGCGCCGTCGTCAGCGCCGTCGAGAGCGCCTGGGAACGCGCGGGCAAGCCGAAGCTTCCGGCGGCTCCACGCCGGCCGTTGCCCATCGCGCCGTAGTCACCGCATGGACGTCTTCCTCGTGCCGGTCGGCGCCGATCGCCACGAGCTGTACTGCGAGCACGGCGACGTCGATCTCGCGCCCGGCGATCCCGCCGCCTCGCCTCGCTCCATCCGCCAACGGGTCATGGACGCGTTCGGTCGCGCCCTGCACGAGGGCGAAGAAGAGCGACGTCGCGGCGCCGGCGACCCGCACGCGCCACCGCCGTTGCCGCGCGGTCGCGTGCGGCGCTGGATTACCACGCGGCTCGCCGAAGCGGTTGCCGAGCAACGCCTGCTCTGGCACCTGCGCCGCGAGCCACAAGTGCATCTGTTCTTTCCGGACGACCTCCCTGAAGCGCGCGCGCATGAGCTGGCGCGCGCGTCGCTCCAGTCCGATCTCGAAAAACATCGCCTCTGGGCCATCATCGACGCGTCACTTGCGATCCTCTGCGCGCCCGTCGCGCTCCTGCCCGGCCCGAACTTGCCCGCGTACTATTTCCTGTTCCGCGCCGTCGGCCATTTTCTGGCGATGCGCGGCGCTCGGCACGGGCTCAAGCGCGTGGCGTGGGACGCGCGGCCATCGGCGCCGCTCTCGAAAGTTCGCGCAGCGTTCGGCCTCGACGCCAACGCCAGGATGACCCGTGTCGCTGAAGTGGGCGCGTCGCTCGGGCTCGACCACCTCAGCGCCTTCGTCGAAGGCGCGCGCCGGTCCTGACGCGGGCCCGATGCTATACTCGCGCGCCGTGACGCTCGCCGAGCTCGCACAACGGTTGTCGTGCCGTCTCGAAGGCGACGGCACGATCGAGATCACGCAGGTCGCCAGCCTCGAAGACGCGCGATCGGGTGACGTCACCTTCCTCGCCAATCCGAAATACGCCTCGCAGGTCGCGGCCACGCGCGCATCGGCGGTCATCGCTGACGATGCGCTTGCCGCCGCGCCATGCGCGATTCTGCGCGCATCGCAGCCGTACCTCGCGTTTGCCGCGGCGGTCGCCGCGCTCGCGCCGCCCGCCGCCAGACCGCGCGGCATCAGCGGCCTCGCGAGCGTCGATCCCTCCGCCGAGCTTGGGCCCGACGTCGCGCTTGGCGCGTTCGTGGTCGTGGGCGCGGGCGCCCGCATCGGCGCGCGTACCGCCGTCCATCCGCACGTCGTGATTGGACGGGGCGCGACGATCGGTGTCGACGGCGTCATCCACTCACACGTCTCGATTCGCGAGGACGTCGTCATCGGCGACCGGGTCGTGATTCAGGACAGCGCCGTGATCGGCAGTGACGGCTTTGGCTTCGCGCGCCGGCCCGATGGTACGCATCAAAAGATTCCCCAGCGCGGCCGCGTCGTCATCGAGGACGACGTCGAAATCGGCGCGCAGTCCGCGATCGACCGGCCCGCGATCGGCGAGACCCGGATTCGGTCGGGCACGAAGATCGATAACCTCGTGCAAGTCGCGCACGGCGTTCACGTCGGTCGCAACGTGCTGCTTGCGGCGCAAGCGGGCATCGCCGGCAGCACCGTGCTCGACGACGACGTGGTGATGGCCGGCCAGTCCGGCGTGACGGGCCATGTCCACTTGGGGCGAGGCGTGAAGGTGAGTGCCAAGTCCGCGGTCACCAAGGACGTCGCGGCTGGCCAGCACGTCGCCGGCATTCCGGCGGGCGACGTCGAGGAATGGCGCGAGATGACCGTGCTCGCGCGGCGTCTGCCCGAGTGGCGTCAGGCGGTCGCCGATCTCGCGGCACGTCTGGCGGCGCTCGAGGCCAAAATGAAATAATCGAGCGTCATGTTCCGCTCGCTGACGCTTCGCGCCCTGATCGTGCTCGGGGCCGTGCTCGTCGTCGCGGGCGCGGGTCCGACGACCGTCGTTCGTCCCACGCGCTTCGACTACACCATGACGACGCTGCCCAACGGGCTGCAGGTCGTCTTCCTCGAAGATCACTCGACGCCGATCGTGCATCTCGCGATCTGGTACCACGTCGGATCGAAGGACGAGAAGCCCGGCCGCACCGGCTTCGCGCACATGTTCGAGCACCTGATGTTCAAGGGTTCGAAGAACGTGCGTCCCGATCAACACCCGTCAATCATCACGAGCGTCGGCGGCCAATCGAACGCGTTCACCGACGAGGATTCGACCGTCTACTGGGAGACGTTGCCCGCGCAGTACCTGCCGATGGTGCTGTGGATGGAGGCGGATCGCATGGCGTCGCTTGACGTCAGCGAGCAGAAGTTCATGACGGAACGGGAAGTCGTCAAAGAAGAACGGCGGATGCGCTACGAGAATCAGCCGTACGGCCTGCTGTCGGAGCTCATCTACGACAAGGCGTTCACGACGCATCCGTACAAGCACCAGACGATCGGCTCGATGGCCGATCTCGAAGCCGCGTCGATCGACGATGTTCGCGCATTTCATGACACGTATTACGTGCCGAACAACGCGACGGTTGCGCTGGTTGGAGACTTTGACACGCCGCAAGCGAAGGCGCTGGTCGAGCAGTATCTGGGTCTCGTACCGAAGGGCAAGCCGGTGCCTCGCGAGATTCCGCAGGAACCAGCGCACCAGGCAGAGGCACGGTACTCGATCACCGAGCCGTGGCCGCTGGCGGTCGTCGTCGTCTCGTACCACATTACGTACGACGGGCATCCAGACTCGTACCCGCTGCACATCCTTCAGAAGATCGTGTCGGACGGCGACAGCTCGAGGATTTATCGATCGCTTGTCTACGAAAAGCAGATGGCGCTCGCCGCCTTCGGCGAGGCGAAGCTCATCGAGAATCCGAATTTGTTCTACGCCGTGGCGATCGTGCAGCCGCCGCACACGCCCGACGAGGTGCAGAAGGCGCTGCTCAACGAACTCGACCGGATCAAGACCGAGGGCGTGACGCTCGAGGAGCTGAACCGCGCGAAGCGGCAGTGGGCGCGCGACTACATTCTCGGCCGCGAAACGATTCAGGAGAAAGCGCTCCAGCTCGCGCACGCCATCGTCATTCACAACGACATCAAGACGGCCGACGGCGAGTTCGATTTGTTCCAGAACGTGACGCAGGCCGACGTGCAGCGTGTCGCGCGGACGTACTTCACGCCCGAGTCGCGGATGCTCTTGACGGTGCTTCCGGGTGCCGCCAGCGCGGGCGGTGGCCGATGAGGCGACGCATTCGGCGCATCGTCGTCATCGCCGCGATGCTCGTCGGGGCGGCGGTGTCCACGTCGGCACGGCAGCAGTGGCCGAAGTCGGCGTTCCCGCCGCCGCTTGCGGCGCGGCCGGTGTCGTTTCCGCCGTATCAAATCAAGACGCTGTCGAACGGGCTGCAAGTGGTCGTCGTGCTGCATCACGAAGAACCGGCGGTGAGTTTCCGGTTGCTCGTGCGCGCCGGCGCGATGCAGGAGCCCGCGGACAAGCCTGGCGTCGCGAGCTTCGTCGGGTCGCTCCTGAATCAAGGCACGACGACGAAGTCGGCTGAGCAGATCGCGACCGAGATCGAGTCGGCCGGCGGCATCATCGGCGTTGGCGCGGGAAACGAGCTGTCCTTCATCAACGGCGCCGTCGTCAAGGATCAGGTCGATCTCGTCCTCGGGCTGGCGGCCGACATGGTCGAGCATCCGGCATTTGCGCCTGAGGAAATCGATCGACAGCGCCGGCAGATGCTGTCATCGCTGCAAGTCAGCTACGACGATCCTGACTACCTTGCCGATCTCGTGTTCAACCGGCTCGTATTTGGCTTTCACCCGTACGGCCGGCCGAACGATGGCACGCCCGAGTCGATCGGGCGCATCACGCGCGACGATCTTGTGGCGTTCGAGCGCACATGGTTCGTGCCGAACAACGCGCTGCTCGCGGTGGTCGGGGATCTGTCGGCGGACGAGGCCTTCGCGGCCGCCGAAAAGGCCTTCGGCGGGTGGGCGCGCCGTGACGTGCCGGCGGTGACGCCTGTCGATCCGCCACCGCCGACGCGCCGCCTTGTCGTCATCGATCGGCCGGGCTCGGCGCAGACGGAGATCCGCATCGGCCAGATCGCGATCGCGCGTACGGATCCGGATTTTCTACCGGTCGACCTCGCGATTCGCATTCTCGGCGGCGAGGGCGCAAACCGGTTGTTCGGCGTGCTGCGGACCGATCGCGGCCTGACGTACGGCGCCTCGGCGGACGTGCGCGCCTACAAGAACGCCGGCGACATCGTCGCGCAGACCAACACGCGATCGCCGACAACGGGGCAGGCGCTGCGGCTGATGGTCGATGAGTACGCGCGGCTGCAGAAAGAGCCCGTCGACGGCCGCGAGCTGCGCGGCGCGCAGGATTTCATGGCGGGCAACTTTCCGCTCACGATCGAAACGCCGTCCGCGATTGCCGAGCAGGTGCTCGGTCGCTTGTTCTACGGTCAGGATCTCAAGGACCTCGAGACCTATCGAGATCGCGTCGAGCGAGTGACGGTCGGCGACGTTTCGCGCGTGTCGCGCGATCTGCTCAAGCCAGATCGGCTGTCGATCGTCCTTGTCGGCGATGCGTCCGTGTTCGTCAACGATCTCAAGGCGCTCGGCTTCACCGACTTCGAGCGCATTCCGGTCGCACAGCTCGATCTCAACTCTCCGACACTCAAGCGCGTTTCCTCGCCCAGCAAGACAGGTCCACGTCTGCCGCTGCCGAGGCCTCCGGCGTGAGCGCGGAGGCCGGCGCCGGCGCTCGGCGTCACCGCGTGATGATCTCCTGCGGCGAGGCGTCTGGTGATTTGTACGCCGGCGCGCTTGTGGACGCGCTGCGCGAAATCGATCCGGGCGTCGAAGTGTTCGGGTTTGGCGGCGAGCGGCTTCGGGCCGCGGGCGCCGATCTCATCGGCGATTATCGCGGCTTTTCCGTGACAGGCTTGAGCGAGGCGCTGCCAGTGCTGTCGCGATCCTGGAAGATGCTGAATGCGTTGCGCGAAGCGGCGCGAACGCGCCAGCCGGACGTGTTCGTGGCCGTCGATTTTCCCGATTTCAACTTCCGCCTGCTGCCGGCGATGCGCGCGCTCGGCATCAAGGTCGTCTACTACGTCAGTCCGCAGCTTTGGGCGTGGAGGCCTGCGCGGCTCGAGACGATTCGTCGCTACGTCGATCGCATGATCGTGATCTTTCCATTCGAGAAGGAGTTGTACGAGCGCGCGGGCGTGCCCGTCGAGTTCGTCGGGCATCCGCTCGTCGACCTCGCGCGCGCGAGCCAGCCGCGCGACGCGTTTCTGCGATCCAACAAGCTCGATCCCGCTCGACCCGTGCTCGCGTTATTGCCGGGCAGCCGGCCGAGCGAGCTCCGGCACGTCCTGCCGGGCCTGACGGCAGCCGCGCCGCTCATCTCCGCGCGGGTGCCGGGCGTCCAGTTTCTCGTCGCCCGCGCGCCCTCGCTCGACGACGGGTTGTTTGCCCCGCTCGATGTCGTCCGTGCCGCCGGCCTGCCGGTCGCAATTGCGACCGGCGCGACCGACGATGTCCTGGCCTCGGCCGATGCGGTCGTCACCGCTTCCGGTACGGCGACGGTGCAGGCAGCGTTGCACGGGACCCCAATGGTGATCGTGTACCGGTTGTCGGCGTTCACCTACGCGGTGGGCCGCAGGTTCGTCCGTGTCAGTTCGTACGGGATGGTGAATCTCGTCGCGGGCCGGCCGATCGTGCCCGAGCTGATCCAGGGCGAGTTCACGCCCGCGGCCGTCGCGGCGGAAGCCGCGTCGCTTTTGACCGATCGTGCCCGCGCCGAGACGATGCGCCGCGATCTCGCCGCCGTCCGCGCCACACTCGGTTCCCCCGGCGCGTCGCGTCGTGCGGCGCGAGTGATTGGGGACGGGGGATTTTTCCACAGATCGGGCCCCCAAGGAGCCGGAGGTCGGGAGGGCAGATGACCGACCGACCTCCGGCTCCGAGGGGGCCCGATCTGTGGAAAAATCCCCCGTCCCCAATGCGCACACTGACCGTACTCCTATTCGTGATCTCTCTGGCGGGCGCGCACGCGACAGAGCTCGTGCCCGTCAGCTTCCGTGAGGCAGTCGCCGACGCGACGCTCATCGTGCGCGGCCACGTGACCGACGTGCGCGGCATCTCGCTGCCGACCGGCGTCGAGTCGGCCGTGACCGTCGCCGTCGATTCCGTCCTCAAGGGTCAGGCCGACGATTTCATCTCCGTGCGCGTGCCTGGCGGAACGATCGGCCGGTATCGATATGTCTTCGTCGGCGCGCCGACGTTCGCCGTGAACGATCAAGCGGTCTTCCTGCTCAAGCGCGGTCGTGACAACGCGCTTCGTATCGTCGGCTTGTCGCAAGGACTGTTCACCATTCGTGCGGTGCCGGGCGCCGGTCAGGTGATCGCGGCGCCGGTCGTGGCACCGCAGACCGCGACGACAGGCCAGGTCGTTCGCGGCGACAGTCTCCGGCGGATGTTGCCCGTGTCCGAGTTCGAGTCGCTCGTCAAACTCGTGATGGCCGGACAACCACAAGGCGGTCACCAGTGAGCCGCCGCCGCGCTCTGCTCCTCACCCTCACGCTCGTTATCGTCGCCGCGCCGGGCCTCGACGCCTATCTCAAGCTCGGCGTGCAGCTCGGATCGCGCGTCGTCGCGTTGCGCTGGCCGAGCATGCCGGTGAGGTACTTCATCACCGACCGTGACGTGCCAGGCGTGACCGCCCCGCAGCTGCAAGCGGCCGTCGCGGCGGCGTTTGGCACCTGGGGCAGTGTGTCGACGACGCAGGTGTCCGCGCAATTCGTCGGATTCGTGAGCGCCGACCCCGTCAACAACGACGGCGCGACGGTGATCGGCTTCATGGCGCAGCCCGATCTCGATCGCGTGCTCGCCGCGACCACGCACGCCGTCGACGCGACGACGGGCGCGATCGTCGAGTCCGACATTTTTGTGAACTCGGCGTTCGACTGGTCCGTCGCGCCGAACGGCCAGGCGTCGCGCTTCGACGTGCAGTCCATCGCGACCCATGAGATCGGACATCTCTTCGGTCTCGGGCACTCGGCGCTTGGCGAGACGCTGCTGCTCTCCGATGGCGGCCGGCGCGTGCTCGGCAAGGACGCGGTCATGTTTCCAATCGCGTTCCCAGCCGGCAACATCGCCGACCGCGCATTGAAGCCTGACGACATGGTCGGGATGTCCGATATTTATCCCGGCCCGAACTTTCTTCAGCAGTCGGGAAGCATCTCCGGCCGCGTGACGCTCAACGGCGCTGGATTGTTCGGCGCGCACGTCACGGCGTTCAATCCGGCGACGGGCGCGATCGTCGGCAGCTTCGCGCTTGATCAGCAGGGCGATTTCTCGATCGACGGCCTGCCACCCGCGCTCTACGTCGTTCGCGTCGAGCCGCTCGACGACGGCGACATCGACAGCTTTTTTCAACCGGACACCGTCGTGAATCTCAACTTCAAGCCCACCTACTTCGCGAAACTCGTGGCCGTGCCGCGCGGCGGCACCGGTCCGGCGATCGAGATTCGAGTCCAGCCGAAATGATGCGTCATGTCACGCTCGTCCGCGCCGTGCTCGCGGCCGGCCTGCTGGCGCTTTGCTCGTCGGCCGCCGTTGCTCAAGGCGCAACGCCCTCGTCGAAGCCCGCGTCGCCTCCGGCGCCCGCGCGCGATCGCGGCCTCGAGCTCGCGATCGGCGCCGCATGGACCGGATCAATTTCGTTCGGCTCGTCGAACGCGAACCTTCAAGCGCCCGACGGTTCACCGCTGACGCTCTTCCAGACATCGAGCGAAGAGTCGTCTGGCACAGGTTTCGAAGCGCATCTTGGATTTCGCGTCGCGCGCCGGTTGTCCGCCGAGGTCAGCGGCACGTGGACGAAAGCCGAGATCCGCACGAGCCTGTCCGGTGACTTCGAGGGCGCGGAACCCATCACGGCGACGGTCGGCACGACGCGATTCACCCTCGAAGGTTCGGCGCTGTGGACCGTGCTGACACGCGGTCGGGCGCAGTTGTTCGTGCGCGGCGGCGTGGGCTGGCAGCGTGACCTCGACCAGAGCAGCGTGCTCATCGAGGACGGCACGATCGTCAACCTTGGCGGCGGCATGAAATACTGGTGGCGAGACCAGCCGCACGGAGCGTTTCGCAAGCTGGGCGCGCGCGTCGAGGCTCGCGCCGCCATCCGTTCCGCCGGCCTCTCGCTCGATCAGCGGTCGCGTCACGTCAGCCCCGTGATCGCTGGCGGGTTCATCTTCGGCTTCTAGCCTCCGGACGCATTTCATGTCTCTCGATTCCTTCAAGACTCGTCAGTCGCTCAACGTCGGGCGCGATAGCGTCGACTTCTTCAGCCTGCCCGCGCTCGAAGCCGCCGGTTATCCCGGCGTCCCACGACTGCCGTTCTCGCTGAAGGTACTGCTCGAGAATCTGCTTCGCCGCGAGGACGGGTCGTCGGTCACCGCCGACGACGTCCGCTCGCTGGCGTCCTGGCGTCCGGGGGCAAAGAGCGAGAAGGAAATCTCGTTCATGCCCGCGCGCGTGCTTCTGCAGGACTTCACGGGCGTGCCGTGCATCGCCGATCTCGCCGCGATGCGCGACGGCATTCTTGCGTTCGGCGGCAATCCCGACCGCGTCAATCCGCTCCAACCGGTCGAGCTCGTCATCGATCACTCGGTGCAGGTCGACGTCTTCGGCCGCGCCGATGCGCTCAAGCGCAACGCCGAATTCGAGTATCAGCGCAATCGCGAGCGCTACGTGTTTCTTCGCTGGGGACAGACGGCGTTTCGCAACTTCCGCGTCGTGCCGCCGGAAACCGGCATCGTTCATCAGGTGAACATCGAGTACCTTGCGCGCGTCGTCTATCGCGACGCGTCTGGTGCGAGACCGCTGCTCTATCCCGACACCGTCTTCGGCACCGATTCACACACGACAATGGTGAACGGACTGGGTGTGGTGGGCTGGGGCGTCGGCGGCATCGAGGCGGAGGCCGCGATGCTCGGTCAGCCGAGCTCGATGCTGATTCCCGACGTCGTCGGCTACAAGCTCGTCGGGCATCTCCCGCCGGGCACGACGGCGACCGATCTCGTGCTGACCGTCACCGAGGCCCTTCGCAAGAAGGGCGTTGTGGGGAAGTTCGTCGAGTTCTTTGGTCCCGGACTGAAGCACCTGACGATCGCGGACCGCGTGACGCTCGGCAACATGTGCCCCGAGTACGGCGCGACCGTCGCGATTTTCCCGATCGACGACATGACACTGGAGTACTTGCGCTTCACGGGCCGCGACGAGGCGCAGGTGACGCAAGTCGAAACGTACGCGCGCGCGCAGGGCATGTTCCGGACGGACGAGACGCCCGACGCTGCGTACTCAGACACGCTCACGCTCGATTTGGAGAGCGTCGTGCCGAGCCTCGCGGGACCGAGGCGTCCGCAGGATCGCGTGCCGCTCAAATCGGCCAAGACGTCGTTCGCGACGGCCCTGCCCGATCTTCTTAAAGCCGTCAAAACGCCGGCGAGCGGACGCGCGGCGAGCGCCAAAGGCCCCGCCGCGGCGACTGCCGTGGAGACCGAGCTCGAGCACGGATCGGTCGTGATCGCCGCCATCACGAGCTGCACGAACACGTCGAACCCGAGCGTGATGATCGGCGCCGGGCTCGTGGCGAAGAAAGCCGTCGAACTCGGCCTGACGAGCAAGCCGTGGGTGAAGACGAGCCTCGCGCCCGGCTCGAAAGTCGTCAGCGACTACCTCGAGAAATCAGGTCTTCAGAAATACCTCGACGCGCTCGGCTTCAATCTGGTCGGCTACGGATGCACGACGTGCATCGGCAACAGTGGACCGCTGCCCGATGAGATTGCCGCCGAAGTGCGCGAGCGCGGCCTCGTCGTCTGTTCCGTGCTGTCGGGCAATCGCAACTTCGAAGGCCGCATCCAGCAGGATGTGCGCGCGAATTACCTCGCGTCGCCGCCGCTCGTTGTGGCCTATGCACTCGCCGGATCGCTCAACGTCGACGTCGCAGCCGAACCGCTCGGTAACGATCGCCAGGGACGTCCGGTCTACCTGCGCGACCTCTGGCCGACCGAACAGGAGATTCAGCAGACGATGCTCGCGTCGGTGTCGGCGGACATGTTCCGACATCAGTACGCGAAGGTGTTCGACGGCAATGATCTCTGGCGGTCGCTTCCGGTGCCCAAGGGCGACCGTTTCGCGTGGGAGGCCGCGTCGACCTACGTCCGGCGGCCGCCGTTTCTCGATGCGCTGTCGGCGACGCCAGCGCCGCTCGTGGACATCAAGGGTGCGCGCGCGCTCGCGGTGCTTGGCGACAGCATCACCACGGATCACATCTCACCGGCCGGCTCGATCAAGGTCGACAGTCCGGCCGGCAAGTACCTGATCGCCCAAGGCGTGCAGCCGAAAGACTTCAATTCGTACGGCTCGCGTCGCGGCAATCACGAGGTGATGATACGCGGCACCTTCGCCAACGTCCGGCTGCGCAACCAGCTCGCGCCCGGCACGGAAGGCGGCATGACGACATATCTCGCCGACGGCACCGTGATGCCGATCTTCGACGCGGCCATGAAATACATCGCCGCGGGCGTGCCGCTCGTGGTGATTGCCGGCAAGGAGTACGGCTCCGGATCGTCGCGCGACTGGGCGGCCAAGGGCGTGATGCTGCTCGGCGTGAAGGCCGTCATCGCCGAGAGCTTCGAGCGCATCCATCGCAGCAACCTCGTCAACATGGGCGTGCTGCCGCTCGAATTCGCGGCGGGCGAGACGGCCGCGTCGCTCGGACTCACCGGCCACGAGGTGTTCGACCTCGATGGATCGGGCGCCGGGCTGACCGTGCGCGGCAAGGTTACGGTGCGTGCGCGACGCGACGACGGATCGACGAAAACGTTCAGCGCGAACGTCCGCGTCGACACGCCGGATGAGCTCACGGCGTTCACGCACGGCGGCATCCTGCCGTACGTGCTGAGGAAGCTTGCCAAGTGACGCGCTGAGCTCCGCGGCGGTGAAAGCTCGCGCGCGCGAGGCCGGATTCGACCTCTGCGGCATCGCTTCGGCCGCGCCACATCCGCGCCTCCGGCGTCTGTCCGAGTGGCTCGATCGCGGTTTCGCCGGCGAGATGCGGTATCTCGCGAAGTCGCGCGACGAGCGATTGGACCCTCGACGCGTTCTGCCCACGGCCCGATCAGTGGTCTCGCTCGCGTGCGTCTACAACACAAACGCGCCGTACTCGAACGCGGTCATCGGACCCGGACGCGCGGCCATTGCGCGGTACGCCTGGGGCGATGACTACCACGACGTCCTGCGAGCGCGGCTGCGCGGGCTCGTGGAGTGGATGGCGGCCACCTGCGACGGCGATCTCGAAGCGTTTTCGTGCGTGGACAGCGGGCCGATTCAGGAGCGCGTGTTCGCCGAGCGAGCGGGACTCGGGTGGATCGGCAAGAACACGTGCCTGATCAATCCGTCCCTCGGGTCCTGGCTGTTTCTGGCCGAGATTCTGACGAGCGCCGATCTCGAGCCCGACACGTCCGGCGTCGATCAATGCGGAACGTGCACGCGCTGTCTCGACGCCTGTCCCACGCACGCCATCGTCGAGCCCTACGTGGTCGACGCGACGCGATGTCTGTCGTACCTCACGATTGAAACGCGCGCCGCCGTCGCCGAGCCGATGCGCGCGTCGATGGGACCGCAGATTGTCGGCTGCGACATCTGTCAGGACGTGTGTCCGTGGAACCGGCGCGCGGCCGCGAGCGACGATCCTGCATGGCAGGCACGCGACGGCCTCGCATTTCCGTCGCTCATCGATCTCTGCGTGCGATCGGACGATGCGTGGCGCCAGAATCTGTCGGGCAGCGCGATGCGACGCGCGGGCCTGCGACGCATCCGCCGGTCGCTCGCCTACGCCGCGGCGCGGCTGGCGCCCGATGAGGCACGACGGGCGCTCGATGCGCTCGCGTCACATCCGTCAGCCGGCGACGAAATTGTCAGCGAGGCCATTTCGTGGGCCCGGCGCGCCGTGCCCGCCGCCTCTTGAGCGCCCGCGGCGCAAGTCGGCTCGACCCGTATTAACAGCGAACAAAGTATCGCGGCGATGCGTCTCGTCGGCGTGCGGCGGAACCGCACTCCGATCCGCATCGGACGTCCGATCCATTCGCTCGCACTCGAGGCTCACACTAAGTTGCGCGCACGTCGAGCGCCCAACACTGTCCGTCACACCGGCCCCACGCACCCTGCACGAAGCACTTCTCCTCAGCACGGACCTTGCAGTCCGGTAAACTGCGATCATGTCGCTCGCACCCGCGCTCCTGTTGTCGATGCCGCAGCTGCTCGATCCGAACTTCGCGAAGTCGGTCGTGCTGCTGTGCGAGCACGCTCCAGAGGGCGCGTTCGGCCTCGTCGTCAATCGTCCGTCGGAGATCGCCGCGGCCGAAGCGGTGCGCCTCGAGCCGCCGGTCAACGATCCGAACGATCTTCCGCTCCTCATCGGCGGACCGGTCGAGCCCGAGCGCGGATGGATTCTCACCGCGCAGGCGCCCGAGCACGTCGAGCATCGCAGCGTTGGTGCCGGGTTGTACTTATCGGCGTCGCCGGTGCTGCTGCGTCGCGCCCTGATGTCGCGGCCGCTGCCCAAGCGCACGCTTGTCCTCGCAGGCTACGCGGGCTGGGGACCCGGCCAGCTCGATCAGGAACTCGCTGAATCGGCGTGGCTCATCATGCCGGTCGAGCTCGATCTGATCTTCGAGATCCCCTCGACGTCCGCGTGGGAGATGGCGATTCGCCGGCTTGGCGCGGACCCGCATCTGCTGCAAATGGGACATGGAATTCACTGAGCCCCGGCGCGGCTCCCGCGAGCGCCTGGCGATCGTCGATGGCGGTGGTGTGCACACGCACGCCGATCTCGACGACGCGTCGGCGCGCGTCGCGTCGGCGCTCGTCGCGTCGCGCGGCGATCTCGCGGAAGCGCGCATCGCGCTCCTGATTCAACCGGGCTTCGAATTCGTCGCGGCACTCGCGGGCGTCTGGCGCGCGGGCGGCCTCGCCGTCTCGCTCGCCGTGGCCGATCCGGCCGCCGAGCTCGACTACGTCCTGCGAGACGCCGAGATCGACGCGATTATCGCGGGTCACGCGTTCGCCCAGGCCGTCAAACCGCTCGCGTCAGGCGCCGGCGCCCAGCTGCGCACCATCGACGAGATGCTGTCGGCCGAGACGCGCGATTTGCCGGTCGTGCTGCCCGATCGTCGCGCGCTCATGCTGTACTCGAGCGGGACGACCGCCAAGCCGAAGGGCGTCGTGATGACGCACGCGGCGATTGCCGCGCAGGTCTCGTCGCTCGTGAAGGCGTGGGAGTGGACGGCCGACGACCGATCGCTGCTTGTGCTGCCGCTGCATCACACGCACGGTCTCGTCAACGCGTGCTGGACGCCGATTCGAGCGGGCGGCGGCTGCGAGATGATGCCGCGCTTCGACGCGACCGCGACATGGACGCGCCTCGCGTCGGGGGAGATCACGGTCTTCACGGCCGTGCCCACCGTCTATCACCGGTTGATCGCGCGATGGGAAGCCGCGCCTGAGGCTACACGCGAGGCGTGGTCCGCGGGCGCGCGGCGCGCGCGCCTCATGATGTGCGGATCGGCGGCGCTGCCCGTGGCCGTGCTCGCGCGCTGGCAGGAGATCACCGGACAAGTGTTGCTCGAGCGCTACGGCCTGACCGAGGTCGGAATGGTGCTCTCGAATCCACTCCACGGCCGGCGACGGCCTGCGTCGGTTGGCACGCCACTGCCGGGCGTTACGGTTCGCCTCGTCGACGAGCACGGCGCGCCGGTTCCGCCCGGATCGCCGGGCGAAGTCGAAGTGCGGAGTCCTGGACTGTTTTCCGAATACTGGCGCCGGCCCGATCTCACGCGCGCCGCGTTCCGCGACGGCTGGTTTCGCACCGGCGACGTGGCCGTCATCGAAGACGGCGCCTATCGCCTGCTCGGCCGGCAGAACGTCGACATCATCAAGAGTGGGGGATACAAGATCTCGGCGCTCGAGATCGAGGACGCCGTGCGCGCGCATCCGTCAGTGGCGGACTGCGCGGTCGTTGGCATCGCCGATCCGAGCTGGGGCGAGCGTGTCTGCGCGGCGGTCGAGTTACGCCGGGGCCTGGCCCTCTCGCTCGACGAGCTGCAGGCGTGGATGAAAGAGCGCATCTCGCCGTACAAGGTCCCCAAAGACCTGCGCTGCGTGCCGGCGCTGCCTCGCAACGCGATGGGCAAGGTCACCAAGGCGCAGGTTGCGGCCTGGTTTGACTGACGGCCTTTGCTGAAGTCCTTAATCCGCCAGGATGTCTACTTTCGTACCACCGCGTCGAGCCCCAGCCTCTTCGCTTCGGTATTGAACACGGCGAGGTCGCCAAGCAAGGTCTCCTCCAACCGATCGGTCTCGGCCTTCAGCTCCTTGCTGAGGTCTTGAAAGATGATCGGCGCGTTGGTCGTCGGCTTACCGTCGCCGTTGTCCACCATCGAGAGCAGTGATGCGAGCCGGTTGTTCGTCTTGATTGGGAAGTTCAGCGGATCCTGGCCGCTCTGGTTTTTCACCTGATAGATGTCGGCTTCGACCGCGCTCAGATTCGCCGTGAGCTTGTCGCCGGCCGCCTTCAGCTTCGCGTCGTTCGATTTGGTCAGGCGATCGGCGATCTGCTGCTTCATATTGCGAATGTCGATCACCGCCTGGTTCGCTTCGCTGACCTTGTCGCGGATTTGAATCGCGAGGTCGAACTGCGCCTGCAAGTCCGCGTCCGTCGCGCTGTACAGCGGATGGCGCTTGACGACCAGCGGCTGCGTTTGCGTCTGGCCATCGACGGTCATGCGCACCGTGTAGGTTCCGGGCGGCGCGGCCGGACCGGCCACGCCGCCGCCCCACAGGATCATGCCGGGGAACGACACGGCGTTCGGGTAGCGGAGACTCCACGTCACGCTGTTGAGTCCTGTCCCCATCGCCGCCGCCGGTGTGAAGCCACCGCCGCCGCGTCCGCCGCCGCCGCGTCCACCGCGGCCGCCCGCTCCGCCCGCGGTATCGGCACTGGCTCCCGACGACCCGTCGAAGGTGTCGACGACCGTGCCTTTCGCGTCGACGACCTCGATCTTCAGCGCCTTCGCGGGCTGCCGCAGCAGGTACTGGATCAATCCGCCGCCGGCGGATCGAATCGCCGCGTCGGGTTTGAAGAGATACGCCTGCGACGAGAGCACCTGCGCGCTGTACTGGCGCAGCGGCCCCACGCGATCGAGGACGTAGAACCCGCGTCCGTGCGTGGAGATCACGATGTCGTTGGCTTCGACGGCGATGTCGCAGACCTGCACGTCGGGCAGGTTGAGCGACAACGACTGCCAGTGATCGCCGTCGTCGTACGAAATGTAGAAGCCGTGCTGCGTGCCCGCGTAGAGCAGACCGCGACGGTTCGGATCCTCGCGGATGGCGTGCGTGTAGTCGTCGGCGCGAATGCCCGTGACGATCTTCGTCCACGTCGCGCCGTAGTCGTGCGTGCGGTACAGGTACGGCGCGAAGTCGTCGAGCAGCGGCTTCTTCACGGCGACGTACGCGGTGCCCGCGTCGAACGCCGACGCGTCGATGATGCTCACGCGGCCGAGATCAGGCATGTCCTTCGGCGTGACGTTCTTCCAGTTCTTGCCACCATCGCGCGTCACCTGCACGTAACCGTCGTCGGTGCCGGTCCAGAGGACGTTGACGTCCTTCTTCGACGGGCCGATCGCGAAGACGGTCGCGTAGACCTCGGGGCTGTTCATGTCGTGCGTGATCGGTCCACCCGAGTCGCCCATCGTCTTCGGATCGTGGCGGGAGAGATCGGGGCTGATGCGCGTCCACGTTTCGCCCTGGTCGGTGCTTTTCCAGACGTGCTGCGTGCCCGTGTAGAGCACGTGAGGATCGACGGGCGAGAAGATGATCGGGAACGTCCACTGGATGCGCTCGACGAGCGCGCTCGAGGGTTCGCCCGAGAACTCGCGCGGGTACGGCCCGACCTCGCGGGTCTCGCCCGTGCGTCGGTTCAGGCGCTCGAGGAACGATCCGTTGTTGCCACCGGAAAAGTACACGTCGGGATCTTTCGGATCGGTCGCGATGTAGCCGGGTTCGGCGCCGCCCGCGTTGTACGTGTTCGCGAGGGGGTCCGCGGCCGGCCCGCCACGTCCGCCCGCGCCACCGCCGCCGCCACGTCCTCTGCCGAAGCCCGCGTTGAGCCCGGTGTTGCTCGGCACGCAGATCGTGCTCGAGTCCTGCTGTGCGCCGCACACGTGATAGGGCACGTGTTTGGTCGTGATGACGTGGTAGAACTGCCCGGTCGGATACGCGCGCGATGACCACGTTGGCTGCGTGAGTGCGGTGTAGGTAATCGCGCCGCCGCCATCACTCGCGTGCATGACGTGGTTCGAGTCGTCGGGATCGATCCACAGATCGTGCGAGTCGCCTCCCGCAAAACTGCCGCCGCGACCGCCGCCGGTGGCGTCGAGGCCGCCGAGCGTCTTGCCGCCGTCGGCTGATCGGAACACACCGGTGTCCATGGCGTAGACCAGATCCTTGTCGTGCGGATCGGCGACGACATGCGTGTAGTAGAACGCGCGCTGGCGAATGGTCCGGTTGGAGTTCACGAGCGTCCAAGTCGCGCCGGCGTCGTCGGACCGGAAGAGCCCGCCGTTGTCGTTCTCGACAAGCGCGTAGACGCGATTCGAGTCAGCGCCCGAGACGGTCACGCCGATCTTGCCGTCGAGCCCGGTCTGCGGCAGGCCAGGATTGCGCGTGATCTCCGTCCAGTGCTCGCCGCCGTCGGTCGACTTGAACAGCCCGCTGCCCGGGCCGCCCGACGACATCGTGTACTCGAGCCGGAATGCCTCCCACATCGCCGCAAATATCACATCGGGATGATTGTGGTCGATCCACAAGTCGACGCCGGCCGTCTTGTTGTCGCGGAAGAGCACGCGCTTCCATGTCTTGCCGGCGTCCACCGACTTGTAGATTCCACGCTCGTCGTTCGGCGCGCTGTACTTGCCGAAGACTGCCACGAAGACGACGTCCGGGTTGGTGGGGTGGATGCGGATCTTCGAGATGTTCTGACCGTCCGTGAACCCGACGTGCGTCCACGTTTTGCCCGCGTCCGTGGACTTGTAGACGCCGTCCCCGGGCTGGATATTGCCACGGATGCAGGACTCGCCCGTGCCGATGAACACCTCGTCGGGATTCGTCTCGGACACCGCGACGGCGCCGACCGACGAGCTCGTGATTTGGCCGTCGGTGACCGGCGCCCACGTCACGCCCTTGTCCGTCGTCTTCCACAAGCCGCCGCCGGTGGCACCGAAGTAGCCGACGTTCGGCTGGCCTTTGACGCCAGACACCGTCAGCGATCGCCCGCCACGCTCCGGCCCGATGCTGCGCCACTTGAAGGCGCCGAGCACGGCCGGGTCGGGCATCGGCGCGGGCGCGCCCTGTGCCTCCGTGCGCGCGACGCTCAAGGGCAGCGTCGCGCCGCCGGCAAGCGTTAATACAAGAGCAGCGCTGAGGGCGAGACCGGGACGAATCAGGCGAGACATGGGAGTCCTCCTATCGAGCACAGGAGGAGGATCTTAGCTGAACTGCGAGGTCCCGGGGGACTTCGCCCAGGTCCCAAGGACTTCTGAGAGGTCCCCGGACCTCTGAGAGGTCCCGGGACTTGTCGTGTTCTACCTAAGCAACTGTTCGAGATAAGCCACCGCGCGGGGGTCGTTAGACTGCCCGAGAGCCGTTACGGCCTGCTTGCGAACGACCGGATTGGACTTCGGCGACTTGGCGAGATCGATCAGCGTCGGCACGCCCTGGTCGTTTGGCAGGCGCCCGAGACCCGAGACCGCGCGGCGCTTTACGTTGTCGTCCGTGTCCTTGTCGATGATCGCGGTCACTGCGCTGACGGCGCCGGTGCCAGCGCGCTGCGGATACCAATACACCGCTTCGGCGCGGACCTTCGGATCGGCGTCGTTCTGGGCCAGCGCGAGGAGCGCGTCGGCCGTGCCGGATTGACGCGTCTGCGCGAGCGAGGTGACGAACGATTGCCGCGTCTGCGAGTCCTTTTCACTGGCGATGAGCGAGCGCAACGTCGCGAACCCATGCGCGCCGCGGAACTGGCCGAGCCACGTGCCGGCGCGGCGCCGGTTGTCGGTGCTCGGGTCTGAAGACGCGATGCGATCGAGGATCGCGTCAGCGGCAGGATCGCGGTGGAGCGCAATCGCGGACGCCGCCGAATCCGAGTACCGCCGCTGCTGATCGAGCGGCATGTTGTCGCGCCGCACGTACGACTCGAGGAATCGCAGACTCTCGGCGCTCGTGATCCCCGTCAGCCAGATGAACGTCCGTCCGCCCGCGTCCATCGGACAGTCGTCGCTCACCGACCGCATCCGCTCGATCTGTCCGTTCACGATGCGCAGGAGCACGACGATGTTCGTGCCGCCTTCGAGGGCGACGGGGCCGGTCGGCGCCGCGATCTTCGGCGGCTGCATGCCGGTCTCGTTCGGCTCGAGCATGTCGCCGCGCACGTAGCCGTTGCGATCCGAGAACCACGTCGAGCACATGCTGTGCTCGCCGTCGACCATCGGCTCGCGCCACGCGATCCAGACCGGCTCGGCGTTCGTGCCGACGGCCGCGATCTCGCGGTCGATCGACGAGGCGGCCTTCGTCTCCACGCGCCCGTTCTGGACGAGCGACGCGGGCGGCGTCTGGGCCGCGATCGGCAGAATCGCGCCGATGAGGAAAACGGCTGAAGACAACAATCCCTTGTTCACGAGCACACCTCTCGAATCAGGGGAACCGAACCCGCGTAAGGAACCCTCCGTAGGGACCCAGCGTGAGGAACCCAGCTCGGGTTACTTGATTACCTCGAGCAGATAGTCCTGCGCCACCTTCGATCGCCCCGACATCTCGGCGATCTTCGTCACGAGCTGGCGCTTGAGCTCGACGTCCTTCGTCTCCTTGCGCGCGAGCGCGACGAGCCCAGTGTCGTTGTTCTGATTGGCGAGCGCCGAGATGATCGCCATCTTCGTGTCCTTGTCGGACTCGGAGTTGTACATCTCGACCAGCGTCGCGCCCGTCTTGTCGACCTTCTGGCTGCCGAGGCTGCGAATCGCCTGCTGCCGCACGGATGGATCCTTGTCGGACTTCGCGATCTGCAGGAGCTGCTCGACGGCGCCCATCGAGCTGAACGACCGCACCATGGCGATGCGCAGATCCTTGTCCTCTTCCTTCTGATACAGCGCCCAGAGATCCGTCGGTGCGGCCACGTCCGAAAGGTTGCGGATGGCCTGCGACCGGATCTCGACCGGCGTGCCGCCGGCCGACGCGACCGACAGGAGCGACGCCTTGTCGCCGGTCAGTCGATACGCGTCGATGATTGCGCGTCGAATCGACGGGTCCTGCGTCGATTCATAGATCTGCTTCAGCTCGCTGCTGGTCGTCGGCTGCTTCGTGCGGCGCGTCGCCAGGTAGTTGATGGCTTCCCGCTGCAGGTCGGGATTGCCGTTGCCCTTTGCATAGCTCAGGAGGAGCTCGTGCGCCGACGGCTGATCGCTGAGGGCGAGGATGTAGAGCGCCTGCCGCTTCACGCGGAGTGAATTGGTGTTCGAGAGCAGCGTCGCGGCGAGCTGCGCAGCCTTCGCCGGGTCAGAATTCTGGATGCCCTGAATCGCCAGCAGCTTGATCTCGTCATCGTCGATCCGGTCGATCGCCGGCTTGCGAACGTCGGCCTCGAGGACCTTGGCGTCGGGGAGGTAGCGGCTTTGCGGGAAGTCCTTGCGCAGGGTCGCGATCGATGCGAGCGCGTCCTCCGCCTTGCCGAGCTTGTACTGCGCGAAGGCCTTCCAGTACCACGCACCGTCGGCGTGCGATCCCTTCTGGGCGATCGCGCGGTCGAAGCGAACGATCGCCTGGTCGTACTGACGACTCTGCAGCAGGCTCAGGCCGGAGCTGTAGGAGCTGCTCTCGGAATCCTGGCCGCCGACCATCGCGAACTTCTGGTTCTGCATGTCGATCCACATCGCCGGCATGCCTTCGCGCATCTGCTCGCGCATCTCTGCGGCATCAGCTCGCGCCTTTTCTGCGGCGGCGCGCATCGCGTCGCTGTCGACCGCGCGGATGGCCTCGCGGGCGGTCTGCATGGCATCGCGCACCGAGTCGTCGATGTAGACTTGGTCCAGCGGCGGCATCACCATCACGGCCGGCGGCGTTGGCGGCACCGGCATCACCGGGGCCGGCACCGGACGCGCGACGGGCGCTGGGGCTGGAGCCGGCGGCGCGGGGGGAGTCGGCGGCGGCACTTGGGCCGCGGCCAGGGCCGGCACGATCATCAACATTCCCAACAGGGCGACTCGCTTCATATGGTTCCTCACTACTCGGATGGAATCAGCGTCTTTTGCCGTTCGTGAATTTGGTTCGAGACGGCCCGGACCTTGAAGAGCAGGTTCTGGTCGTCGATGCGTGTCCGCAGGGACTGGAAATCCTTCTTACTCACGTGCTCCGGGCTGTTCGCGACTTCGACGAGCACCGACTCGAGGTCGTCGAGCATGCGCGCCAGCTGTAAATCGCCGCTCTGCTGCGCGGTGACGCGATAGAGCCGGCCCGAGGCCACGAGGTCGTCGGCCGCCTGGCGCTCGAAGTCGATGTCGGCGCGGCCCTCGTCAGGCGAATTCATCAACTCGGTGAGCAGCACTTCGGTCTGCTGAAAGTGATCGTTGAGCGCCGTGAGCAGCACGCGCTCGCGGGTCTTCTGCAGATCGGAGAGCGAGGCTCGCACGACGTTTCCGCCGCCGCCCGCCGAGGCCACGGTGCCGGTCGATGGCGCCGTCGACGACTCGTGGTGCGACCGCCAGGCGTAGCCGATGCCGACCGCAACGACGAGCGCGGCGGCCATGCCGAAGACGGGCACCCAGCCCCAGATGGACGAACGCGTCGTCTCGCGCTCGGGCAGCGCCTGCTGCACGCGCGCCCACATCACTCGCTCGAAGCCTTCGCCTGGCTCGGGGACCGTCGCGGCATCGACGAGCTTCAGCGTGTCGCCGAGCTCGGCCCACGACTGGCGGCACGCGCTGCACGACGCCAGGTGGTCGTCGACACGGCGCTCCTCGTCGGGGCCGGTCTCGCCGTAGAAGTGGAGGACGAGGTCCTCTTCGGTTGGATGCCAATTCGTCACGAGTGCTTCAGCTCCATCAGCGGCCGCAGCGCGGCGCGCATTTTTTTCACCGCTCGGAAGATCGAATGCTTCGCGGCGTTCGATTTCAAATCGAGCGTGCTGCAGATCTCTTCAATCGAGCAGCCGTGGTAGTGCCGCATGAGAAACGCCGCGCGCTCCTGCGGGCTGAGCGCGCCCAACGCTTCCTGCACGCGCTCGCCAATTTCTCCCGCGTAAACCAAGTCGTCCGTCGTCGGTCCCTTCGAGGACTTTGCCATCTGCTCGAGCTTCTCGTCGGTCTCCGCCGACTCGCGCTGTGGCCGGGCTCTCATGTAGTCGATCGCGCAGTTGAATCCGATGCGATACAGCCACGTCGCGAAATTCGATCTCGCTTCGAACCGTCCGAGCTGCCGATACGCGCGCACCAGCGTTTCCTGCACGACGTCCTCGGCGTCCTCGGCGCGGCCCGTCATTCGATACGCCAGCCGGTAAATCGTGCGACTGTGGCGCTCGACGAGCACCCGGAACGCATCCTGGTCGCCGCCGCGTGCTTTGGCGACGGCCGCCGCGTCGTCCGAATGCATCTGTTTCATTAGACGGGAGGGGGTCCTGGCGGTTAGGAGCGAGGGATCTCGGGCTACTTCTTCTTCTACGATAGTTTACGTAGACGAGTTCGCCGGCTCAAACTCCGCAAACATTGCGGCGAGTCCGGTCGCGAGCGGCGTCGAGGGATAGCCGAGGTCGCGTCCGGCGGCCTGACTGTCGACGATCCAATCGTGCCGGAAAATCTCCACGGCACCGCGAGTGATGAGCGGCGGATGGCCCGTCAGCCTCGCGCGCAGTTCTTCAGACGTGCCGGCGGCGTCGGCAAGCCAGTACGGAAGCCGCCGCGGCAACTTCGTGCCGAGGCGATCGCGCATGATCTCGAACGCGCGCATCTGCGGCGCGTCTTCGCCGCCGAGCCCGTAGCGGGTCCCGGGCCGCGCCGATTCGAGCGCAAGCACGTGTCCCAGCGCCACATCGTCGACGTGCGCGAACGACCAGATGCGCTCGGCGCCCACGATGCCGGGGAGCCTGCCGGCGCGGTGATCGGCGAGCAGCCGCCCGACGAGGTTGCCCTCGGTGATCACGCCCGGGCCGTAAATCACGCCCGGGTACAGCGTCACGATGGGCGCGCCTTCGTCACGTGCTTGCATGGCGAGGCGATGAGCGGCGACCTTCGTGCGCTGATAGTCGTTCGCGGTGATCGGGTCGCTTGCGCCGCGCGGCGGCAACGCGAGAAATGACGACGTATAGATGAGCCGCGGGAGTCTCAGATCGCGCGTGATGGCGAGCGCATTCTCCAGGCCGCCGACGTTGACCGCGTCAAACTCGCTCGCGTCGCGCTGCCACAGCTTGACGAGCGCGGCCGAATGGCAGAGTGCGTCGACGCCGCGCGTCGCGGTCAGAAACGCTGCGCGGTCCCGAACGTCGCCGTCAACCGCGCGGCCCGGCAGTCCCGCGCGCGTGGCCGTGCGCGCGAACACGACGGGCTCGTGCCCGCGCTCGGCTATCGCCCTGACGATCGCGCGGCCGAGATAGCCTGTGCCGCCGGTGACGAGCACGCGCATAACGGCATTGTCCTACGTTATGCTTCAAAGTCATGTTCAAGCGACAGACGACCGGGTCGGTCGTCTGCGTGTCGTGCGGCTACCTCGTCGGCGTCAACGATGAGGTTTGCTATCACTGCGGACGGCGCAACCCGGGACTGTGGGGATTCGCGCCGGCACTCCGCAGTCTCGGCAACGACGTCGGCTTCGTCCCATTCGTCACCGGCACGTGCATCGTCATGTACGTGCTGTCGCTCTTGCTGTCCGGTCCAAACGTCGTGATGCTCGGCGGCTTCATGAACATCCTGGTGCCGAGCCAGCCGAGCTTGATCCTGCTTGGCGCGAGCGGAGCGTTTCCGGTGTTTGGCGTTGGCCGCTGGTGGACGGTTCTGAGCGCCTCGTGGCTGCATGGCAGTCTGCTGCACATCTTTTTCAACCTCTATTGGGTGCGCCAGCTCGCGCCCGAAGTCGGGGAGTTGTACGGGCCGGGCCGGATGGTGATCATCTACACCGTGGCCGGCGCGGCCGGCTTCACGCTGTCGTCTCTGGCCGGGTACTACCTGGCGTTCCTGCCGATACCCTTCCTTCAGGGCGGAACGCTCACGGTGGGTGCGTCGGCGTCGATTCTGGGTTTGCTTGGCGCGCTCGTGTACTACGGACGGCGCACCGGATCGAGCGTCGTCCATACGCAGGCGAAATACCTTGCCCTGGTGCTGATCCTGATGGGCTTCGTCATGCCTGGCACGGACAATTACGCGCACGCCGGCGGATTCGTCGGTGGCTATGCCGTCGGGCAGTTGCTCGATCCGCTCAAACAGGAGCGCGTCAAACACATCGCCCTTGCCATTGCGTGCCTGGCGCTGTCGATCGTGTCGATCGTCGCGTCGGTGCTCTTCGGCTGGCGTCTGATGTGACCATGCGGCGACCAGTCGTTCTCATCACCGGCGCGTCCGGCGAAATCGGCCACGGCCTCATCGAGCGACTTGCCAGCGACGGCAGCCGCGGGATTGTCACCCTCGACGTCGCGCCGCTCGATCCGGCGCTCTCGCGCAAGGTCTTGCGCGAGGTCAGTGGCTCGATCCTCGACCACGCGGCGATCGATCGCATCCTGGCGGAGTTCGAGGTCGATTTCATCTTTCACCTCGCGGCGCTCCTGTCGACGCGGGCGGAGTTTTCGCCGGTGACGGCGCATCAGGTCAACGTCGAAGGCACGCTCAACCTGCTGGAGTTTGCGCAGCGGGAGGCGGAGTCGCACGGCCGACCGGTGACGTTCCTCTACCCATCGTCGATTGCCGTGTACGGCCTGCCGACGATCGAGGCCAAACGCGACGCGGGCCGAGTGCGGGAGCCCGACTGGGCGCTGCCGCGGACGATGTACGGCTGCAACAAGCTGTATTGCGAGCAGCTCGGCCACTACTACGCGCGCTTCTACAAGCAGCTGGCCGCCGAATCGCAGAGCGGGCGCGTCGACTTCCGGGCGGTGCGATTTCCTGGCCTGATTTCCGCCGTGACGGTGCCGTCAGGCGGGACGTCGGATTACGCGCCGGAAATGATTCACGCTGCCGCGCGCGGCGAGCCGTACGCGTGTTTCGTTCGGCCGGACGCAAAGATTCCGTTCATGGCGATGCCCGACGGCGTCGAAGCGCTGATGACACTGGCGCACGCGCCTAGAGAGCGGCTCACCAGGACGGCCTACAATCTCGGCGCGTTCGCGCGTACCGCCGACGAGATCCGCGCCGAGGTCCTTCGCGCGTTTCCTCAGGCCGACATCACATTCAAGGTCGACGCGAAGCGGCAAGGCATCGTCGACTCCTGGCCCGAGGACGTCGACGATTCCGCGGCGCGGCGCGACTGGGGCTTCGCGTCGACGTACGACTTCGAGCGCGCGTTCCGGGACTATCTGATCCCGACGATTCGCGAGCGATATCGCAAGAGCTAGTCCAAGAACAGTGAGTTGCTCTTGGTGCCGGATGCGGCGTGACGCATCAGCTTGGCCAGGCTGCAGCAACCGCGATCGCGCAGGCGCCCGCGCGTTGCAGATTCTGCGCGCGTAGATCGAATTGCTCGGCAAAACGGTGGCGCGACCGGGAACACCGCTTGCAGTCTCCGTCCATCGTGACGGGACGGCGGATCGAAGACGTGCGCGCGTGGCAGATCGCGCACGCCTTCACGCAGGCCGTGTGCCGGTTGCTCAAAGCCAGCGCGGTCGCGGCGGCGGACATGCGCTTCAGCGTCGGTCTGTTTCGTGCCGCACGTGCAGCCGAGGCCGCCGTGGCCGAGGGCATCCGCAATGGCGCGGATCAGGCGTCGGCACGCGCGCTTGGTGAGGCCGGGCATCAGCTCGCCGCAGCGCTGGCGGCGATCGAAGACGGAATCGATCGCGGCTATTTCTCGAAGTCCGCGAGCCGGACGGCGCTCGATCTCGGCCGCGAGGCCGCGCGGATCACGCAATCGCTCGAGACGTACTTCGAGCGCCTCGGCCGTCCGAACCGGATCGGACGACGGCGGCTCGCGCGGGATGCCCTATGATCGGAGGGTGCCAAAGCTGACCGTGGAATCCGTGGGGACGTTCGACGTGCCGAACGGCAAGCGCCTGGTCCTCGCGCTGGAACAGGACGCTCGTATCGACCAGTTGCATGCCTGCGGTGGTCATGCCCGCTGCACGACGTGTCGTGTGGTCTTCCTCGCCGGCGAGCCTGCGACGCACACCAAGGCGGAGATCGCCGCGCTCGCGCGGAAGGGCGTTACCGGCGTGCGCCTGTCATGTCAGATCCTGTGCGACCACGACATGTCCGTGCGTGCGATCAGCCGCCTGGCGGGCAGCGGGCGTCCGGATCCGGGGCCAACACCGCAACCGTTCATCGAACCGCCGCCGGAGTACTGAGCGTGATTGACCCGGCGCTGCTCGTCCGCGCCTATCGGGAGGGCATTTTTCCGATGGGTCTCGAGGACGGCGACCTCGGATGGTTCTCGCCCGACCCGCGCGGGATTCTGCCGCTCGAAACCTTTCATGTACCCTCACGCCTCGCGCGCGTCGTCCGCCGCGGCACGTTCGACATCCGCGTGGACACCGAATTCGAGAGCGTGATGCGCGCGTGCGCAGCACGCGAAGACGAAGGGACCTGGATCACCGACGAGATCGTCGAGAGCTACGTCGCGCTGCACCGGCTCGGCCTGGCGCATTCGGTCGAGGCCTGGCACGGCGGTGCGCTCGTCGGCGGGCTCTACGGCGTGCACCTCGGCGGCGCCTTCTTCGGCGAGTCGATGTTTCATCGCGAGACCGACGCGTCGAAGGTCGCGCTGGCCTCGCTTGTCGATCGCCTGGTCCGCCGCGGATTCATGCTCCTCGACGTCCAGTGGGTCACGCCGCATCTGGAGCAGTTCGGCGCCGTCGAGATCCCGCGCGTGAAGTATCTGGCCGCGCTCAAGCGGGCGCTCGCGAGGGAGTGCGCGTTTCGGTAAGGCAAGAACATCACATGAAGGTCCTGAAGGAATTGAAGGACATGAAGGCAGGCTCGACCGCGCCGTCGATCTGGCGGCCCGGCGAAGCCGGGCGCGAGCGAGCAGAAAGGTCGTAGAAACACAAGCCCGAGGTGGACGTTGCGGCTTGTGTTTCTGCGACCTTTCTGCTCGCTCGCCAGGCCGCCTGCGGCCGCCGCCAGATCGACGGCGCTCACGTCCGCTTCATGAGCTTCATTACCTTCACTGCCTTCATGATTTCTGGAGGGACATGAACGCAGGGCCCGTCCCGGCTCAGTGCACTGTCGTCTGCTCGAGTGCGAACCGTGCGATCTTGACGTCGAACAGCTGTCCCGACTGCGCGGCCATCTGGTACGTGCCTTCCATCTTGCCGGATGACGTCTGGAGCGAAGCGCCAGACGAGTACGTGTATGACTCGCCTGGCTCGATCGCGGGCTGCTGGCCGACGACGCCGAGCCCGCGCACCTCGTCGATCTTGCCGCGGCCGTCGGTGATAATCCAGTGACGCGAGAGCAGCTGCACGGTCTCGGGTTTCTGATTCGTGATCGTGATCGTGTAGCGGAAGAACCACTGATGCTCGAGCGGGCGTGAGCGTTCGGGGTCGTACTCCGAGACCACCTGGACCTTCACGCCGAGCGTCGTCGCTTCTGACAAGGGCATGCGCCATCATGAACGATCGTGACGAACGGCGGCAAGGTGCGATTCCCGCGGGCCTGTGCGACTCGTGCCGGCATGTTCGCGTGATCACGAGCGATCGCGGCAGCCGGTTCATTATGTGTGAGCTCTCGAAGACCGATTCCCGATTTCGCCGATATCCGGCGCTACCCGTGCTCGCCTGCGAGGGCTACGAGCGTCGTGACTCCGGAACCGGGGCTGACTGATAAGCTTCCGGTATGCAACGGATCGATTCCGCACGGATGAAGCCGGGCGTCACGCTCGAGAGCCTGACCGACCCGGGGCCCGCACCCGCCGTCGGAAGCCGCTCGACGCACGTCGTGCGCGGCCGCGCGCTCATTTTCTGGGACCCGAAGGCGGCGCCCGGAACGAAGAAGCTCGACGCGATCGACACCGATCAGATCACGCCGGCGGCCGACTGTGTCTCGGAGAGTCTCGAGACGCTCGACCTGCGCTGGAAAGTCGGCGCGTTTCGCTACCTGATGCCCGACTTTCGCGCCCGCGTGCACCGCGGCGAAACGTTCCTCATCGCGGGGGACCGTTTTGCGATTGGATCGTCACGTGAGATGAGTCCGGCCGGGCTCAAGGCCGTCGCGGAGGAGGTCGGCCGCGAGATGGTCATCATCTGCGGACAGAACATGGGCGACATCTTCCGTCGCAATTCGTTCAACCTCGGCCTTCACGTCGTTCAGTGCCCCGAAGCGGTGGCCGACGCAAAGGACGGAGACGAGTTCACGTTCGATGCCGTTTCGCGCGCCATTGAGAACGTCACGCAGGGCAAGCGCTACACGCCGGTCGCGCTCTCGCCGAAGGAAGAGGAAATCAGGCGCAGCGGCGGAATCTTTGCCGTCGGGCGTCGCGAGTTCAAGTCGTCGGTCGCCGCCAAACCCACGCTCGACTGGCCCGACGAGAGCCTCGCGCGCGCGATGACGACGACCGAGCAGATCGTGTGGGCGCATCGCGTCGATCGCGGCCTCGCGCGGCATGAATTCAAGCCGGGTGCGACGCTGCGCGTGCTCGCCGATTTGCTGCCAGCCTCGGACGGCACGGCGCCGTTTGCGATCCACACGTTCAACCAGATCACCGGCGGCAACACGATCTTTCCCCGGCAGGCCGCCGTCGCGAACGACCATTTCGTCTTTACGGGCAAGGACGAAGACGAAAAGCAGACGTCGATCGGCCGCGAGTTCGCCGCGGCCAATGACATGAGAAAGCCGTACTACGCCACGCCAGGCGACGGCATCTTCCATTTCTATTTTCCCGAACAGGGCCTCGTGCTGCCGGGCCAGTTCATTCCCGGCGCCGATTCGCACAGCCGCGCTTACGGTGCGTACGGGGCCGTCGGCATCGGCGTGGGATCGACGACCCTGGGATTTGGATGGGCGACGGGCTACATCTATTTCACGCTGGCGAAGCAGCGGCGCGTCGTGTTCACGGGCAAGCTCAACCCGTGGGTCGGCGGCAAGGACATCGTCCTCGAGCTCTTGCGCAGATGGGGCGCGAAGCAGTCGCAGGGCATGTCGGTCGAGTTCGTTGACGCGGGCAAGCAGCTGCCGATGGTGTCGCGCAACACGATCGCGAACATGATGGCCGAGGCCGAGGCGCTCAATGGCGTCTTCGCGCCCGACGAGATCACGCTCGGCTGGTACCGCGCGAAAGGCCTGCGCGATCTGCCGTACCCGCCGGTCGCGCCCGGTGCGAACGCCGTGTACGAGATCGACGAGATGTTCGATCTCTCGACGGTGGCGCCCATGATCGCGAAGCCGTTCAGCCCGGGCAATGCGTTTCCGGCTGAGGAGGTCGCGCGCGAGCGGCTGACGTTCGACAAGGCGCTGATCGGGTCCTGCACGAACGGCAGCTATGACGATCTGCTGCAGGCCGCGCTCGTCATTCGTGCGGCCGCCTCGCACGGCGTGACGAAAGCGACGCGCGAGTTCAAGGTGTTTCCGGGATCGGGCGGCGTCGGACGCGAGATCGAGCGGCCTGATCAGCGGCTCGGCGGCGAGTCGATCGCGAACGTGTTCCGCGGCGCCGGCGCGGTGATTCGGCAATCGTGGTGCGGGCCGTGCTTCGGCCAGGGCGAAGACTCGCTCACGGCCGGTCAGCGCGCGATCACGTCGTTCAATCGAAATTGGCAGAATCGCATGGGGCTTGGCGGCGAGGGTTATCTCGCGAGTCCTGCCGTCGTCGCGGCCTCGGCGCTCGTCGGCTACATGGCGCCGCCGTCGGAGCTGGGGATCGAGTGGCGCGCTGACGTATTCGCAGTTTGAGCGCGGGTCTGGCCCAGCTTGGCGAAGCCGGGCCTGACCGGTGGCGCCGTCGAGGCACACGACCGGTAACGAAATGAGACAAGTGACGCAGTGGCTGACTACGTGAGACTGGCAGCGGTGCTGGTGGCGGCTGGCGTCGCGTCGCTCGGGGCGAAGCAGACGTCTGTCGCGCCTGCGCCCGGCATGGTCATCGATCACTCGATACGTCTGCGTCCGGGCACGTATCGCCTCGCGAGCCGATCGCTCGAGGCGCCCGCGCTCGTGATTCGCGGCGAAGACATCACCGTCGATCTCACCGGCGTGACGCTCGAAGGCGGCGATCCGCTCGCCGATCCGGACGGCTACACTGGCGTCGGCGTGCTCGTGGACGGCGGCCGCCACGTCACGATCCGCGGTGGCGCAATTCGCGGCTACAAGGTCGGCGTGCTCGCGCGTAAAGCGTCCGGGCTGCACATCACCGGCGGCGACTTCAGCTACAACTGGAAACCGCGCCTGCTGAGCGGCATCGAGCACGAGAACGCTGCCGACTGGCTGACGTATCACCACAACGAGCAGGACGAGTGGTTGCGCTACGGCGCGGGGATCTACGTCGCAGAGTCGGACGACGCGGAGATCGACAACAATCGAGCCGTTCAGGGCCAGAACGGGCTGCTCGTAACGAGGTCGGCGCGCGCGAAGATCTGGAACAACACGTTCTCGTGGATGTCCGGTCTCGGCATCGGGATGTATCGCACCACCGACAGCCGCGTGATGCACAATCGGCTCGACTACGACGTGCGCGGCTACAGCCACGGCTTCTACAACCGCGGCCAGGACTCCGCTGGCCTGCTCATGTTCGAGCAGACGAGCCGCAACATCGTCGCCTACAACTCGATCACGCACGGCGGCGACGGCGTGTTTCTGTGGGCGGGCCAGTCGACGATGGACACGGGACAGGGCGGCGCGAACGACAACGTGTTCTACGGGAACGATGTGAGCAGTGCCGTGGCGAATGGCATCGAAGCCACGTTCAGCCGGAACAAGATCGTCAACAACCTTATCAGCGATTGCTGGCACGGCATCTGGGGTGGCTACAGTTACGACACTGATATCGATGGGAACGCATTCTCCGACAACACGGACGGCATCGCCATCGAGCACGGGCAGAAGATCCGCATTACGGGCAATGGCTTCAGGCGAGATCAAACCGCGATTCGTCTGTGGGCAAACGTCACGCAGGACCCGAACTTGGGTTATGCCAAGGCGCGCGACACGCGCAGCTTGGGCTACGAGATCGACAACAACACCTTCGAAGACAACAAGACGGCATTGAACGTGCTGCGGACCGGGGACGTCCGTTTCGCGTCGAACAAGGCCAACCACGTCGGCACCCTTGTGCAGAAGGGTGAAGGAGTTCCCGACTTTGTCGACCAGCCGCGTCCATCTGTCGAGCGCATGTCGCCAGTACCCGACCGGCTATCAGCCGGCATGAACGCGATGCTCCCCGACGGCGCGCGCCGCGGCCGCGCGACGATCATCGTCGACGACTGGGGCCCGTACGACTATCTTTCGCCCAAGCTCTGGCCCTCGGGCAAGCCGACGGATCGGCCGCTGACGCTTCGAGTGCTCGGGCCGGAAGGAAGGTGGACGGTCAAGTCGATCCGTGGCGCCACGGCGTCGGCCTCATCGGGCGTCGTGCCAGGCGAGATCAAGCTGACCACGCCGAACGCAGGAGCAGACCTGAGCCTCGAACTGGAATACCGCGGCGCGCGCGTCGTCACGCCGCGCGGGCAGGTGATCGCGGCGGGCGAGCCGGTTCCCGTGAGGTACGCGTTGTTCGATCCGGCCATCGATTGGACCGTCGCATTCTGGAAGTTCGACGCCGCGTCCGATCCGCTGACGGCCCGCGCGGCGTTTGATGCCAGGCTCGCGACGCCGCCCGTCCGCAGCGAGCATCTGTCCCATCTCGACTACGCGAATGCGCAAGCGTTCGGCGACGGCTTTGCGGACCACATCGGCGTACGGGCCGAGGGCGAGGTGACGCTGCCGGCGGGCACCTACGACCTGTCAGTCACGAGCGACGACGGCATTCGCGTGTGGCTCGACGATCGGTTGATTCTCGAGGACTGGTCGATTCACGGCGCGAAGGAAGATCATCGTCCGCTCGCCGGTGGACGGCACCGCCTCCGGTTGGAGTATTTTCAGAACGCCGGCGCGGCGACTCTCGAAGTACGGATTCTGCGAGGCGCGTCTCGATGACTGAACTCCTCGTTGCGCTCGTCACCCTGACGGTCCTCGAAGTCGTCCTGGGTGTCGACAACATCATTTTCATCTCGATCCTGTCGGCGAAGCTGCCGAAGGCCGTCCAGAAACGCGCGCGCCGCATCGGGTTGCTCGGGGCGATGATCACGCGGATCTTGCTGCTGCTGTCGCTCAACTGGATCGCGAATCTCACCGAGCCCTTCGTCGTGCTCTTCGGCCGCGGCATCTCCGGGCGAGACATTATCCTGATCGGCGGCGGCTTGTTCCTGCTCGGCAAGGCGACGTACGAAATTCACGACAAGCTCGAAGGCAGCGAGCATGGCCCCACCCGTCAGGCCGCGTCGTTCGCCAGCGTGATCACCCAGGTGATGATCCTCGACATCGTGTTTTCGCTCGACTCGGTGATCACCGCCGTGGGCATGGCCAACGTGCTGTGGGTGATGGTCACCGCGATCGTGCTCGCCGTGCTGCTCATGTTGATCGCGACTGAACCAATCAGCGCGTTCGTCGACGTGCACCCGACGATCAAGATTCTGGCGCTGTCGTTTCTGCTGCTCATCGGCCTTTCCCTCATCGCCGATGGTTTCGGGCAGCACATCGACAAGCGGTATATCTACTTTGCGATGGGCTTCTCCGTGTTCGTCGAGATGATCAACATCCGAATCCGCGGCAGGGCCCACCCGGTGCATCTGCACGCATCGATCGAGGACAAATGATCGCGCGCGCCATGTTCGTCGTGATGCTCAGCGCCGGCGCGCTCGCGGCGCAGGCGCCGGACGTGCCCCTCAAGATCGTCGACAGCGCGAAGGGCGCAGTCGTGGACCTGGACGCGATGCTGACCGATATTTCGACGGCGGACGTCGTGTTCGTCGGCGAGCAGCACGACAGTCGGAACACCCACCGGCTCGAGCTCGCGATCCTCCAGGGCGTCGCCGCGCGGCGCCAGGACGCGATCGTCGCGATGGAGATGTTCGAACGCGACGTCCAGGAGCCGTTCGAGCACTTCCTGATGGGACACACGAGTGAAGAGGACTTCCTCAGCGTCGCCCGGCCCTGGCCGAACTACGCGACCGACTACAAGCCGCTCGTGGATTTCGCGATTTCGAAGAACTGGGAGGTCGTCGCGTCGAACGTGCCGCGCCGAATCGCCGCCGAAGTCGCGAAGGGCGGCGTCGACATTCTCAAGGACAAGTCGGCGGAGGAGCAGCAGTGGTTTGCAAAAGACCTGCAGTGTCCCACCGACGATGAGTACTTCAGACGATTCGCCGAGGCGATGAGCGACCATCCGGCGCCCGCCGGCAGCAGCGAGCCGTCAATTGCGGCCGCCCGTCAATCGCTCGAACGCACGTACTTCGCGCAATGCCTCAAGGACGAAACGATGGGCGAGTCGGTCGCGCGCGCATACGGGACGGGCGCGGTCGGCGGCACAAAGCCCATCGTCATTCACTTCAACGGCGCGTTTCACTCGGATTTCGGCCTGGGGACCGCCGAGCGGGCCAGGCGTCGCCTGCCCGGCAAGCGCGTCGTCGTCATCACCGTGCGGCCCGTCGACAACCTGGGGGATGTCGCGCCCGATGCGACAGACCAAGCGCGCGCGGACTACTTGGTTTACACGACCGATCACGTCAGAAGTCAGAAGCCAGAAGTTCGAAGTTCAGAGCGCACGCGTGATCTTCCGAACCTCTGACTTCTGACCTCTGACCTCTGACTTGACACCTGTGTTTGTCTGTCACCTCTCCTGTCCAAGTTTCCACGGCAGGTCCGCAATCGTGTAGATCATCACCGCGATCGCGGCCGCGTTGTCCGACACCTGCTTCGGTGTGATGCGCGCGATCGTGTCGGCCGGCGTGTGGTGAATCAAGAAATAATCGCCGTTCGACAGATGTCCGAGCATCGGGATCTTGCCGGCGGTCGCGGCGGGCTCGATGTCTGTGCCGCCGCCCGCGGCGGTGACCTGTGTCGCGCCGATTGACGACAACAGGCTCGCGATGGCCGCAATCGTGGCGCGAGCCGGCTCGGGACCGGTGTAGCCGAAGCCGGCGGGATCGAAGACGCCGCCGTCCGACTCGAGCAGCACGACGTGATTTGCGAGCTCAGCCTGATGGGCGTCGCGATAGCCCTCGCCGCCCTTGTCGCCGTTCTCCTCGTTCACGAACAGCACGACGCGGACCGTGCGCCGCGGTCGCAGGCCGAGCTGCTTCATCAATCGCAGCGCCTCCCAGGTGACGATGCATCCGCCGCCGTCATCGCTCGCGCCCGCCCCGACGTCCCACGAATCGATGTGCCCGCCGGCAACGACGATCTCGTTCGGCAGCTCGCGGCCGCGAAGCTCGCCAATCACGTTGTAGGACGGCGAGTCGGGATCGAAGTGCGCGTCCATCGTCAGGTGGACCCGCACGCGGACGCCGCGATCGATCAGCCGCTGAAACCGATCGGCGTCTTCGGTCGGCACCGCGGCGGCGGGAATCTTCGGTGCGTCCGCCGTGTAGGTGAGCCCGCCTGTGTGCGGTGTGCGCAAGCCCGCCGGTCCCACCGACCGGACGAGCGTCGCGACGGCGCCGAGCTTCGCCGCCCGCGATGGCGCGTCCGAACGATACGGGCGCGTCTGGCCGTAGTCAGTGAACGGCACGTTGAAGAGGACGATCTTGCCTTTGACGTCGGCGGCGTGCCGGTCGAGATCCTCGAAGCTCTTGACGATGACGACGTCGGCCTCGACGCCGGAGGGCGGCGTGCCGACGGAGTTACCGAGGCCGAGCATCACGAGCGGCTGGCGGACGGGCTCGACGAGGTCGAGGCTCTCGTGCCCGCGCACCCACTTCGGCACCATCACGCGCTCTTTGTGCACGTTCTCGAGGCCGTCGGTTTTCATCGTCCCGACGGCCCAGTCGATGGCTTGCTCGAGCGTCGCCGAACCGGACAGACGATTGCCGTAGGTGTCGGTCAGCTCCGCGAGCCGCTTCCACGCGAAGTCGCTTGATTGCGACTGCGCGATGATCTTCTGCGCGATGGGCTTGTACGGTTCGAGCCACGCGGGCGATTGCGCGAGCAGCGTGATGGTGCCGAGCGCTGACGCGACGACGGCGACGGCGATCGATCTCACGGTCCTCCTCCGTTCACTTTTCGACTTTCGACTTTTCGACTTCTCGACTTTCAAGTTACAGCGCAACGCGGTGCCGGCCCGAATGAAGATGATTCATCGTTTGCACCGTCACGAGCATCGTGAAATCCAGCTTCGTCCGGTCTTCGGGATATTTCAGGCGCAGGTTCAACTCGCTGCAGCGCTGGATCATGTCCTCGATCACCTGATCGATCGTGTATTGATACGACCCAGCCCACTCGGCGACGAGCCGGCGGACGTCGCGGCGGATCGAGTGGATGAAGCGCGACGCTTTGCGGTGCGGCCGGTATTCCGGCGCGTCGGAGAAGAGCTTGCGCAGGTCGCGGTCGTAAAAATTCGGGCGGTCGACGCCGTAATGCGCGCGTTTTTTTGCGTAGTGTCGTCGCAGCGTCGTTCGGAGACGCTCGAGCGGCTCGACGCGCCGACGAGTCGCGACTCTGGGCGGCGCGCCCTTGAGCTCGCTCATCAGCGCGTCCATGTACTCGATCTTTCGCAGCGCCGGCCAGTCGGCGTAGCGCGCCCGCCAGTCGACGTCAGGCGTGAGCCAGACGGCGAACGTCTCGGCGAAATCCTCGTCGGGATGACTTTGCGCGTACCACGAGTCGATGTGCTGCACGAAGCTCTTCGAGTACGGCTTCGGCAGATAGAAGTCCGGATACTCGACCGACGGCCGCCCGAAGAGTCTGACGCGGCGGCGCCGCGATCGCAGCTCGTACGCGTTGTCGAACGCGTGGCCGGCCTCGTGCCTCAGAATCTGCATGCACGTCTCGGGCGTGCCGCCCTCGACGTCGAGCATCTGTGCTTTCTCGAGGCGCATCAGCCGCGGGTGCGCGAGGTAGAAGGGCGCGGCAATGCCCGGCACGCCGTCCGGGGTGAACCACTCGGCCGAGAGCCAGAAGTGCGGGCGGAACTCGAGTCCGCGCGCGGCGAGCTCATCGTTCAGCTGCGCGATGCGCGGCTCGAGCCAGCTGCCGTCGATCGTCAGGCCAAGCTCGCACAACCGCACGTCGAGCAATTGTTCGTCGCTGAGATCGGGCCAGTCCGTCCGAGTGACCGGAGTCGAACGGCGGGACGACTGCGGCGTCGGGGAGCGCGTCACGGCCCTGAGAATCGCTTATGATACGGCCCCAATCAGCCGAGAACAACCTCAACGCATGCCCCCGCATGCTCCAGGAGGCTTCATGTACGCGTTTCGTTCCCTGATTGGTGGACTCGCGTTCTCGCTCGCCACCGCGTCCGCGGCCTTCGCCGGCCAGTCGAGCGGCCAGACCCAGCAAACGCAGACTCAGACGCCGCCCAAGCCGACGCCGACTCCGACCCCGACACCCAAACCGGACGAGCCTCATCAGGACCCTTCTTATAAAGAGACGGTCGTGGTCTCGGCGTCGAAATCCGAGCAGCAGCTCATCGACGCACCGGCGACGATGAGCGTGATTCTGGCGAAGACGCTGGCGGTCTCCCCGTCGAACAACTACGGCGACATCCTGCGCATGGTGCCAGGCGTCAACGTGGCGCAGCTCTCCGCGCGCGACGTCAACATCACGAGCCGCGCGGCGACGAGCTCGCTTGCGACGTCGCAGCTCGCGGTGCTCGACGGGCGCAGTCTCTATCAGGATTTCTTCGGCTTCGTGATGTGGGACTTCATGCCGGTCGACATGAGCGAGATCAAGCGGATCGAAGTGATCCGCGGTCCGGCGTCGGCCGTGTGGGGCGCGAATGCGCTCGACGGCGTCATCAACGTGATCACGAAATCGCCGCGCGAGAACCAGGGCATGAGCTTCACCGTCGGCGCCGGCACGTTCGGGCGCGAGTCTCACGACAACGGCGTGTCGAACGGATCGCTCTTCTCGATCAACGGATCCTACGCGACGGCGGTCAATGATCGCTGGGCGTACAAGGTCTCGGCCGGCGACTACACGTCCGACCCGTACGGCCGTCCGAGCGGCACCATCCCGAATGGCCGCGGCGTGCCATATCCGACGTTCGAGAATTCGGGCACGACGCAGCCCAAGTTCGACGCACGCGTGGACTACGACATCCCGACCGGCGGGCAGGTGTCGATGTCGGGCGGCGTCGCCGGGACGTCCGGCATCATGGAGTCCGGGATCGGCCCGTTCGACATCAACAGCGGCTCGTATCAGAGCTATGGCAAGGTGGACTACACGAAGAAGGCGTTCAAGCTGCAGGCGTTTCTCAACGTCCTGCACGGCGATGCGGACCAGCTGCTCACGACCGACGCGCAGGGCCGGCCGATCACGTTCCTCTTCGACACGAAGACGTTCGACGTCGAAGTCGGCAACGTGACCGCGCTCGGCGCGCACCACGCGCTGACCTACGGCGGCAACATTCGCTACAACACGTTCGACCTGTCGATCGCGCCGACCGCCGACAATCGCACCAACGGCGGCGCCTACGTCCAGGACGAGATATTCCTCAGCGACAAGGCCCGTCTCGTGGCCGGAGCCAGGCTCGACAAGTTCTCGTCAATCAGCGGGGCCGAATTCTCACCGCGCGTGGCGCTCGTCCTGCACGCGAACGCCGACAACACGTTCCGGATTTCATACAACCGCGCGTACCGGGCGCCGTCGGCGATCAACAACTTCCTCGACGTCCAGATCGCGAAGCCGATTCCGCTCTCGCTCATCAACCCGGCCTACGGCCCGGCGACGTACCTGCTGCCGATTCAATCGTCGGGCAATCCGGATCTGCAGGAGGAAACGCTCGACGCGTTCGAGATTGGCTACACCGGCACCGTGGGCAATCGCGCGATGGTGACCGCGTCGTACTACTACAACCACCTCAAGAACGAAATCCTCTTCACGCAGGTCGGCACGTATCCAATTGCGCCGCCTCCGCCAGGATTTCCGGGGCTTGGCCCGATTCCCGCAGCGCTCGTTTGGGCGGGTGTCTATCAAGCCGGCGTGCGGTTTCCATCCGAGTTCTCTTATGAGAATTTCGGCCGCGAAAACAATCAAGGCCTCGAGCTCGGCGTGCAGGGCACCCTGCCGCATTCGATGAACGCGTTCATGAACTACTCGTATCAGGCGACGCCCGACGTGGATTTCGATCCGAGTGAGGTCAACCAGCCGCCGCACAATCGCTTCAACTTCGGCATCGGCGTCGACAACGCGAAGGGTTTTGGCAACCTGACGATCAACTACGTCAGCAGCGCGTTCTGGCAGGACGTGCTCGACGCCGACTATCACGGGCCGACCGACGCGTACACCATGGTCAACGTGACCGCGGGCCTGCGCTTGCAGAAAGGCCGCTACACGCCGGTGCTCAAGATCATGAATCTCTTCAATCAGGAGATCCAGCAGCACGTGTTCGGCGACGTCCTGCGTCGGTCCGTCGTCTTCGAGCTCCGCGTGGCGCTGCCGAAGTAGTCCGCCTTCGCACTGGGTGCTTCGGCGAGACGAGCCGCCTTCGCACTGGGTGCGTCGGCGAGACGAGCCGCCTTCGTACTGCTGCGGGCGAGCCTCGCCGAAGCGCGGAGCGCATACGCGGACCTGTCGCGCCGACGCGCGGAGCGCGAACGCGGGCCAGCCGCGCCGACGCGCGGAGCGCAAACGCGGACCAGTCCCGCCGAAGCGCGGAGCGCAAACGCGGACCAGTCCCGCCGAAGCGCGGAGCGCGAAGGCGGACCACCCGATCGGGTGATGACCGCACTGGTGCGGGACGTGTATCCTTGAGGGGTCGTCCGCAGGACTCCTCGGGACACGTCCCGCATGCCAGAACCTCAAAAGAAGAAAATCCGCTGGTCCGCCGCCTGGGTTGAGGCGCGCGAGCTGATCCTGGCTCGCCGCTGGCGGCTCGCGCTTGGCCTCCTGCTGATGCTCATCAACACCGGGGCCGGGCTCGTGCTGCCCACCCTGTCGCGGTATCTCGTTGACGACGTCGTCGGCAAGGGGCGCGTCGACATGCTCGCCCCGCTTGGGTGGATTGCCGCCGGCGCGGCGCTCGTGCAAGCGGCCTCGTCGTTCGGCTTGTCGCAGATTCTCGGCGTCGCGGCGCAAAAGGCGATCACCGACATGCGCCGGCGCGTGGAAGAGCACGTCATGCGGCTGCCCGTGCGGTTCTTTGACACGACGCAGACCGGCGTGCTGATTTCGCGCGTGATGAACGACGCCGAAGGTATTCGCAACCTCGTCGGTACCGGCCTTGTGCAGCTCACCGGCAGCATCCTCACCGCGATCGTCGCGCTGAGCCTCTTGATTTATCTCAATTGGCGGCTGACGCTTGCCATCGTCATCGTCCTGGCGGCGTTCGGCGGAGCGATGAGCTACGCGTTCAAGACATTGCGTCCGCTCTTCCGCGAGCGCGGCAAGCTCACCGCCGACCTGACGGGACGGTTGAATCAAGCGCTTGGCGGGGTGCGCGTCGTCAAGACGTACACGGCCGAGCGGCGCGAGGATCTCGTCTTCACGAAAGGCGCGCACAAGCTGTTCCGCAACATCGCGCAAGCGATGACGGGTATCTCGGCGACGACGTCGTTCTCCAGCATCGTGATTGGCGCGATCTCGATTGTCATCATTGTTGTCGGAGGCCGAGACCTCGTGCGCCACGAGATGACGCTTGGCGAGCTGTTGCAGTACTTGCTATACACCGGATTGCTCGCGATGCCGATCGTGCAAATCGCGTCGATCGGCACGCAGATTACCGAAGCGTTCGCCGGCCTCGATCGCATTCACGAGATCCTGTCGACCGAGCGCGAAGACGCGGCCGATGCCACGCGCATGACGCTCGACGATCTGCGCGGCGACATCGAGTTCGACAAGGTGACCTTCGAGTACAACCCCGGCGTGCCGGTGCTGAGGGACGTTTCGTTCAAGGCCGCGGCGGGGACGACGACGGCGCTGGTCGGATCCTCGGGCTCCGGCAAGAGCACGCTCATCAGTCTGGTCATGGCGTTCAACCGGCCGCTCTCCGGTACGATTCGCGTGGATGGGCACGACCTTCAGGACCTGCGGCTCGCCGAATATCGGCGACATCTCGGCGTGGTGCTGCAGGACAATTTCCTATTCGACGGGACCGTCGGCGAGAACATCGCGTACGGCACGCCGCACGCGACGGCCGCAGACATCGAGCGGGTAAGCAAGATCGCTCACGCCGACGAGTTCATCAACGGCTTCGAGAAACGGTACGACACGATCGTGGGAGAGCGCGGCGTGCGACTGTCAGGCGGGCAGCGACAGCGCGTCGCGATCGCGCGCGCGATCCTTGCCGATCCCCGCGTGCTCCTGCTCGACGAAGCGACGTCGAGCCTCGACAGCGAGAGCGAGGCGATGATTCAGGACGGGCTGCGCGCGCTGCGGCGCGGACGGACGACGTTCGTCATCGCGCACCGGTTGTCGACGATTCGCAGCGCCGATCAAATTCTCGTGCTCGAAGGCGGCCAGATCGTCGAGCGCGGCACGCACGAACAGCTGCTCGCGGCCGGCGGGCGCTACCGGCAGCTCTACGACAAGCAATACAACTTCGAGCAGGATCGCTTCATCAATCCCGGCGAGGATTTCACGCCGGAGCCGCCGAAGACGCCTGCGCTCGCCGTGCGACAGCCGGCGGGGTTCCGCGCCGAGTAGATTCGCGCGGGCCGGGTCCGTCAAACTCCCGGACAGCATGTAGAATCCGTGGCCGGAGAACCCGGCATGGATGAGGCTCCTCTAATTCTTCTGGCGTTCGGCGTAGCCGTGTTCGTCGTGATCGTCGCGCCGATTCTGGCGCTGGTCTCGTGGACGCGCGTGCGGGCGCTCGAGCGCCGGGTGGACGAGCTCGTCCGGCGTGGCGTGCCGCAGCCGGCACAAGCGCCAGCGCCCGCGGCCGTACGGCCCACGCCTCCGCAAGTCACGGTGACGCTCCCCGAGCCGGTAGTGGCGCCGCCGCCCGTCGTCGTGCCACCGTCCATTCCAGTCCCGCCGCCGGCGCCCGTCGTCTCTCCAGCATCCGTGCCACTGGCTGCAGCCGCGGCGACGCCTGCGGGTTCTGCGCCCATCTTCGCGTCCAAGGCGTCGCCCTCGAAAAGCGGTCTCGACCTCGAGCGCATGATCGCGGGGCGCTGGTTGAATCGCATCGGCCTGCTCGCAGTCGCCGTCGGCATCGCGTTCTTCCTGAAGGCCGCGATCGACAACGACTGGATCGGACCGGGCGGGCAGGTCGCGATCGGCCTGCTGCTCGGCGCGGGGCTCATCGCATCGGCCACGATGTTCGTCAAACGCGGCTACCTCTTCTTCGCTGACGGCCTCATCGGCCTCGGCGGCGCCGTGTTGTACCTCTCGCTCTGGGCGGCGTCGGGCTACTACCATCTGATCGCGCCGGCCGTCGCGTTCGGGGCGATGGTCATCGTCACGGCCGCGTTACTGGGCATCGCGCTCGGCCGGAACTCGCGGCGTGTCGCATCGCTCGCGCTGCTGGGCGGATTCATCACGCCGCTCCTGGTCTCGACCGGGCAGGATTCGCACGTCGTGCTGTTCAGCTACCTCGCGTTGCAAGACGCGGTGCTGCTCGTGCTGGCTGACCGTCGCGACTGGCGATTCCTCGAGCTTCCCGCTTTTCTCTTCACCGAGATCTACTTCTTCGCCTGGTTCTCGAGCTTCTATCGCGATCCCATGTTGCTCGAGACGTCGCTCTTCGCGACGCTGTTCTTCGTCATCTTCACGGCCATTCCAGTCATTCGCAGCCGGCGTCAGGGCGCGTTCCGAATCGAGCACGGCCTGGTCATGCTCGCCAACGTCGCGCTGTTTCTGATTGCGCTGCAGGTCATGATGTGGCCCGAGCATCGCTGGGTGCTGACGGCCTCGACGCTCGCGCTCGCCGTGTTTCATCTCATCGTCGTCCGTGCCGTGCCGGCGAATCAGACATTGCCGCGTTTGCTCATCGGCGGCCTCGCGCTGACGCTCGTCACGCTCGCCATCCCGCTGCGGTTGTCCGTGCGCTGGACAACGATGGCGTGGTCGATCGAGGCGGCCATCCTGATGTGGACCGGATTCCGCGTGAAGATCTGGCAGGTCCGCACCGCGTCGTTCATGTTGTTCATGATCGTCGGCCTGATGCTGTTGATGTGGCCGCCCGACTATGAGATGGCGCTGTGGAACGCGCGGTTCGGCGGCACGCTGGCGGCCGTCGCGTGCGCGTTTGCGGCGCTGTGGTTCGCGCGGGGAAATCAGCGCGAGGTCCAGCAAGGCGAGCAACCGGCGTTCGGTGCGCTTGGGATCGCCGCGAATGTGCTGCTCGTCCTCGGAGTCACGGAGGAGATCACGCTCGCGTATCGTCTCCGGCTGACGGCGTCGCCCGATCTCATCCCGACGCATGTGGCGGGTCTGCAGGTGTCGTTGTTCTGGACGCTCTATGCGAGCTTGCTGGTTGCGTTCGGCGTGCGGATGAAGAGCGCCTTTCTGCGCTGGCAGGGCCTCGCGCTCTTCGGGCTGACGACGCTCAAGGTGTTCTTCGTCGATCTGTCTGATCTCAGCGGGTTCTATCGCATCCTGTCGGCAATTGCGCTCGGCGTCGTGCTGCTCATCGTCTCATTCGTGTATCAGCGGAAGCTTGCCGCGGACCAGCAGGAGGAGAGCGCATGAGGATTCCGCGAGCGATTCGCGCGGCGGCGATGGTGGCGGTGGCGACCGCGGCGATGGCGCAGCTGCCCGTGGCCTGGAAGAACTGGCAGTACTCGGCGCCGATCGACGCGGGCACGACCGACAGCTCGCGCTACGTCAGCGTGGTGCTGCCGGTCGGCGTGATGACACACGCCGCGCGCGGGCTGGGCGATCTCCGCGTGATCGACGACCAGGGGCAAGAAGTGCCCTACGCGCTCAGCGCGCGTCTGGGCGGCCGCGCCACCGATCAGCGGTCCGCGACGCTGCTCGAGCCGTCGGTCGTTGCCGGACAGTACTCGCAAGCGATGTTCGATCTCGGCAAGGGCACGCGCGTGCACAACGTGATCAGGATCGACGTCGAGGGCCAGGACGAATTCATGACGTGGGTCGAGCTCGCCGTGAGCGACGACCACGAGCACTGGCGCGTCGTGCGCGAGCGCGCGCCGATCTATCGTCTGGCCCAACCCGCCGAAGCACACACGACGATCACCTACCCGGAGAGCGTGTCGCGGTACCTGCGGGTGCGGATTCTCGACGGCGCGCATCCGTACCACATCGCGGGCGGCAGCGTGATTCACGAAGTGGTGACTGATGCCGAGCGCGTGGCGGCCGGCGTGACGCTGACGGCATCGACGTCGGCCGGGACGACGAGCGTGTGGACGGCCAACGCGCCGCCGCTGCCGATTTCCGAGGTGCGCTTTGCGATCGATCAGAAAGCGTTCTACCGCCCCGTGAGCGTCGAAACGAGTGACGACGGCGAGCACTGGACGTACGCGGCGTCCGGGGAAATCTATCGAACGGTCGAGGGGGGCCAGCCGCGCGAGGCGTTGTCCGTGCAATTCGCCGAACGCGAAGCCGCGCACTGGCGCGTCACGGTGCACAACCGCAACGACGCGCCGCTGGCAGGCACGACCCTCCAGCTCTGGACGACGCCACGGCGCATCATCATGCGGCAGGAGCCGAACCGGACCTATCGGCTGATTTACGGCAATTCACGCGTCGGCGCGCCGCAGTACGACCTCGTGCGGCTCATCGATCCGGGATCGATCGCGTCGGCTGCCGCCGTGACGCTTGGGGCGGAGGCCGAGAACAGCGGCTACACCAATCCGGCGCCGTGGACCGAGCAACACCAGAGCGTGATGTGGATCGCGCTCGGGATCGCGGTCATCGTCATCGGCGGCCTCGCCGTGAGGACGCTACGCGGCGCGGCCAGGTAGTTGCAGTAAGTCGAGAAGTCGGGAAGTCGGGAAGTCGAGAAGTCGAGAAGTCGAGAAGTCGGGAAGTCGGGAAGTCGGGAAGTGCAGAGCGAGCGGGACATTTTGTATGATGTGATGTTCCGCGTCGCGGAGTTTCGCTCTTACTACTTTTCGACTTCCCGACTTCCCGACTTTTCGACTTCCCGACTTCTCGACTTTCTCGATCGCCTATGTCGCAGTTCATCTTCACCATGAAAGGGTTGGGCAAGACGTATCCGCCCGACTCGGTGGTCTTCCAGGACATCTACCTGTCGTTTCTCTACGGCGCCAAGATCGGCGTCATTGGCGCGAACGGCACAGGCAAGTCGACGCTGCTCAAGATCATGGCCGGCCTCGATCACGAGATCGTGGGCGAGGCGACGCTGTCGTCGGGCTTCACGGTGGGCTATCTCGCGCAAGAGCCGCAACTCGATGAGACGAAGACCGTGCTCGGCAACGTCGAAGAGGGCGTCGCGAAGACGCGCGCGCTCCTGACGCGATTCGATGAGATCAACGCGAAGTTCGCCGAGGAGCTGACGCCCGAGCAGATGGAGAAGATCCTCGAGGAACAGGCGCGCGTGCAGGACGCGATTGAAGCGGCGGGCGCGTGGGACCTGGACTCGAAGCTCGAGCATGCGATGGACGCGTTGCGTTTGCCGCCGGCCGACGCGGACGTGACGAAGCTGTCGGGCGGCGAGCGTCGCCGCGTCGCGCTCTGCCGTCTGCTGTTGCAGTCGCCGGATCTGCTGCTCCTCGACGAGCCGACGAACCATCTCGACGCAGAGTCGGTCGCCTGGCTCGAGCACTTCCTGCAGGAATACAAGGGCACAGTCGTCGCCATCACGCACGATCGCTACTTTCTCGACAACGTCGCCGGCTGGATTCTCGAGCTCGATCGCACGCGGGCGTATCCGTGGGAGGGCAACTACTC
>CAYQRM010000045.1:0-43741 GCA_964419785.1 uncultured Solibacteraceae bacterium | reverse complement strand
TCCCTGAATGCGCAATCCACCTGAAAAGGGGCTCACCTCGCGGTTTGAGCCCGAAAAGCCTCGGGTTTCGCATTACCGGGTAGGAGATCGTCATGAGTTCCGCTGCCCCGATTGCCGCCTCAGTCACACCTGCAGCGAATGCCACCCGGGTGCTCACGAGCATCCTTGCGCCGCTAGAAAAGCGCGTCCTGATCTTCCTCGCCCACCGCTTGCCGCGGTGGGTCAACTCCGATCATCTGACCACGCTCGCACTGGTGGCGATGCTGGGCGCCGGACTCTCCTACTGGATGGCGAAGAGCCATTCAGTAGGTCTCCTGCTCGTCGTCATTTGCCTGGCGGTCAATTGGTTTGGCGACAGCCTCGACGGCACGGTCGCGCGCGTGCGAGAGCAACAGCGGCCGCGCTACGGATTCTACGTCGACCACGTCGTCGACGCCTTCGGCACGGCGTTCCTCATCGGCGGCCTCGCGCTCTCGGGCTACATGAGCCCGCTCATCGCGCTCGGCCTGCTCGTTGCGTACTTCATGCTCGCCGCCGAGGTGTACCTCGCGACCCACAGCCTCGGGACGTTCAAGATGAGCTACTTCAAGGTGGGCCCGACCGAGCTGCGCATCATCCTCGCGATCGGCACGCTGATGCTCTACGTGCGGCCGATCGTCAACTTCTTCGGACGGCAGGTCGGTCTCTTCGACGTCGGCGGGATGTTCGCGATCGGCGGACTCGTCCTGACGCTCATCATTTCGGCGGTCAGCAATACGCGAAGGCTCTACCAGATGGAGCCGGTGCCGGTACCGACACGTGAAGTCCAGGACTTCAGGAGCGTCGGAAGTCCGGACTTCAGGTCGGAGAAGGCCATTTTCGCAGGAACGAAGAAGTCCAACAGCGTCACGTGCGAGTGAAGTCCTCAGCCACGTGCATCGGGACTTCGCGGCTCTAACGCCACAAGGAGAAATGCCAGTGACGAGGCGGGAATTGGAGGTGCTTGTGCGGCGCGTGTGGCCAGCCACGTATTTGGTGCACGCCACGCAGACGCAGGGTGCGTGGGAGGTGCAGCTCAAGAGCCGTGACGTCGTGACGTACCACCGCGTCGACAGCGACGGCCATCCCACATGTCACGACACGTGTGCGGATCGCGAAGCGAACCTCAAGCAGAACGAGCTCCGCGAGACGCCCTACGCCCGGGAGTTGCGGACGACTCGGAGAGGAGACAACAGGATCGAGCGCCTGTTGATCAAGTCCTCGGGCCAGGAACAGATTCGCCTCTCCTGCTGGCCGGACGGACAGATGGCCAATCAGCCGATGGACATGCCGGAACACGAGCTCATTGCGCTCCTCGCGCAAGGCGTCACCCAGGGCGTGCTGAGCTCACGGTTCGTGTTCAGACTCATCGAGGCCATCAAGACCGCGGGGCAATCTGCGCACAGCGTGCTCGGTCAGAAGTCCGACGAGGCTGACGTTCAGGCTCCCTGGCCAATGCGTAAACGAGCATGAGCTATCGAGACGAACAAGATCCGATCTTCCAGCAGATCGAACAGCAGCGTCAGGCGGCGATCCAGGCGGCCGAGTGGCGCGAGTTGCAGAACCTGGTCCAGGCCGGGGTGTCGTGGAAAGATGCCGACGAGGTCTATCGATGCTGGCGCGAAGTGGCGCGGCTTGATGGTCAGACGCTGTGGCAAGCCGGAACCACGGCCCGCGCGCAGTTGCGCGCGTGGATCGGCGCGACGAAGACCAGTTAGACCGGCGTTGAAGACGCCCGGCAGCTAGCGGCCGGCCCTGGCCTCGCGTCGCATACCTTCCGTGACGATCCCGACGCGCTCGACGCCAGCGCCCTTCGCGGCGTCGACAATCCGCGCGATTTCGCCGTAGCGGACCGTCCCATCGCCGATGACATAGAGCGTCTTGTCCCGGCGGGCGCTGAAGAGATCGCGGAGCGTCGCTTCCGCGGTGGCCATGTCCACCGCGCTCTTGTTGATCGTCAGGCGGTGATCGGCGCCGTACTCGGCGACGATCTGGCTGTCGCTTGGGACGCTCACGGGAGGATCCGTCGCCGTGTGGGGAAGACTGGCGTCGAGCCCGCGTTGCGTGAGCGGCAAGGCGGCGAGAAAGATCACCAGCAGCACCAGCAACACGTCGATGAGCGGCGTGACGTTCATGTCAGCCGAAGCTCGCGGCTGCGTGGGCCGCGTCACGGCGTCCGCCCCGTGGTGGAAATGCTTCATCACGTTCCTCCCGTGGTGTCGTACTCGATTGACACCGCCCGCCGGAGTTTGTTCCGGGCCGGGGGAACGATCAGGTGCACTGCTGGTGGCGCAGCGCACACGTCCTTTCGCTCAGCGCGAAACTTGGACGTTCTCCGCGCGTGGCCCCTTGGGACCCTGACCGATATCGAAGCTGACGGCCTGGCCTTGCACCAGCGAGTCGAACGGCGTGCCCGTGCAGGCTGACGAGTGAAAGAAGTACTCCTTGCCGTCGGCGGCGGCAATGAAGCCGAAGCCCTTCTCGGTTACGAGACGTTGAATCGTGCCAGTCATCGAGCTCATAGGTTCTCCTCGTGATGAATCGCGCGCGTCAGGCGCCGGTCACAATCGAGCCAACTCGCCCGCCAGCCCAGCATCACCACTCTCGTAAGTGCTTGATTCTAAGTGCCGGGGGTGGGAATCGAACCCACACGAGCCTTTTGGGCTCTCAGGATTTTAAGTCCTGTGCGTCTGCCAGTTTCGCCACCCCGGCGTACGACTGACTCTACTGCACTTGCCGAAATTCACTCTCGCTACCCTGCGTTCGACCGTCACCTCCACCAGAACAACCACGCCGTCGCTCCAATCAAGATCATCGCGACGAAGAACCGGATCCAGAACTTGTAGCGCTCATCGCGGCTGAGTTGATTGAGCCGTTCCCTTGTCATCGCGGATCGACGACGACGCGCAGCGTCGGCATGTCGTAGGCCCACCGCAGCAGCACCTCCGTAAACCTCACATCGACGTATGGCGACGAGGGCGGCGGCACGTGAAGCTCGACTCCTGGTACCGGGTGCGCGTTCATCACGGCCGCGGCGTACTCACGGTAGCTTTCGATCCTGAAGACCTCGTCCCGACTGCCACGCACGGCAAACGCCCCGAACCGAACGATCAGCGTGGCGGCGATTAGCCCGACGACCGGGGTGGCTCGACCCGTCGCGCCTGGCCTGGCGGCCAGCCGCGCGTGGACGGAGAGCAGCGCCGCCGCCAGCGTCCAACTGAATCCGATCGCTGGCAAGTAGGCGTAGCGCGACACGTTGCCCCAGGTGAAACCCAGGTACGGCACCAACATGATCACGAGCGCGACGCACCCGGCCCGCGACAGTCGACTGAGCCCCGCGAGTCCGACCGTGAGCGCGACGACCGCGACGTACGATGCCGCGTGGTGGGGCGCGACCCAAAGCGTGGCGAGGTAGTCCAGCGCGTGCTGCAGCATGTGGACGCCAATCCGATACGAGCCCGCGGCCAGAACCGGGTTCCTGCGGCTGATGTCGTAGGTGGTGACGGCAAACACGGCGAGGACGATCGCGAATCCCGCCGCCAGCAGCTTCGACCGCCGAGCCGACGGCGCCAATGCCGCCGTCGCAAGCGCGACGAGAAGCGGCGTGATGACGCCCGCTTCGTGCGTGAACATCGAGGCGGCGCCGGCGACGAGCGCCCCGATTTCCCACCATCGCGCTCGCCCGGCCGAGTGCCACGCGCGGGCGGCGCAATAGAGCGACAGCAGCAAGAAGGTCGTGCAGAGCAGCGCCGTCACCGCCGATACCCACACGACCGCTTGCGTGTACGCCGGCTGCACCGCGAACAGCAGCGCGCTCAGCAAGCCAAACGCGCGACGTCCGGTGATGGCCGCGCCCACCAGAGCCACGAGCGCGACGTTCAGCACGTGCACTCCCAGCGACAGCCAGTGGTAGCACGACTCGGACGGACCGCACGCGGCCGTCGCGCCGGCAAACCATGCCTGCACGACCGGACGGAAGAAATGGTACTGCGCCGGATCCAGGAGTCTGGTCCAGTCGATGCCCCAGCGTGCCTGCAGCCACTGAAAGTCGTCGGCGGCCAGGTAGGCGTGCGGCGCGCGGCCCGCAACATAGATAATGGCGGCGATCGCGAGGATCCCGGCCAGCATCGAGTGCGTCGAGCTTCTGAGCGGCGTGGCCAAGCCGCGTGGATCATCGACTCAGGCGGCCGGCACGGTCAAGCTCGGGCACGGGTTCCCGAACTGCTCCTTCGTCACGGTCTAAGTGCTTCTGAGCGCCACGTTTGGATCGACGCGGGTCGCGCGTCTGGCGGGCAGCCATGACGCGGCCGCGGCCACGGCGAGTAGCAGCGCGCCGACAGCGCCGAAAGTGACAATGTCGAGGGCCCCGACCTCGAACAAGACGCGCTGCAGCAGGCGGCCGAGCAGCGCCGCAGCCACCGCGCCGAGCATCAAGCCGATACCGGCGATCGTCAAGCCCTCACGAATCACGCCTGTAAGAATCTGGCTGCTCTGCGACCCAAGCGCCATTCGGATGCCGAATTCTCGCGTGCGTTGTGTGACGGAAAACGCGAGGACCGCGCCAATCCCGACCGCCGCAATCGACAGCGCGAGCAACGCGAAGCCGCTGAAGAGCACCGCATTGATCCGTGACGGCGCGATCCGATCCGCCGCGGCCGACTCGAGCGTGTGCACGTTGACCACGGGTCGCCTGGGGTCGAGCTCGTGAATGAGCGTTGCCGCATCGCGACTGAGCGCGGCAGGATCGCCAGTCGTGCGGATGAGCAGACCGGTCGAGCCCATATAGGCCATGCCCGACTGCACGCTGGACTCGTACACGGTGGGCACGATGCCGGCGGCCCCGCCAAGCTCCTGCACGTCGTGGACGATTCCGATGATGGTGGGCGCGTTGCCCCAGCCAGTCGACTGCCAGCTCCACGCGATTGGACGACCGATCGGATCGTCGTTGCCGAACACGGTTCTCGCCATGGTCTGATTGATGACGACGACGTGGGCGGACGTGGCCGTGTCTTCGGGCCCGAATCGGCGCCCGCGAATCAGAGGGATTCTGAGCGTGGCGAAGTAGTCCGGGCTGACCGTGAGCGCGAAGATCTGGAGCGGTGCGGTTGTGCCGTCCATTCGGGTGCCGTCGGCCTTCACGAAGAGCGGCGGCACCTCGCCGACGTCGAACGGCGCGCGGCTGGTCAGCGCGACCGACACAACACCGGGGTACCCGCGGAGCCGATCCATGAGCGTGTCGAACATGGCGCGACTGTGCCCGACCTGAGTCGCGGTGATCTGTCCCGAATCCGGCGCCTGCAGCGCCAGCACTTGCGTCGCGTCGAACCCGGGCGAGATGCCTTGCAGATTCGAAAACGTGCGCACCAGCAACCCTGCGCCCACTAGCACAACGAACGACACGGCCACTTGCGTCGCGACGAGCGAGCGCTGCATCCGACGCTGACGATGGCCCATCGTCGTGCGTCCGCCGGCAGACGCGCCTGTGAGCGCCTGCCCGGTGCCATCGGTCGAGGCCAGCCGCGGCACCCAGGCAAACAGCACGGCCGTCGCCAGGCCGACGCCGAGGGAGAACGCGAGAACGGAGCCGTTGAGTGCGACGGCATCCGCGCGAAGAGTAAGACGCGCGGTGTAATCGATGAGCACCCTCAGGGCGATTGATGCCAGCAGCAGTCCCAGCGCTGATCCGGCAAGCGCCAGCACCAGATGCTCCGACAAGAGCTGAGCGCGAAGCCGCAGCGATGACGCGCCGAGGGCCGCGCGCACCGCGAGCTCGCGCTCGCGCCGAATCAAGCGCGCGAGCGTAAGGTTGCCGACGTTTGCGCACGCGACGAGCAGCACGAGCGCAACCGCGCCCATGAGGACGAGCAGCGTCGGGCGCGCGTTCTTGACGAGCACGTCGCGCCACGGCGTCAGCGTCGTGGTGAACGCGTCGGAGCCCGGGTAGTCCTTCGGGTACTTCGCGTGGAGCCGGTCGGCAATCGCGGCGAGTTCGGCGCGCGCCGTCTCCATTCCCACTCCAGGTTTGACGAGTGCGTAGACGCTGGTCATCCGATGTTGTCTGTCGTCCTGCATCGACGAGCTCATGTAGTGCTCGTTGGCTGGATAGTTCGCGTACAACTCGGCGCGCTGGCTGCCGGCGTAGTGGGAGCCGGGCTCGAGCACGCCGACGATCTTCGTGGGGATGCCGGAGAGCTCGATGACCTTGCCAATGACCGCCGGATCCGATCCGAACGCACGGCGCCAGAATTCATCGGTCAACACAGCGACCGGTGCCGACGATCGCTGATCGTCTTCGGGCGCGAGCGTGCGTCCCATGAGGGGACGAATCGCCAGAACCTTGAAATAGTTGGCCGTCACGAGGCCGCCATACACCTGCTGCGGCTCGCCGGCGCCAAGCACCGTGAACTGCCAATCGCCGTACTCCACGAACTCGTCGACCGTCTGTGATTGCGCGCGATAATCCGACACCTCGACGAATGAGAACGCCACCTTCCCGTGTGCCACGGTTTGTTCCATGTAGGCAATGCGATCGGCGTGGGGGTACGGGAGCGGCCGAATCAGCACACCCTCGACCGCGGAAAAGATGGCGGTCGTGGCGCCAATGCCCAGCCCGAGCGTCACGATGAAGGCTGACGCATAGCCCGGATCCTGTCGGAACAGTCTGAATGCCGGTCGGAGCGTGAAGAGTTGCGGCATGAGGGCTCTCCAGGAGCTTCTGCCATTCGGCGCCTGCGATGCTCGCGCGAACGAGAAGCCGATCACGAACGCCACCGTTTGAATCCAAAACCAGACGCGTGAGAATCGACGGCCAGCCTCGACGCGATCGGCGAAGACCTCGGTGAGATCGCCAATCACTTCGTCGCGTTCGACGGATCTCAGTCGCCGCTCGAGGAGCGAGATTGCCAGGCGAGGCGGGGCGGACGGAGATGAACGCATGTCAGACCTCGTCGAGCCGTACGCCCTGCCACAAACTCTTCATCGTCTGCTGCGATTCGCGCAGCTGGCGGCGGGCGGCGGCAGTCAGCTCAACGAGCCGGCGGGCGCGGCCGCCTCGCCGGGATTCCGGGGCGCTCATCTTCGATCGGATCAGCCCTTTGTCCTCGAGCCGCCGAAGCGCGAGGTAAACCGAAGGCCGCAGGATCGCTCGCCGCGTATGCCGCCGAAGCTCGTCGACGATCGGCACACCGTAGGCGTTCGGCCCCAGACGAACGATGGCAATGAGCACAAGATATTCGAGTTCACCGAGCAGGTCCGCCATGGCTGCGAAGTTTAGTATATCAACATGACTAAATAAACACTTTTTCACGTGGCCGTTATCGGGCGATCCCCTCGATTGACCTATAGTTGGGCCGGTGGCCTACGACCACGATCTCGCCGATCGGATTCGAGAGCTCATTGGACGCTCGCCCAGCCTCACCGAGAAGAGGATGTTCGGCGGCCTCGCCTTCCTCATTCGCGGCAACATGGCGATCGCAGCGAGTGGCCAGGGTGGTGTGCTCGTGCGCGTCGATCCGGAAGAATCAAACGCGCTGGTGGCAGCCACGACGGCCCGCCCGCTGGTCATGCGCGGCCGCGCGATGAAGGGTTGGCTGCGCGTCAGCGGCGAGCACGTCAGCACGAAACGTGAGCTCGCGAAGTGGGTTCAGCTCTCGACGACGTTCGCTCGGTCGCTGCCCGCGAAGCGCTGATACTCCACCATGATGTCGCGTCTGCGCGGCTCAGTTGCGCTCGCTGCCCTCGCCGTGACCGCGGCCTGCGGCAGCCAACCAGTCTCGCCCTCGACAACAGTCACCGCAAGAAACATCCCGACGATTTCCGGCCTCTCGATTTCGTCCTTGGTCGCGGGTTCTTCGGCGCAAACAATCACCGTGTCCGGGACGAACTTCGCCGCTGGACTGACCGTGAGGGTGTCGCCCGCCATCGGTCCCCTCACCGTCGCGAATGTCACGCCGACGTCGTTTCAGCTAACGGGAACCTTCACAGCGGCGGGTTCCTACACGTTGTCGGTGAGCGTGAATGACCTGTCGTCGAACGCGGTGACGCTGAGCGTCTCTCCGCCCGTGCCGACGATCTCGAGCCTCTCGCTGTCCTCGATTGTCGCCAGCAACTCGCCTCAATCGATCATCGTATCTGGATCGAACTTCACACCCGGCCTGACGGTCACGGTGTCGCCGAACATCGGTGCCGTCACGGCGACGAACGTGACGCCGACCTCGTTTCAACTGACCGGCACGTTCTCATCGGCTGGCGCCTACACGGTCTCGGTGAGCGTCAACGGTCACACGTCGAATGCGGAGCCGCTGACGGTCACATCGCCACCGCCCGAGCCCGCTGGCCAGTACCAGCTCCGACTCACGCTGGTGGAGGGTCAACAGCTGAGCGGTCCTCATGCCGGAACGGTCACCGGTCCTGATGGTTTTGCGTGCACCTTCGGACTCAGCCCCGGAGACGGCGCGTGCTCGCAATATTTTCGAGCGGGAGATTCCCTTCAGTTGAAAGTGACGCTCGCGTGGCCGTATTTGCCGCCCAACGTCACTCCTCCGGACGACGACCCCATCGGATTCACCAGAGGGTGCGACGCCCAAATCGGCCAGGACACCTGCGTCGTGAACCTCACGACAGATCGAGATGTGACGATTGGGATCGGTCGGGCTGTCGCGGCCGTCGTCGCGGCCTCCGTCACGGCTTCGGCGCGCCGCACTTCCAGCACGCCTGAAACTGCCCTTCCACCATTTCGCCACAGATCGCGCACTGCCATTGCGGTGCGAGCGCGGCGTCGCTCGGCGATGCGCCCTTGAGATGACGCGTGATGATCTGCCGGGCCCGCACCGCATTCGACGGCGAGACCTGCACGGAGCCGCGCCGCCGCGTGCGCACGAGCGCCTGATCGACGATGAAACAGCGAATGCCCTCGCGCTCGAGGGCCAGCTTCACGAGGACCGCATCGGCCTCCGAGCCCTCGAACACGGTTTCCGTCAGGATCTCGAGCGGCATCTTTGCAGTCTAGATCGGACGACGTGAAACTCGTCGGTCCCGGGCGGCGTCTTTCAAGACAGCTCATGTCGCGCCGACTGGCGGGGACATCGATCATGGCGGCCACGCTCCTGGTGCTGGCGTGTGCGAGCTCGGCACCGACCACCTCCACGCGCAACTCGGTCGAAACCGACATCCTCGTCCGAGATCACCCGCTGACACTGCACCTGAGTGTCCTGCCGAATCATCCTGTCGAGCCGCTCATCGTGTACGCGACCGGTGACGGCGGATGGGCCGGCAGCGACAAAGACATGTTCGATCGGCTCGTCGCGTGGGGCTATCCGGTCGCCGGCTTCAGCGCAAAGGATTACGTGAAGCATCTCAACCAGGGCGCGGCGGCGATTTCGCCGGCGGAGATGGCCGGCGACTTCGACAGCATGATCCGCGCGTCGCTCTCCGCGTTGAGGCTCTCTCCCAACACGCGCGTCGTGCTCGTCGGCAAGTCCCGCGGCGCGGGACTCGACGTCGCGGTCGCAGGCCAAGAGCCGATTCGCTCGGAGCTCCGCGGCGTGATCGCGATCGCCCTCACGCGCGAGGAAGAATACGCCGGCGTGCCGTCGTCGAACGGCGGCGATCCGAAGATGCTCCTCACGTACCCGGCGCTTTCCGCACTTGGCGATCTGCGCGTCGCCGTCATCCAATCGACGCACGACGACTACATTCCGGCCGCTGAGGCGCGCACGCTGTTCGGCCCCGACACGCTATCGCGCACGTTCCGCCCGATCGAATCGACCGATCACAACTTCGAGGGCGGCGAGACGGAGCTCTACCGCCAGCTGGCGGACTGCTTCGACTGGATTCTCAGGGGCAATTGAAAATCAATAAGTCGGAAAGTCGACAAGTCGAGAAGTCGAGAAGTCGGGAAGTCGGAAAGTAAGACCCCGGCTTTAGTGAATCGTCCGCGGCGCCACGGTTTGACGCTCGGCGCGGACGACGCGCGCGATCATGGCGTCGAGATCGGCGTGGCCGATCGAAAACGGCCCGGCGACGGCCGCCCCCATCGGAATTTCGATCGCGACGACGCTTGCGGCGCCGGCGGGCTCGACGATCCAGCTGAATCCCTGCAGGATGACACCGCGATCGGCGGCGGCTTCCGGATTCTGCACGCGGTCGATCGCGCGAAGGATCGCGATGAGCATCGCCCGCGCGCCCTCGTCGCCCCACGATCCAGGGTCACCGAACGGAATCGACGCGGCTTCGGTGACGGCGAAGTCGCGGCCCTTGAGCACAATCTCCACGTCGAACGTCATGCGCGTTCCAGTATAGCCGCAGCAGTCACGTGATGATGATGCGCGGTGGCGCGGCGTCGCCGTCGACGGCAGCACCGAGTGCGGCCGCGTCAGTGACCGGCTCGCGACAAACGAAATCGCGGCACACGTACGCGGTCGCGCGATCGTCGCGCATCGACATCGCGGCAAGCCATGGCAGCCGCGCGCCGAGCGTCTGTTGCGTCCGACCGGGGTGGACAGGAATCACGACGGCGCCCGGCAGGAACTTCGACGCGACGACCGACTCGAGCGTGCGATAGTCCGCGCCTTCAGGATTGCCGACGAGCACGACCTGCGTTGCGGGCATTCGCCACAGCGCGACGTTCGCCACCATCAGCGGCATCATGCGCACCGCACGGCCAATGCCGGCGCCGTACCGCTGCAAGGTGCGCTCCGCGCGCGAGATCAGCGCGGCATCGCCGGTGAGATGGCCGAGCGTGATCAGGTTGCGCACGGTGACGGACGCCGCGGCCGGCTCGGCGCCATCGTAGTCCTCCTTCAACCGCAGGAGAACCGACGAGTCCTCACCGGTCGTCGCGAACCAGCCACCGTCGCGCTCGTCGAAGAAGCGCTCCGTTTCGAGCGCGGTGACCTCGAGCGCCCAGTCGAGCCAGCGCACGTCGCCGGTCGCCTGGAAGAGCTCCGTCAATCCCCAGGCCAGGCATGCGTAGTCCTCGCAGAACGCGTCGACGGCGGCCTCGCCATCGCGATACCGGCGGAACAATCGGCGCTCGGCCGGTCGCCAGAGATGCGCGTGGACGGCCTCGGCCGCGCGTATCGCCGCCTTGCGCCACTCGGCGCGATGCGGACTGGACGTGAGGACGCGAGTCGCGCGCGCGAACGCCGCAATCATGAGTCCGTTCCACGCCGTGATGATCTTCTCGTCGCGATGCGGACGCGGCCGGTCCTCGCGCACCGCAAACAGCGCGCGCCGCGCGTTCGCGAGGACGCCGATCACTTCGTCGACCGGCCGTCCCGAGCGCGCCGCCACTTCCTCGACCGACTGCGCGACGTAGAGGATGTTCTGGTTCGTGAACTCGCCCTGCGGATCGGCGAGCGCATTGCCCTCGTCCTCGACGCCAAAGTGGCGGCGAACAATCGGCGAGGCGTCGCCGAACACCGTGTCGATTTCCGCCGCGGGCCATACGTAAAACGCGCCCTCTCGCTTCTCCCCACCCACGGCGGAGTCGGCGTCTTCCGCCGAGTAGCACGCCCCGTCTGGCGCCGAGAGATCGCGCACGACGTAGGCGAGCGTGTTCTCGGCCACCGCCGCGTAGAACGCTTCGCCGCTCATCTGAAATCCGTCGAGGTACGCGATGGCGAGCTGCGCCTGGTCGTAGAGCATCTTCTCGAAGTGCGGCACGCGCCACTCGGCGTCCACCGAGTAGCGATGGAATCCACCGCCGACATGATCGTGCATCCCGCCAAGCGCCATCGCGTGCAGCGTCTCGACGGCCATCGTCTTCGCCTCGGGCCGCCCCGTCAGCGCCCAGGCCGACGAGAGAAACATCAACTCGGACGGCCTGGGGAATTTCGGCGCGCCGCCAAATCCGCCGTGACGTCGATCGAACACTTTCGCAAACGCGTCGATGCCCAACTCGACGGCGTCGCGGTCCGCCACCGATCCCCGATCCCCCGCGGCCTCATCCGCGCCCGTCATCTCGCGAAGTTGATCGACGATTCCTGCCGCAGACTCGAACAAGCGCGGGCGCTCTTCACGCCACGCCCGGGCGAGCTCGGCCAGCACCTCGAGAAACCCGGGGCGGCCCCACCTCGACGATGGAGGAAAGTAGGTACCGCCGAAAAACGGCTTCCTCTCTGGTGTGAGCCACACACTGAGCGGCCATCCGCCGGCGCCTGTCGTCGCCTGGACGAACATCATGTACACGCGGTCGATGTCGGGCCGCTCCTCGCGATCGAGCTTGATCGAGATGAAATCGCGGTTGAGCACGGCGGCGATGCCGGCGTCCTCGAACGACTCGTGCGCCATGACGTGGCACCAGTGGCACGTCGAGTATCCGATCGACAGAAAGACCGGCTTCTCCTCGCGCGTCGCCACGGCGAATGCCTCGTCGCCCCACGGATACCAGTCAACGGGATTCTCCGCGTGTTGCAACAGGTACGGGCTGCGCTCGTGCGCCAATCGGTTCGCCATGCTCTCAGTCCGCCATTTCCTTGCGCAATCGTGCGTACGCGGCCGTCACCTCGACGCCATAGAGCAAGATGACGGCGGACAGGTACACCCACACGAGGAACGCCACGACGGCCGCGATCGAGCCGTCCACACTGAACCGCGAAAGATCGCGGAGGTACCACGAGAATCCCTCGAAGGCGAGCCGCCAGAGCACGCCGGCAAGAATCGCGCCGAACCACACGTCGCGTAGCCGCACGCGAGTGTTCGGCGCGAAATAGTAGATGAGGCCGACGACGACGACGAAGGCCGGCGTCGACGCATTGTGGGAAATCAGCCCGGACAGCCAGTGGGTCGTCGGCCAGCGCGCCAAGATGTCTTCGAACCATCGTGCCCGTGCGACTTCCGCCGCGCCGCTGAATGTCACGGCGGCCAGCATCAGCAATCCGGCGGTCAACAGCATCACGAACGAGATGAGCTTGTGTTTCAAGTAGCCGTAGTTGCGCTCGACGCCCCAGGCGTGATTCACCGCGGAGGTAATCGCGCCGAACACGCCCATCGACGCCCACAGCGTCACGACCGTGCCGAGCACGCTCAGCTTGAGCGGCGCCGCCGCCAGTTCGTGCACGCGATCGACGACGAAGTCGAAGTGCCGCGGCAGCGCGCGCGCAATGATCTCGACGAGCGTCGCCGGGTTGTTCTTCACCGCGAGTTTGCTCACGATCGACAAAATCAGCAGCACAAATGGGAATATCGAGAGCAGCGAGTAGTACGCAATCGACGAGGCGAACGTCAGGTTGCTGCTGTTATAGAACTCGACGACGCCGCGTCCTGCCGCCCGGCGGCCGATCGACAGCGCGCGAACAAGACGCGCAAACACACCGATCGGCGGCTGCGTGGATGCGGTTGCCAGCGGGTGCTCCTCGATGACCGTTGCCCAATTGTACCGGAGTCGTCGGACGAATCGAGGCGCGCCCTGCCGCGCCGTAGTTGCGTGCGAAGCGCGCGCTCAGCGAGGCGGGCGCCCGTATAATCGCCCTATGCCCGACGTACCGACGCCGCCCTCCCCGCGGCCGCCCACCGCGCGAGCGCCACAATCCGCCGCGTCCGCCGACAAAGTATTGTGCGAGCGCTGCGGCGCGGAAATGTTCCGCATGCACGCGGTGTGGCGGTGTCCGTCCTGCGGCTACAAGACCGATTGCTGCGGCTGGTGACCTCGTCGATGGACCTGCTGCCGAGCCGCCTCAAAACCGATTCGAACGAGTACCGCGCGAACCGCGACCGCATGACCGCGCTCGTGTCGGAGCTGCGCGAGCGCACCGCGATCGCCCGCGAAGGCGGCGGTCCGAAGTACCTCGCGCGCCATCGCGAGCAAGGCAAAAAGCCGGTCCGCGAGCGGATCGATCTGCTGATCGATCCAGGCACGCCGTTTCTCGAGCTCTCGCCGCTCGCCGCCTACGACATGTACGACAACGACGCCCCTGGCGCCGGCCTCGTCACCGGCATCGGACGCGTCGGCGGACGCGACGTGATGATCGTCGCCAACGACGCGACCGTCAAAGGCGGCACCTACTATCCGACGACCGTCAAAAAGCACGTCCGGGCGCAGCAGATCGCGCTCGACAACCGGCTGCCGTGCGTGTACCTCGTCGACTCGGGCGGCGCGTTTCTGCCCCTGCAGGCGGAGGTGTTTCCGGACCGCGAGCACTTCGGGCGGATTTTCTACAACCAGGCCCGGATGTCGGCCGAGCGCATTCCACAAGTCGCGGTCGTCATGGGCTCGTGCACAGCCGGCGGCGCGTATGTGCCCGCGATGTCCGACGAAACGATCATCGTCAAGGGCACGGGCACCATTTTTCTGGGCGGTCCGCCGCTCGTCAAAGCGGCGACGGGCGAAGAAGTCACGGCCGAAGAGCTCGGTGGCGCGGATGTACACACTCGCATCTCCGGCGTGGCCGACTACCTCGCGGAAGATGACGACGATGCGCTGCGGATCGCACGGACGATCGTGTCGACGCTTCACACGTCGAAGCGGCTGCCGGCCGACATGACGACGCCCGAGCCGCCGAAGTATGACCCGGAAGAGCTGTACGGCATCGTGAGCGTCGATCCACGCAAGCCGTACGACGTGCACGAAGTCGTCGCGCGCATCGTGGACGGATCGCGCTTCGACGAGTTCAAGCAGCGGTACGCCACGACAGTGGTGACCGGCTTCGCGCGGCTGCACGGTTTTCTCGTCGGCATCATCGCGAACAACGGCGTGCTGTTCTCGGAGTCGGCGCTCAAGGTCACGCACTTCATCGAACTGTGCAGCCTGCGCGGCATCCCGTTGATTTTCCTGCAGAACATCACAGGCTTCATGGTCGGCCGGCAGTACGAGCGCGGCGGCATCGCGAAGGACGGCGCGAAGATGGTGCACGCGGTCGCGAACGCGGTCGTGCCGAAATTCACGGTCATCATCGGCGGATCGTTTGGCGCCGGCAACTATGGCATGTGTGGTCGCGCGTACGAGCCACGGCTGTTGTGGATGTGGCCCAACGCCAGGATTTCGGTGATGGGTGGCGAGCAGGCCGCGACCGTGCTCACGACGGTCAAGCGCGACCAGCTCGCGCGCGAGGGCAAGACGCTCGCCGCCGACGAAGAGAACGCGATCCGCGCGCCGATCCTCGAGAAGTACGATCGCGAAGGCTCGCCGTACTACTCGACAGCGCGCCTGTGGGATGACGGCATCCTCGATCCGGCGCGCACGCGCGACGCGCTGTCACTTGGTGTGTCGGCGGCGTACAACGCCCCGATTCCCGACGCGAAGTTCGGCGTCTTCAGAATGTAGCCGCGCGTGTCTACTCCTACGCTGCTCGTCATGCCCGGTCCGGTCACAACGGTCACGCTCAACCGGCCGGACGTTCGAAACGCGTTCAACGAAGAGCTGATGCAGGCGCTGACAGACTGGGCGACGAGCGTGCCCGCTGATGGATCAGTACGGGCCGTCGTCCTGCAGGGCGCGGGATCGGTGTTCTGCGCCGGCGCCGACGTGCAGTGGATGTCGAAGATGGTGAATTTCTCGCACGAGGAGAACCTTGCCGACGCCCGTCGCGCGGCGATGATGCTCCATGCGATCGATTCGGTGCCCGTGCCGGTGATCGGACGCATCCAGGGCGCGGCCCTCGGCGGCGGCGCCGGACTCGCCTGCGTCTGCGACGTCGTCGTCGCAACCGAAGACGCGGTGTTTGGATTCACCGAGGTGGTGCTGGGCATCCTGCCGGCGATGATTTCGCCGTACGTCGTGAGCAAGATCGGACACGGCTGCGCGCGCGAGCTGTGCCTGAGCGGCGTGCGCTTTTCCGCGGCGCGGGCGCGAGAGATTGGCCTCGCGCACGAGGTCGTCGCGGCCGACCGGCTCGATCTGACGGTGGAACGCCACGTGCAGCAGTTTCGCAAGGCCGCGCCGTCGGCGATCGCCGCAACGAAGAAGCTGCTGCGCGAGGTCGCGGGCCATCCGCCCGCCGATGTGATGTCGCTTACCGTCGACGCCATCGCGCGCCAGCGCGTCTCGCCCGAAGGCCAGGAAGGCTTGCGCGCCTTTCTCGAGAAGCGCACGGCGGCGTGGGCGACCGACGCGCCTCGCCCGAAACCGCGCTGATGCGCCGCGTGCTCATCGCGAACCGCGGCGAGATCGCGTGTCGCATCATTCGCACCTGCCGCGACATGGGCCTCGAGACCGTGGCCGTCTACTCGGAGGCTGACGCCGAGGCGCCGTACGTCACGCTCGCCGATCGCGCCGTGCCGATTGGACCGGCACCCGCGCACGAGAGCTACCTCAACATTCCGCGCGTCATCGACGCGGCCCGTCGCACCTCGGCCGACGCCGTCCATCCTGGCTACGGTTTCCTCTCGGAGAATCCGGCATTCGCCGACGCGTGCGCGACGGCCGGTCTGACGTTCGTCGGGCCGCCCGGCGATGTGATCCGCAAGACGGGATCGAAGACCGCGGCGCGCGCCGCGGTGAGCCAGGCCGGCGTGCCGATCGTGCCTGGCGAGACGCCCGCGTCGCAGAGCGATGCCGACATCGCGAGCGCGCTCGCGCGCGTCGGATTTCCCGCCCTCCTCAAAGCGGCGGCCGGTGGCGGCGGACGTGGGATGCGCATCGTCCGCGAGGCGCGAGAGGCGGCCGAATCGATCGGCATGGCACGCCGCGAGGCCGAGCGCGCGTTTGCAAACGGCACGTTGTACGTCGAGCGGCTCATCGAGCAGCCTCGTCACATCGAAGTGCAGATATTCGCGGACACGCACGGCCACGTCGTGCATCTGCGCGAACGTGACTGCACGCTCCAGCGACGGCATCAGAAAGTGATCGAGGAGGCGCCTGCGCCGCTGCTCGCGCCGGCCGTGCGCGAGCGGCTGACCGCGGCGGCGGTTGCGGCTGCGCGGGCGGTGGGCTACGTCAACGCCGGAACGGTCGAGTTCCTGGTCGAGGGCGAAGGCGATCGCGCGCGCTTCTACTTTCTCGAGGTCAACACGCGCCTGCAGGTGGAGCATCCGATCACGGAAGCGATCACGGGCTTCGATCTCGTGCGCGCGCAGCTGCTCGTGGCAGCCGGTGAACCATTGCCGTTCACACAGGACGACGTGAAACCGCAGGGCCACGCGATCGAATGCCGGATCTACGCCGAGGATTCCGTCCGCTTGCTGCCACAATCGGGCCGGCTGCTCCGCTATCGCGAGCCGCGTGGCCCAGGCATTCGCGTCGACTCGGGCGTGCGCGAGGGGCAGAGCGTGACGGTGCACTACGACGCCCTCATCGCCAAGCTCATTGCTCACGCGGACACGCGCGATGAGGCGCTCGCGCGTCTCGTCGGTGCGCTCAGGCAGTTCGAGATTCTTGGCGTGCGGCACAACATCGGATTTCTGCTCGCGCTCTTGACGCGGCCGGAGTTCGCCTCACACGACGTGCACACACGATTCATCGAAGACCACCTCGAGGAGCTGACGCACGGGGGCGCTGTCGCGCGACCGGCGGCTGCGGCACTCGCGGCGTTCGTGTCGGCGCGTGGACCGGCGCTGCCGTCAGGGCGCGCGGCCGATTCCGCGCGTTTCGATCCATGGCAGACGCTCGGCCCGGTGGCGTGGTGAGCTAGACGTGGCGAGGAAACTGCGCGTCAATGGCGAAGGCGGCAGCTGGGATGCTGAGCTCGACGGCGGCGGAGTGACGCTGTCTGACGAAGCGGGGGCCTTCACGGTCGCGGACGAAGGCGAGGGCCGATTCGTCGTGAGCGGGTCCGGCGGCACGCGACGCGCGATCGCGACGACCGGCGCGGGCGAGTCCGTCTGGGTCGGCGTCGATGGCCAGGTGTTCGAGTTTCGTGTCAGTCAGGACGCGGGCGCGGCCAGGTCAGACTCGAAGGATCAGGACGCGCTATCACCGCCGATGTCCGCGACCGTTGTGCGGATCGCGGTGCAACCGGGCGCGGCCGTTCAGGCAGGCGATACGCTGATCGTGCTCGAGGCGATGAAGATGGAGCTGCCGATTCGCGCGCCGCGCGCCGGCATCGTCCGCGCCATACACTGTCACGAGGGCGACCTCGTCCAGCCTGGGGTGTTGTTGGTAGAGCTTTAGGGACGGGGCTTTTTTCCACAGTTTTGGGCCCGAGGGTGCCGGAGGTCCCTTGGGGATTCGCCCCAAGGACCTCCGGCACCTACCGGGCCCAAACTGTGGGAAAAAGCCCCGTCCCCTATCCCCATTTTCTGAAAGCCATCCGCGCCCTGTCGGCGAGGTATGTCGAGCGGCGGGCGGGCCTGGCCGAGCGCTCCGCGCTCGACTCGGCCGGCAAACGCGCAGCGTTTGCGAACTACTACGCGCCGCTTCACTTCTTCACGACGCGCGCGATCATCCGGCAGCTGCGCCCGGCGCCCATCGATCGGCTGATCGACTTCGGCTGCGGAACCGGCACGGCGTCCGCCGCCTGGGCGCTCGAGTGCACGACCGCGCCCTCGCTCCTTGGCGTGGACGAGAGCGGCTGGGCGGTCGGCGAAGCCGCCCGAACCTGGCGCGCGCACGGCCTCAGCGGCCGCGTGCGCCGCGGCGATCTCGTCGATGCGGCCGATCGCGCGTCCCGCGCGATCGGCCGCGAGTCGACGGCCTGGCTCTTCGCGTGGAGCGTCAACGAGCTGCCGGCGCCGGCCCGCCATCGCCTGCTCCGCATCCTCGCGGACCGCCGCCCGTCCGTCAGCCTGCTGGTCATCGAACCGCTTGCTCGCGGTGTCACACCGTGGTGGGGCGATTGGGCGCGCGCGCTCGCCGCGACGCCCGCCGAGTGGCGGCTCGACGTCGAGCTGCCGCCCGAACTGGCCCGTATCCGCGCAGACGCCGGATTCCGGCGCGACGCGCTGACCGCGCGAACGTTGTGGTGTCCGCGACTATGATGATGGCAGCCCGTATGGGCGCGCCGCGCCTCCGCCTAGCCACCGTCGTGGGAGCCGTCTTGTTCGCGGCGGCTCTGTACGTACTCCATAGCCAGCTACGCGAGCTCACGCTGGCGGATTTGACGGCGTCCCTTCGGCGGCTGCCTCAAGCCTCCGTCGCGCTCGCGCTCATCCTCACCGCCATCAACTACGCGGTGCTCACCGGCTACGACCAGCTCGCGTTCGTGTACCTCGGCCGCGCGATCCCCCGCTGGCAGATCAGCATGGCGTCGTTCGTCGGCTACGCGATTGCCAACAGCGTCGGTTTCGCGGTGCTGTCGGGGACGGCCGCGCGGTATCGCTTCTACTCTCGCTGGGGACTCTCGGCCGGCGAGATCTCGCGGATCGTCGTCTTTTACTCGGGCACCTTCTGGCTCGGCTTGCTCGTGCTCGGCGGCTGGAGCCTGCTGGTGGCGCCGCCGTCCGGCCTCACCTCGCTGTCGGAATACCGACTGGCCGCGCCGATCGGCGGCCTGCTCCTGGGCGTGTCGGCCGCGTACCTGATCGCGACCTTCGTCAAGCGCGGTCCGATCACGATCTTCGGCGTCGAGCTGCGGCTGCCGACGCCCAAACTCGCGGCGGCTCAATTCGCCCTCTCGATCATCGATTGGGGCCTCGCGGTCGCGGTGCTGTGGGTGCTGATTCCGGAGCCGCGACCACCGTTCACCGAAACGGTGAGCGCGTTCGTCGCCGCGCAAGTGCTCGGGCTCATCACGCAAGTGCCGGGAGGCATCGGCGTATTTGAAGTCGGCATGCTGACGCTCCTCAACGGCGGCCTGTCGAAAGCGTCGCTCTTCTCCGCCCTCCTCGCGTTCCGGGTGATCTACTACCTGCTGCCGCTCATGCTGGCGCTCGTGGTGCTCGTCTGCGACGAGTACTACCAACGCCGGCACATCATGCGGCAATGGGGCAACGCCGTCGGCGCCCTCACGATCACGCTGGCGCCGACGCTCATCGCGACGTTCGCGTTCATCGCGGGCGCCGTGCTGCTCTTTTCCGGCGCGACGCCGGCTGCGACCGGCCGTCTCGCGTTCCTCGCGAGCTTCCTGCCGGAGCCGGTCGTCGAGCTCTCGCATTTCCTCGGCAGCCTGATCGGCCTCGGGCTGCTGCTGATCTCGCAGGCGCTCGCACGGCGCGTCGACGCCGCGTGGACGCTCACCGTGATCGGCCTGGTGCTGGGAATCGCCGCGTCGCTCCTCAAGGGCGCGGACTACGAGGAAGCGACGTTCCTGGGCGTGCTGCTGCTCTTTGTCGTCGCGGCGCGGCACGAGTACGACCGCCGCGCGACGCTCTTCGAAGCCACGTTCTCGCGGCTCTGGTTCTCGGGCGTGCTCCTCGTCGTGCTCGCGTCGATCGTCCTCGGCGTCTTCGCGTTCCGCAACGTGCAGTACTCCGACGAATTCTTCTGGCGCTACTCGTTCCGCGCGGAAGCCCCGCGCGCGCTCCGCGCCATCGTCGGCGTCGCCGTCGTGCTGCTCGCGGTCGGCGTCCGACAGCTGCTGCGTCCGGCCGCCCCGATCATTCCCCCGCCGACGCCCAACGATCTCGCGGACGTCAGCCGCGTCATCACGACGCAGCGCACGACCTCCGCCAATCTCGCGTTTCTCGGCGACAAAGGCTTGCTGTGGACAGACGACCGGTCGGCGTTCCTGATGTACGCGCTCCGCGGCCGCACGTGGGTCGCGCTCCACGATCCGGTCGGGCCAGCTCGCGCCGTGCCCATCCTGATCCGGCGCTTCCTCGAACACGTCGACGATGCCGACGGCGTGCCGGTGTTTTATCAAGTGCGGAAAGACTACCTGCACCACTATGCCGACTTCGGCCTGGCGTTCGCAAAAGCCGGTGAAGAGGCGCTCGTGCCGCTTGCCTCCTTCTCGCTCGATGGCGGCGCGCGCAAGAAGATGCGGTTCACGTACAACCGTCTGCAGACCGACGGCGCGTCGATCCGCATCGTCCCGGCGTGTGAAGTGCCGACGATCCTGCCTGCCGCGCGGGAAGTCTCGGACGAATGGCTCGAATTCAAAGGCGTCTCGGAAAAGGGCTTCTCGCTCGGCTTCTTCGACGAACAGTACCTCTCACGTTTTCCGCTGGCGGTGCTCGAGGTGAACGGCCGCATCGAGGCGTTCGCCAACGTCTGGCCTGGGCCGAGTCACTTCGAGCTGTCGGTCGATCTCATGCGCCATCGGAAGACGGCGCCAAAGAACGCGATGGAGGGCCTCTTCATCTACTTGATGCTCTGGGGCAAGGAGCAGGGCTATGAGTGGTTCAACCTCGGCATGGCGCCACTCTCGGGCCTCGAGCCGACGGCGCTCGCGCCGATTCGCGTCAAGGTCGCGAGCTACCTGTACAGGTTCGGCCAGCCCTTCTACAATTTCCAGGGTTTGCGGGCGTACAAGGACAAATTTCACCCCGTGTGGGAGCCGCGATACCTCGCGTATCCAGGAGTCCTCGATCTTCCGCGCGTGTTGCGAGATGTTTCGACGCTGATTGCGGGCGGGTACGGCGGAATTCTGAAGCGCTAGCTACCGCCCGCCGCTGCCGATGTTCTTGTCGATGAAGTCGAGCACAGCCTTCCCGACGGCGTCGTAGTTGCCGTTGAAGTGATGCGATCCGGGCAGCCGCACGGCGACGGCGGCGCTGCCGAGGTCATCGCACGCGGTGTCACGCGGATCTTCGGTCTGGCCGGCGAGACAGAATGTCGGCACGCCGATCTTCTTGACGACGTCGGCGACGCGCCTCGGCGTTTCCTTGGCGCGCCGCACCCAGTCGAGCGTGCTGATTTCGAACGACGCCGTCTCGCCAGGCGCGATGAGCAACGCGCCGTGGATGCGCCGGCGATCGGCGTCTGGCCACGCCTGGAGCGCAAACGGGGTCACCTCCGCGCCAAACGAATAGCCGCCCACAAACTGCGGCACGCCGGCGGCCGCGAGCAGATCGGAGATCCGTCGCACGTCCGCGCCGGTCTGCTCGGGCGTCTTCTCGATCCAAAAATATCGCAGCGAGCTGATGCCAACGACGCTCACGCCGCGCGCGGAGAGATACGTCGCCAGCCGATCGTCAATCGTCGCCCATCCGCCATCGCCCGAAAAAAAGATCATCGCCGCGCGTGGCGGGTCCGCCCACCGGTATTCGAGCGGAAGCGACAGCGCGTCGAGCTTCTGCTCGACTTCCCGCGCCGAGGCGACGGGCGGCGCCTTCGGGGGCGGCCTGGTCGCAATCTTGATGAGCGCATCGACACTCTCATCGAACGGCTCGCCCCAGCGGATCGGCCGGCTGAACCCGTGGCCGGTGCCGGGCACATCGACGAAGTGCACGTTGCCCATATCGTCGAGGAACTTGTGCATGTCTGGCGGCAGGCACACCGCATCCTGAATGCCGTTGAGCACGTACCAGTCTTTGGGCACGGACGGGACCTTCGGCAGCCACGCGGTGCTCTTCTTCGCGTCGTAGGTCGGCTTGAAGTTTTCGGCGTTGCAGACGGGCCGCAGCGACGGCAGGTCCGGACAGAACCCGAGGCTCAGGGCCCCGGAAAACGTCTGCGGCGGCGCGCCCGCGAGGCCTGCGTACACGGCCGTCGCGCCCGACGAGTAGCCAAGCAGGATCGGCGGCAGGTATTCCGGAAGCTTGAGCTCGCGCTCGGCCGCGTGCGCGATCTCCTCGAGCGAGGCCGCAGGCTGCCAGCACTGCGTGCCGACGCCCTGCGCGGTTTTGAGCGCCGGATACGAGATGCCGATGACGATCGCCTTCGGCATGATCCGGCGCGCCATGTCGACGACTCCCAGGTTCCAGCCGCCATCGCCGCTGATGAACAAGAAGACGCTCGACACTTTCTGTTTGGGCACGTACGCCATCGCCTTCTTCACGATCGGGACGGCGATCTGAATCTCGTCCCACGGCTTTGGCGTTTGCGGTTGCTGAGCCGCCTGCGTGACGGCGGCGAGACAGGCGATGAGTGCGACGACCGCTTGCGCGGACCGAACGTATGACATCCGCTTCGATGATAACAAAAGCGCGTCGAAAGTACGAGCGCGCCGCCGCCCACGCGCCTACGATTTCTTGCGGTACCGCGGCGCGCGCGCGGCCTGAATGTCCGCATGCACGCTGCGCTCGGTCTGCCGGGCCGCCTCCGTCTCGAAGTGCCCGCACTCGAACTGCCATCCCAGCCGCTCGAACGCGCGCGCCAGGCTGAACGGATCGCGAACCTCCGGCGTCTGGGCGATTTCCACGACGTGCTGCAGCTCGTGGCCGAACAGCTCGACCAGTCGATCGGCCGACTGATGTCCGGACAATGCGATGTGCAGCAGCCGCGTCTGTTCGGTCACGCCGAGAATCGCCGTGCGCCCGGCAAGCGCGGCAGGATCAGAGACGACGTCCAGAAAGACAAGCACGTCCGAGGTCTCGATTGTCGCGAGCAACCCTGCGACCGTGGCCGATCGCCGTACCGCATCGCGTAGCAGCGCCTCCGCTCGCGGAGACTGCGGCCGCACGCGCGCGGAGCTCGTCGTCTGCGCTTCGGAGGCCACAGCCGACGCGACGATCAAGAACATCACGATCGCGATCGTCATCGCGATCTAAGACGAGTGCGACGCGCGTTGGGATAGTGGAAAAGTGACGAGCGCCATCGCGCGCGCGACGAGTCAACGCACGCGGTGACGAATCGCAGCGGTCAGAAATGAACGATCTAAAACGGCTGTCCGATCTCGCCCAGCATCGCGCGGCGAATCAGCGGAAGCGGCAACGGTCCGAGTTTGATGAACGCGTCGTGGAAGCCCTGCAGCGAGTAGCTCGCGCCCTGCAGCGCTTTGTAGTCATCGCGCAGCTTAAGGATCATGAGCTTGCCCATCGTGTAGTAGCCGTAGAGCGGATCGCCCGCGCCGCGCTTCGCTTCCTCGACCGCGACCGGACGCGGCTGGTGGCCCTGTGTCTCGAAGAGCTTCGTCGCCTCGTCGACCGTCATGCCCTGAGTGTGCATCTTGATGCCCACGATGAAGCGCACGTCGCGGAGCAGCGCGTCCTGAAGCTGCGCAAGCCGGTACTTCGGCTCGCCGGTGTGGAAGCCCTCGTCGAGCATCATCTGCTCGTCATAGTGCGCCCAGCCCTCGGAGTTCGTGTTCGCGCCGAACACCTTGCGGATATCGGTCGGAAAGGTCTTGGCGTAGAGAAACTGGACGTAATGGCCGGGATAGACCTCGTGGACGGACACGTTCACGATCGCCGCGTAATACCATCCGCGCATGTAGTCGTCCTGCTGCATCTTCGGCAGCCGCGGATCGGGCAGCGTCATGTTGTAGAACCCTTCGAGCTTCGCGGTTTCGAACGGCCCGGGGGTATCCATCGACGCGGTCGTCGTCGACCGCATGAACGGCGGCGTCTCTTTGACACGCGCCGGCTCGGACGGCGGAATCGTGATGATGTGGTGATCGACGATGAACTGACGCAGCGAGTCGAGCGTGTCTTGCGTCGTCTTCAAGAGCGCGGACGCGGGCGGATGGTCGATCTGCAGCGCCGCGAGCACGGCCTCGGGCGTCTTCTTGGGATCGATCAGCTTCGCTGTCGCCTCAAACGCGTCTTCGTTCTTCTGACGATCCGCCTCGGCGATCTGGAGCAAGCGGTCGAGCGGAAGGTCGACCATCTCCTGCGAGGCCAGCGCCTTTGCGTACGTATCGGCACCAAGCGCAAAGCTGCCGTTCGCCTTCGGGAGCACGTCCTTCTCGAGGTACGTCTTGTACGTTCCGAGCGCCGCGATCACCGCCTCGTTGGCCTTCTTGAAGTCGGCGAGGAGCGCCTTGTCGGTGACGTCTTTGAAGGCCGCCGGCACGTCGTCCTTGAAGAAGCTGATGTTGTTGTCGATTTGCTCGTGTGCGATCTCGGCAAATATCTTTGGAACGTCAGTCAGATTCTTCCGGCCCTCGTCCAGAACCGCGGGCATGCCCTGCTCGCGTTTGATGAGGCCCTTGAGGCGATCCTCGGCCGGCGCGAAGGCGCGTTTAATCATCACGTATGCGGTGTTCGTGACACCGCTCGGGTACGCGTCAGGGTCCTGCGCCCATCGCTTGATGACGTCGAGCTGCAGCACGCTGTTGTCCATCACGTGCAGCAAATACTCGCGGTCGAGTTGTTGATCGAGCGACAGTGTCGCCGGATCGATCGCCGACAGGCGCGTTTTGAACGCGCGCGCCGCGTCGGCTTCGGCCTTGTACGATCCCGCCGAGTAGTCCTCGAGCTGATCGTCGTACTTGTGGATGCCGAGATCGGTCGAGGTCGTCGGATGCCGCTTGTAGGTGTCCTCGAGGATTTCCGTCGCGAGCTGCTTGAACGCCGCGTCGCCGGACCCGGCCACTGGTGCGGGACGCGTGCTGTTACTCGAGCTGCATCCGCCGATCGACGCCGCCGCCATGATTGCCATACTCCCCACAAGCGCTGCACGAATCGTCATCACCGATCGAGGCTATCACACGCTGCGCGCGGCCTTTCGGACGGCCCGCACGACATCGCGTAGCTTCCCGGATCGCACCAGGCTGGACTCACAGCCATCGCGGTATCATGCACGGAAAGTCACTCGGAGGTCCCTCGTGAAGCGCATCGTCGTGATCACCGCGTCGTGCGTCGGGATTTGCGGCTCGCTTTCGGCCACGCGGCAGGCGCGGTCCGACGCGGCGATCGATCAGCTCGTCGCGCAGATGACGCTCGACGAGAAGATCGCGATGCTGCACGGCGCGACCGATCCCGAGCGCTATGGGCAAGCCGGCTACCTTCCCGGCATACCTCGCCTCGGAGTCCCGCCGCTTCGGCTCACGGACGGCCCCGCCGGCGTCCGCACCGCCGAGCCGGCCACGGCCCTGCCCGCACCCGTCGCGCTGGCGGCGACGTTCCGCCTGGACCTGGCCACGCGGTACGGCACGGTGATCGCTGACGACGCGGTCGCGCGGCACCAGAACGTCATCCTCGCACCGATGGTCAACATCGTGCGAGTGCCGCAAGGGGGCCGGAACTTCGAAACGCTCGGCGAGGATCCATTCCTCGCGCGCCGGATGGTCGCGGAAGAGATTCACGGCATCACGAGCCGGCCCGTGATCGCGACAGTCAAGCACTTCGCGTTCAACAACCAGGAGAACCAGCGTCAGTCGGTCAGCGCCGATGTGGACGAGCGAACGATGCGCGAGATTGAGCTTCCGGCGTTCGAATCGGCCGTGACAGCGGGCGCGCAGTCGGTGATGGCCGCGTACAACAAGGTGAACGGCACCTGGTCGGCTGAGCATCCGCTCCTGCTGACCGACATCCTGCGCAAGGATTGGGGCTTCACCGGTTTTGTCGTCTCGGATTGGGGCGCGACGCATAGCAGTGTCGCCGCCCTTACCGCCGGGCTCGATCTCGAGATGCCGGGCGGACGGAACTTCAGCACGCTCGCCGATGCCGTCAGGAGCGGCCAGCTGCCTCAAGCCGCGATCGATCAGGCGGTACGCAGGATTCTGACCGCGATGAAGAGCGTCGGCCTGATCGGGCCGGCGCGCGGATGGCCGTCGGTTCGCGAGATCCCCGCGAGGTCGAGCGACGCGCTTGAAATTGCGACCGCCGGCGCCGTGCTGCTCAAGAACGATCAACATCTGCTGCCGCTTGGCGACAACGACTCGATCGCCATCATTGGTCCGACAGCCAAGGCGCTGCTCGTCGGCGGCGGAGGCAGCGCGCACGTCTCCCCGATGCACACGGGCAGTGTGTTCGACGCGCTCCGCTCGCGGATGAAGGGTGGATCGCTGACCTATGCGATCGGCTACGACACGGACGGCACCATCGTGCCCGCGTCCGCGTTGAGTCTTTCCGAACCGCTCGGCACCGTGGCCGCCGGCGCGACGCGCACGTGGACCGGAACGATCGCCGCGCCCGTCACTGGCGAGTACGTGTTGAAGCTGCACACCAGCAGCGGGCGCGCCACGCTCAGTCTCGATGCTCCTCCGCCCTCGGGCGCGGCGCCGGCCGGTTCCGGTCGAGGCGGCCGCGGCGGCGGTCGTGGCGGAGGCGCGCCGGGCGTGCTGCCGACGACCGACGGGTTCGCGAACGCCAGCACGCCGGTGCATTTCGACGCCGGTGCCCCACATCCGCTCACCATTTCCGCCACCGCCGGCGCGGCGTCCCCGATGCTTGTGCGGCTCGCGTGGCTCACGCCGTCGTCATCCGACGATGCGATCGCGGAAGCCGTCCGAGTCGCGAAGGCGGCAAAGACGGCCGTGGTCTTCGCGTACGACGAGGGGCAGGAAGGCCGCGACCGCGCATCGCTGTCGCTGCCGGGATCCCAGGATGCGCTCATCACGGCCGTCGCGGCGGCGAACCCGCGCACCGTTGTCGTCCTCAACAACGGTGCGCCGATTCTGATGCCGTGGGTCGATCGCGTGCCGGCGATTCTGCAGATGTGGTACCCGGGCCAGGAAGGCGCAGAGGCGACCGCTGCCCTGCTCCACGGCGACGCAACGCCCGCCGGCAAGCTGCCCGTGACATTTCCAAAGCGTGCGGAGGATGCGCCAACGACCGCGTCGGAGCGCTATCCAGGCATCGACGGTCACGCGCTGTACTCGGAAGGGATCTTCGTCGGCTATCGCTGGTACGACCATGAAGAGATCGAGCCGCTGTTCCCGTTCGGACACGGCTTGTCGTACTCGGAATTCACGTACTCAGACGTTGCCGTGAGTCCCGGGCGCGGCGGTCAAGGCTGCGACGTCGCATTCACGATCAAGAACACAGGCAGGCGCGCGGGGACCGACGTGACGCAGGTGTACGTGGGGCCTCCCTCGTCGCCGCCCGTGCCGATGGCCGAGCGGCAGCTTGCCGGATTCGAACCGGTCGCCCTCCCGGCGGGCGCCAGCCGGCGCGTGACGATTCACGTCTCGCCGCGGGAGTTGTCGTACTGGTCGACGGTCGATCACCGGTGGGTCGTCGCCGCGGGAACGCGCTCGATCTTTGTGGGCGCGTCGTCGCGCGACATCCGACTGAAAGCTGAAGTTATCGTGAAGTAGGCTTCGGGTCGACGGTATCGTGCATGGCGCACGCGTCGCACGTGGGTGCGCCGGATTTCGGACGTACGGCGCCGTAGATGCGCCAGCCGACGAACGCGGCCGCGCCGAGCGCCGCGAGTCCGACGAGGATTTCCTGCAGCACGTTCGACATCAGTGTACTCCAAACATCCGGAGGCCCTGATACACGATGAGCGCCGCGATCCACGCCATGCCCGACATGTACGCGAACTGAATCACGGCGTACTTCAATCCACCGGTCTCGCGTCGCGTCATCGTGAGCGTCGCGAGGCATTGCATCGCGAGCACAAAAAACACCAGCGCGCTCGCCGCCGTCGCGCGCGTGAACACCGGCGAGCCGTCGTCGCGCTTCATCGTGTGAATGCGCTCGACGAGTCCGGTGTCGCTCGCGTGGCTGCCCACACCGGCGAGCACCGACATCGTCGAGACGAAGACTTCGCGAGCCACGAAGGCCGTGAGCAGACCGTCGGTCAGCTGCCAGTCGTACCCGAGCGGGGCAAACGCTGGCTGCACGAACCGCCCCAGCCGCCCGGCGAAGCTGTGACCCTGCCGCGCTTGCGCCTCGAGAGCGTCGGCCTGCGTGTTCAATGCGTCCGCGCGTTCCGGCGTCACGCCGGCGGCGGTTGTCTGCGCGCGCAATGCGGCCGCTTCGGGCGGCACGTTGGCGCGCGGATACGCGCTCAGCCACCACATCACCACGCAGATTGCGAAGATGATCGTGCCAGCCGTCTGCAAGAACACCTTCCCCTGGTCCCAGGCCGTGACGAATGCGTTGTTGATCGACGGCCACTTATACCCAGGCAGTTCGAGCATCATCGGCCGCGCCTGGCCGCGAAGAATGGTCCGCCCGAACAGCACGGCCGTCACGAACGCCGCGCCTGCGCCAAGCACGTAGCAGCCCGCGAACGCCAAGCCGGCCAGCGCCGGCCGCGTGGCAAATAGCAAGCTCGTGAGGAGCACGTACACCGGCAGCCGTGCCGAGCAGCTCATGAACGGCAGCACCAGGATCGTCGCGAGTCGATCGCGGCGGCTCGGAATCAACCGCGTGCTCATGATCGCCGGCACCGCGCACGCGTGCGCGGTGAGCAACGGCACGAACGCCTGCCCAGGCAGCCCGAAGCGGCGGAAGAATCGGTTGTTCACGAACGCCGCGCGCGCCAGATACCCCGTGTCCTCGAGCAGGCTGATCAGGAAGAACAACAGCATGATCTGCGGCAGAAACACGACCGTGCCGGCGATGCCGCCGATCACACCGTCGATGAGCAGATCGCGCAACGGGCCGGATGGCAACCAGTGCCGCAGAAACTCTCCGGCGTTGGTGAAGATCGTCTCGATCAAGTCCATCGGGACGGTGGCCAGCGCGAAGAGCGTCCAGAACAACCCGCCCATGACGATGACGAAGACCAGCGTCCCGCTGACGGGATGCGTGAGGACACGGTCGAGCCGCTCGGTGAGCCGATCGGGGGCGGCGCCGCCGGCAGTCTCGTGCACCGTCGCGGCCATCACGCGGTCGGCCCACCCCACGATCTCCGTAACCGACGCGCCGGGCGCGGGGACGTCGGCCGGCCAGACGGGCGCCGGACCGTCGACGACGTTCGCCATCGCCTGCCGCAGCGCTTCGAGCCCGATGCCTTTCGATCCAATCGTCGGCACGACGGGCACACCAAGCCGCGCGCTGAGCGCCGCGATGTCGACATCGAGCTCGCGCCGCCGCGCGACGTCCATCATGTTGAGGCAGAGCACCATCGGCATGCGCGACGCGATGACCTCGCCGACCAGCACGAGGTTGCGCGCGAGATTCGCCGCGTCGGCGACGATCACGACGGCGTCCGGACGCGTGTCGCTGCTCCGGCTCGTGAGCAGCTCTCGGACGATGCGCGCCTCCGGCGCGTCGAGATGCAGTTGATAGACGCCGGGGAGATCGATGACTTCGATCTGATGCGTCGAGCCCACGACCGTGCGTCCGGTGCGCTTCGACGCGGTGGTGCCCGGGAAGTTCGCCGTCTTGGCGCGAACGCCGCAGAGGCGATTGAAGACGGTGGTCTTGCCGGTGTTGGGATTGCCGACGAGGGCGACGCGCGCGTGTGACACGCGCGGATGCTCAGAGACGTGGGGCGAGGCGGCCGCGGCCGGCGGCATGATCAGACCGCGTCACGTGATATGGGAATCACGTAGATGCCGCGCGCCACGGCCTTGGTCAACCCGATGCGCGTCGTCCGGACCTGGACAATGCAAGGCTCGCCGGCCTGGCACAGCCGGACGTGGCATTCGGGCGTCAGCCCCAGCGCGTGCAGCCAGTCCCGGGATTCGGGGTCCAGCCGGGCATCGTGAAACCGGGCCACGGCCCCGACGCGCAGGTCACTCAGCGGAACGGCGTGCGACGACACGTGGGCATCGTATCACGAAAATGAGACCAGTCTCATTAACCGCGTCGTTGTCGCTTGTGTCCCGGCGCCGGGTCCGCGGTCCGCAGCCAGCGGGTGCGCGACGAAACTGCGGCCCCGGACTCGGGCCTCGGACCTCGGACGGCGCGGAGACAGATTTGTCGTTCGTACGCTGACTCGCACGGCTGATTCCTTGCCTTTCCCGAGAATTTGTCGCACGCCCGAATACATCGCGGGTGTATAACGCCGGAGCTTCCCAGACTCGTCTCCCCAGCGCGCCTCCCCAGCTCGCCGATCGTACGTTCACGTTCACGAACTGGGGGAAGTCATGGCCACCGGATTCCGTTTGAATCTCACCGGTCTCAAGCCGGGCGAGACACCACCCGCGATCGCCGTCGTCGTCGCCAGTCGAGACGGCAAAGTGATCCACACCGCGCCTGTGTCGGCTGACGGCCGTTTCGATTTGCCGGGCGACGTCATGAAGAACGCCTATCGCGTCCTCATCGGACCGGCCGGACAGGACCCGTCACCGGACACTTCGGCCGCGTACGCCCGATATCGCCCGTCGGATTTCTCTGCAGCGCTGGAGAAGGGCGACCTGAACATCGCGCGGGCGCAATGGGATCTCTGGCGCATCTTCACGACGTGCGTAACCGGGCACGTGAAGGTCTGCCGGCGATCGCCCTGGTGGTACGAAGATCTCGCTGTGCTGGCGCGCCAGCCGCTCGTCTCACCCGCGACGAGCCCGCGGATGGTGACGACCAGTTCGAGCCACGCGCTCCGCGCGCCGGTCGCGCAGTCGATCGCGGAAATCATCGCGTGGCCTGCGCGTTGCGCGGTGATCTGCAACGGACGGGTCGAAGTGTATCGACGCACGTGCTGCTGCGAGCCATGGGTGATCAACGATCCACGCCTCGAAGGACTGCTCAAGGCGCTGCAGGAAGCGACGGTGGTGCCGATTCCGCAGCCGGGCGATCCCGGCCCCGAGGCCGTCGCGTCGGCGTCTCTGGAATCCGCGTTCGTCCGCGAGGGCGCGCTCGATCAGCTGGCCGTGTTCGCCGGTCGCGATCTCGCGGCGCTGCGCCGCCTGCCCGCGGCGGAGCTTCCCGCCTACGTCAACGCTCGCCCGTACCTGAAGTGCCGCGGCTACTCGTGCAGCGCGCCCGTGAAGGTCGGTGAGGGCGACATCAACCCCGACGGCCGATTCAACATCTGCTGGCGTGACTGGCCGAGACCGCTGCGCGCGTTCTGCCATGACGAATACGCGTACCGCGTGAAGCAGCACCTCGGGCTCGGTTGGATCTACGTCTACAACGGCGTCGCGGCCCACATCTGGTTCAGCGCGAACGACGATGCCACGCTCGTCTCGTACTCGCCGTGGGCATTTGGTTGTCGCAACAACGGCGACCCGGGCACCGGGGCGTTTGTGTATCTCGACGTCATCGGCGACACCGGCAGCCAGGAACTCGAGACGCCGGCGTCGACCGGCTGGGATCGCGTCGCCGCGCCGGGCGCAACCAGCGGTCTCGTCTTCCCCACCGCCGCATCACCGCTCGATCGACATCGCAATTGGGGCGGTACGCTGAAGCTGAACTACATGTTCAGCGAAGACCTCAAGCTCACCGGCGCGCGTTACTACCGCGTCAGCATCGCCGAGGCCGATGCGAACGGAGCGCCGGTCGGCACGCGTCGCTACTACCAGACCGGGCTCTCGTGGACAAAAGCGATCAGCGGCGGCCAGGTCGTGCCAGTGACGCTCGGTCCGAATCCTGTCGGGGCCGAGAATTTCCTCTACACGATTCCGTACGACGCCGACGCCGACTGGGAAGCCGATCAGTATCACGCGCATCTCGACACGACCGATCCGACGTGGAGCAATCCGCTCGCTCGTCATCTCGTCACGATCGAGATCTTCGATGCGTCGGGCGTGCGGATGCGGCCGAACGGCACGCCGGCGACCGGACAGTCGGGCACCGAGATCACGGCGCCCTTCACGTATCGTCGCAAAACGGCGGCGACCGGCCCGACGACCGACGTGCCCTTCGGCGCGCTCACGCACCTGTTCTGGTGGGACAACCGGCCTGTGCACGTCGAGATCGACGAGCTGGTCGAAGACGGCGTCGCCTCGACGGCTGAGTGCCAGTTCCTCGTGGGCACGGCGGCATCGACGTTCAGCATCAACTACCGCGCGTATCACGAGCAGGTGCTGTTCAACCGCAATCACATCATCTGGTGGAAGCGCGGGCTGGCTGGGGCGACGGGCGACATCCTCAATCCCGGCCTCGGCAATGTGGGCTTGCCGCCGGCGCCGCCGGGCGCGAGTCCCACGGCGACGTTCGGCACGATGCTTGGCGCGCACAAGCGCTGCGCGTTTACCGTGTTTCTCGGCATCTACGGCAAGACGACCGACGGCGACAATCTGAACTATCCGTACGCCGAAGACACGGCCGCCTTCGCGCTCGAGGTCGGCTGAGCGCAAGAAAGGGAGGGGACGGGGCTTTTTTCCACAGAAGGGGGCCGGAGGTCGGCGGGGCGCACGAATGTCCACCCAACCTCCGTCCCCGTTTGACCTGTTTCTGTGGAAAAAAGCCCCGTCCCCGGTATTCTTCTTCCTGTGAACGCGGAACGGCAACGGCTCGAGGACGCGGCGACGAAGGATGTCGCCTGGAGGCGCTGGGGCCCGTACCTGAGCGAGCGGGCGTGGGGAACGGTGCGCGAAGACTACAGCCCGGGCGGCACCGCTTGGGAGTACTTCCCGCACGACCACGCGCGTTCGCGCGCGTATCGCTGGAACGAAGATGGCCTGTGCGGCATCTGCGATCACCACCAACGCATCTGCTTCGGCCTCGCGCTGTGGAACGGACGCGATCCGATTCTCAAGGGACGTCTGTTCGGTCTCTCCGGCCACGAGGGCAACCACGGCGAGGACGTCAAGGAGTACTACTACTTTCTCGACAGCACGCCGACGCACTCGTACATGCGGACGCTCTACAAGTACCCGCAGGCAGCGTATCCGTATGAGGCGCTGGTGGCGGAGAACGCGCGGCGCGGCAAGGACGATCCCGAGTACGAGCTGATCGATACGGGCGTCTTCAACGAGCATCGCTACTTCGACGTGTTCGTCGAGTACGCGAAAGCGTCGCCCGAGGATCTGCTGATCCAGATCACGGTCGCGAATCGCGGGCCCGATCGCGCGCCGCTCTGGCTGCTGCCGACCATCTGGTTTCGCAACACCTGGTCGTGGGGCCAGCCGGGCATCGTCAGGCCCACGCTGCGCGCGTCGGCCGGCGCGAACGCCGTCATCGCGCTGAACGAGCCGAAGTACGGTCAGCGGTGGCTGTTGTGCGAAGGTGGGCCGACGCTGCTCTTTACGGAGAACGAAACGAACGCGACTCGCATCTTCGAGTCGAAGAACGCGTCACCATTCGTCAAGGACGGCATCGACGAGGCGGTCGTCCACGGCCGCGAAGACGCCGTGAATCCCGCCCGCACCGGCACCAAGGCGTCGGCGCAATACATGCTGATGATCGAGCCCGGCCAGAGCACGACGGTACGGTTGCGCTTCACCGACGCGATGCCGGCCGACGTCAGCAGCACGATTGTCGGCGCCGACTTCGAGACCGTGCGCGCAAAACGCCAAGCTGAAGCCGACGAGTTCTACGCCGGCGTCATTCCCGCCGACATCTCACCAGACGCGGCGCTCGTCATGCGTCAGGCGCTCGCGGGACTGTTGTGGTCCAAACAGTTCTACCACTACGTCGTGAAGGAGTGGCTCGACGGCGATCTCGGACAACCGGCCCCGCCGCCCGAGCGGCGTACCGGGCGCAATCACGAGTGGATCCACGTCTACACCGAGGATGTGATCTCGATGCCGGACACGTGGGAGTACCCCTGGTTCGCGGCGTGGGATCTCGCCTTCCACTGCGTGGCATTGTCGATCGTCGACTCCGAGCTCGCGAAGAAGCAGCTGCTGCTGCTCGTGCGCGAGTGGTACATGCATCCCAACGGCCAGCTGCCCGCTTACGAGTGGGCGTTTGGCGACGTCAACCCACCCGTGCACGCGTGGGCGGCGATGCGCGTCTACCAGATCGAGAGGAAGCGACGCGGCTCGGGCGACCTCGCGTTCCTCGAGCGGGTCTTCCACAAGCTGCTGCTGAACTTCACGTGGTGGGTCAACCGCAAGGACGCCGAGGGCATGAACGTCTTCCAGGGCGGCTTCCTCGGGCTCGACAACATCGGCATCTTCGATCGCAACCGCCCGCTGCCGACCGGCGGCATCCTCGAGCAGTCCGACGGCACGAGCTGGATGGCGATGTTCACGCTGAATATGCTCGCGATCGCGCTCGAGCTCGCGCATCACGATCACGTGTACGAGGACGTCGCCAGCAAGTTCTTCGAGCACTTCATCTACATCGCCGACGCGATGAACAACATCGGTTCCGACGGCATCAACCTGTGGGACGCTGAGGACGGCTTTTACTACGACGTGGTCCGGCGGCCGAACGGCGACACTCTGCCGCTCAAGATCCGATCGATGGTCGGATTGATCCCGCTCTTCGCGGTGCAGGTGCTCGATCCCGGCACGATCGCGAAGCTGCCGGGATTCGCGCACCGCATGCAATGGTTCATCGAGCACCGGCCGGATCTCACCAGGAACGTCGCGAGCATGCAGACGCGCGGCAGTCGCGAGCGCCGGCTGCTCTCGGTCGTGCCCGAGGATCGGCTGCAATCGGTGTTGAAGTACCTGCTCGACGAGCGCGAGTTTCTGTCACCGCACGGGGTGCGATCGCTGTCGCAGATTCATCGCGATCATCCGTTCACCGCGACGGTGGACGGCCAGTACTACCAAATCGACTACGAACCCGCGGAGTCGACGACGACCGCCTTTGGCGGCAACTCGAACTGGCGCGGACCGATCTGGTTTCCGGTGAATTTTCTGCTCGTCGAGTCGCTGCAGAAGTTCCACCACTACCTGGGCGACCACTTCACGATCGAGCACCCGACCGGTTCGGGCAACATGAGGACGCTCCACGAAATCGCCGCCGATCTCTCACGCCGGCTGTCGCGACTGTTTCTCAAGGACGATCACAATCGGCGTCCCGTCTTTGGCGGCAACGATCTCTTCCAGCGCGATCCGAACTGGAACGGCTACATTCCGTTCCACGAGTACTTTCACGGCGACAACGGCGCCGGCCTCGGCGCGAGTCATCAGACGGGGTGGACAGGATTGGTCGCGAAGCTCATACAGCAGAGCGGAACGTAGTTCCGGAAGGAACCCTGGCGTGTCAATCCGCCTGGGTCATGCTCAGCAAGCGGATTAACTCTCCAATTGACCACGCCTGGAACGGACATCCGCGCGGCGTGAACGGCGCTTCCGCGTCGGCGATTTCGGGAAGGTGGCCGAGGCCCAAGCGATCGAGATCGCTGATGAGCGGGCGGACGAAGCGATCGCGCGCTTCGGCGCGCGCCTGGCGCGTGTTGTCGCGGACGCGAATCCACGCGTCGACGAACGCGCCCATGAGCCACGGCCAGACCGTGCCCTGGTGATACGCGTGGTCGCGCGCCCACGCGTTGCCTTCGTAGTGCGGCGCGTAGCCGTGATCGCCGGGCGACAGCGTGCGCAGCCCGAGCGGCGTCACAAGCGCGCGCTCGACCGTGTCGACGACCTGCTGCGCCCGCGCGCCGGCCAGCAGCTGCACCGGCAGCCCGCCCACCGCGAAGATCTGATTCGGTCGCAGCGACCCGTCCATCTGTCCTTGCCGGTGATTGACGTCGACGACGTCAAAGAGGCAGCTGCGCTCGGGGTTCCAGAACTTCGACTGGAACCGCGCGAGGCCGCGCTCGAAGAGCCGCCGCCATTCGGCCGAATCGCGCGCGGCAAACGCCAGGGCGTTGAGCCAGAGCGCCTGCACTTCGACCGGCTTGCCGATTCGCGGCGTCACGACCTCGTTGCCGATCTTCGCGTCCATCCACGTCAGCTGCTGACCCGGCACGCCCGCGGCAAGCAGTCCATCGGAATCGAGACGAATTCCATAACGCGTGCCGCGCGTGTACCCGCGAAGAATGTGATCCACGGCGCCGAGCAGCCGGCGGCGATGCGCGTCGGTCACGCTGCGATTGCCGTCGGCCGCGCGCAGCAGGTCGTGCACCGCAATGACGAACCACAGCGAAGCATCGACCGCGTTGTACTCGGGCGCTTCCCCGCCGTCGGGAAAACGATTCGGCAGCATGCCCTCGGAGACGAGGTCTGCCCATTCGAGCAGAATGCGCCGGGCCGTGGCGATGCGTCCCGCCGCGAGGCAGATACCGCGGAGCGCAACGAACACGTCGCGGCCCCAATCCGTGAACCACGGATAGCCGGCGACGATCGTGCAGCCGTCGCCGCGCCTGACGATGTAGTGATCGGCGTTGCGATGCAGGCGCGAGGGAAACACGCGACGCCGTTCGGACTCGCCGTGTCGCAGCCGCATCGCGAGCTCGATCGGGAGCTCCGTCGTGTCGCCCGCCGTCGTCGACTCGATGATCCACACCGCTTCGCCCGACGCAAGATCCCACTCGAAGATTCCCGGGCTCGCGAGATCTTCCGTGTCGTCGAGGCCCCGGCTCCGCTCCTCGAGATATAGAAAGTTCTGATACCACGCCGGGTCGGGCGTGTAGACGCCGTTCGATCGGCTGCGGATGCCGGGCACGCCGAGATACGGATGCCACGTGAGCACGCCGGACTCGCTCGCCTGCGCGTCGAAGTTGAAGCTCGGATTCTCGTGATGAAGCGCGTGGTAGTCGCGCCCGGACAGAAACGGTCGCACCAAGAGCTTCGCCGGCGTCGCCTTGCCCGTGAGCTGCCAGCGGATCACCGTGCGCGCCGTGCCGCGCGCCATGAACAGCTCTTGCGTGACGTCGGCGCCGTCGGTGACGCGCCAGCGCCACGTCGGCCATGGGTCCGCGTGAAATTGCTCGAGACGCCAGAAGCCATCCGGATGCAGAACGTCAGGCACGTAGCGCTGATTCGTGAGGTAGACGCGGCCGGCGGGCGTCTCGACCCACGCGTCGAAGCCGTTGACCAGCATCATCCGGCCGGTCGGCGGCGTCGTCGCGACGACGAGCAGGCCGTGGTAGCGGCGCGTGCGCACACCGCTGACGGTGCCGGACGCGAAGCCCCCGAGCCCGTCGGTTTCCAGCCACTCGCGCGCGTCAAGATTCATCAGGGAGGCAGTGAGCCGTAACCCAGAATACTCGATCGACCGCAGTCGCCCGAATGCATCCCGCCGCATGCTATGGTGCGGCGGGCATGATCGCGCGCGCGACGCTTCCTGGTCTGCTCGTCGTTGCAGCGATGGGCGCGACGATCGCTGGACTGCGCGCCACGTCGCCACCGCTGCGCTCGATCGTCGTCCCGGCTCCGCTAACGGTTTCGACCGGCTGGCTGATGCAGGATGTCGCGAACGTCGAGGCGACCGCAGAGGCGATCTCGAGCATCGGATTCGCGCCAGCGATCTACGATCCCCAACCGTACGCGGCCCCGCCAACCGCCCGAGCGAATCCGCCGGCGGATCCTGGACACAACGGCGACGCGAGGCCACAGCACTCCTCGGCATGGACGCAGGCGCCCGGGCCGTCGTCACGCGCGTGGTATCGCGCGACCGTGCCGGGCACCGTGCTCACCACGCTCGTCGACAATCACGTCTATCCCGAGCCGCTCTACGGCGAGAACAATCGACCGAACATCATTCCCGAGAGTTTGTGTCGCACGTCGTACTGGTACCGCACCGAACTGGACATTCCTGCGAGCTACGACGGCCGACGCGTGTGGCTCACGTTCGACGGGATCAACTACGCCGCGGCGGTATGGATTAACGGACGACAAGCGGGCGAGATCCGCGGCGCGTTCACACGCGGACGATTTGACGTCACGCCGTTTGTGACGGGCGGCCGTCGCGCCGCGATTGCGGTGCTGATCGCGCCTCCGCCGACGCCCGCCGATCCGCTCGAGCAAACGCAGCAATGGGGCCTCGGCCTGAACGGCGGCGTGATGTCGCACGACGGGCCGACGTTCGTTGCGACGCAAGGCTGGGACTGGATGCCCGCGATTCGCGATCGCAACATGGGCATCTGGCAGAAGGTCACGCTCTCGGCGACCGGCCCCGTCGTCCTTCGCGATCCGTATGCGACGACGTCGCTGCCGCTGCCTCGCACGGATAGCGCGGACGTCTCGATCGACGTCACTGTCGCCAACGTCTCGAGCGACCCGGTGTCGGGAACCGTCGTCGGAATGCTCGGTGACGTGGCGTTTCGATCCGCACCGCTCACGATCGATGCCCGCGCGACCGTGATCGTCAAGCTCACGCCAGACACCACGCCGCAGTTGCGCGTCGATCACCCGCGCTTGTGGTGGCCGAACGGCTTCGGCGAGCCGTACCTCTATCCGACGCATCTCGAGTTCGACGTTGGCGAGGCCGCGTCCGATGCGATTGACTTCAACGTCGGCATCCGTCAGATCGCGTACCGGCTTGGCGATCGCGACGACCTCGCGCTCGTCGTCAACGGCGTGCCCGTGTTTGCCAAGGGCGGCAACTGGGGCATGGATGAGGCGCTGAAGCGCGTGCCGCGCGCGCGGCTCGATGCCGAGATGCGCCTGCACCGCGACGCGCACTACACGATCGTCCGCAATTGGGTCGGCCAGAGCACGAGCGAGGATTTCTACGATCTGGCGGATCGATACGGGCTGCTCGTCTGGGACGAATTCTTTCAGCCGGCGGCCGGACTCGACAGCGGCCGCGAGCGCGGCGAATCGGGCGAGCTCGATCTCACCGACCCGTTGCTCTATCTCGCCAACGTGCGCGAGAAGATCCTGCGCTTCAGGAATCATCCATCGATTGCGATCTGGTGCGGCCGGAATGAAGGCGCGCCGTCGCCAGCGATTGTCGCGGACGCGCTCGACAAGATGATGGCCGAGCTCGATCCGGCACGTGCGTATCAACCCGACTCCGACGCCGGACACGGCGTGCGATCCGGCGGCCCGTACGCGTGGCAGCCCCCGGCCAACTACTACGCCGAGAATCGCGGCGCGGCGCTCACGCCGTTCAAGACCGAGATCGGATCGATCTCGATTCCGACGCTCGAAGCCATCCGCGCGATGATGCCCGCCGACGACGCGGATCATTTCCCGAACGACGACTGGGCCGAGCACGACTTCGCCACCGGCGGCGGCAACAACCGCAGCGCGCAGTATCTGACGATGCTCGCCTCACGGTATGGGGACGTCTCGACGCTGGCGCGGTTTGTCCGGGCGGCGCAGCTCGCGAATTACGAAGCCTACCGCGCGCTCTACGAAGGCCGGTTCGCGCGTCTGTTCAATCCGTCGAACGCGGTGATCGCGTGGATGTCCGCTCCGGCGCAGCCGAGCCTGACGTGGCAGATCTACAGCTACGACCTCGAGCCGTTCGCGAGCTACTTTGCCGTCAAGAAGGCATGCGAACAGGTGCACATCCAAATGAACGAAGACGCGAATCACCTCGCGGTCGTCAACCACACGCCGGCGACGATCGCTGGGTGGCGCTATCGCGCCCGCGTCGTGGATGCGAACGGCAACGCGACGTACGACACGAGCGACGCGATCGCCACGATCGCCCCGAGCGCGGTGACTGACCTCGGCGAGCTGCCGCCGGCGACGGACCTGTCTTTTGTCACGGTCCAGCTGCTCGACACGTCGGGACAGATTGTGTCCAGCAACTTCTACTGGCGCACGGGAGCGCCAGGAGACTTGACCGCACTCGACTCGCTGCCGCTCGTGCCGCTGACACTCGATGCCGCTCGTCGCGACACTGGCGCTACCATCGCCCTCGACGTCACGGTGACCAACCCATCGTCTTCCGTTGCGCTCATGACGCATCTGCAACTGCGCAACCAGCGAACGAACGCGCGTGTGCTGCCGGTGTGGTATTCCGACAACTACGTCTCGCTCTTGCCTGGCGAGCGTCGGACCATCACCATTGAAGCGGCCGCCGCCGATTTTGGCGCCGATCATCCGCTCGTGATGGTTGATGGCTGGAACGTCACGACGACCGCGCGGGAGACTCCGGGGCCGCGGCCGGTGGCCATCGCGCCCAATCTGCCCGCCATCGTCGGGCGCTGAGAAACCCGACGCCCTGCGCCGGAATCTCAAGAAAAGACGCGTGCTAGCATGACCTCTGCATGGCCGATCGCCCGATCTCGCAGGATCTCGACGAAGCCGAGCTGGCGCGTGGCATCCAGAGCGGCGACGCCGCGGCGTTCGAGCAGATCGTTCGGGTCTACGGCGGACGGTTGCTGGCCGTGACCCGCCGCATCCTGCGCGACGAGGAAGCCGCGCGCGACGCCGTGCAGGACGCCTTCATTTCTGCGTATCGATCCCGGAAACAATTCAACGCGGACTCGAAAGTCTCGACGTGGCTGCATCGCATCGCGGTCAACGCGGCGCTGATGAAGCTGCGCTCGCAGCGTCGCAAGCCCGAAGAGCCGATCGACGGCCTGCTGCCAGGATTCAAGGAGGATGGACACCACGACGCGCAGTTTGTCGCGTGGACCGAGCCAGCCGACGTGACGGTCTCGCGAAAAGAGACGTCGGCGGCCGTACGCCGCGCCATCGATCAGCTGCCCGAGTCGTACCGGACGGTGCTGCTCCTGCGAGACATCGAAGGGCTCGACACTGAAGAGGCGGCCAAGATGCTCGGCATCACGGCAAACGCTGTCAAAATTCGTCTTCATCGCGCGCGCATGGCCCTGCGCAAGCTGATTTCACCCACGCTCGAAAGGGCGGCATCATGAACTGCCGCGAGTGCACCGACTTCCTGGCGGATTACATCGCCGGCGAGCTCGCCGCCGACGCGCGCGCGACCTTCGATGCGCATCTCGACGCGTGTCCGAATTGCCGAGTATTCCTCGTCCAGTATCAGGAAACGATCGTCCTCGAGAAGGCGGCCATGGACGAGCCGGACGCTGAGAAGGGCGTCGAGCTGCCGGCCGATCTCGTGCGCGCGATTCTCAAAGCCCTCAACAAGCCCGACGCGTAGAATGGCCCGCATGGGCCATCGCATCTCACGGCGAACGCTGCTCAAGACGGTTGGCGCGGCTGGTGTCGGCGCAGCCGTGACGGGACGGCTGGCATCCGACGAACACGTCGCGCACGCCACCGCGCCCGCACAGCCGGTGGCCGACGGTACGATCTTGCCGCTCACTTCGACGAGCGACGTCTTCATTCCTCCGCGCGGCCGCTCGTTTCAGAAATTCAGTTTCGACTTCCCTGAGCCGTCCGTCGTCGTCGGGCCCTACAAAGTCAGCGTGCTGGTGTTCACGTACGAGAACACGTACGCGATGGACGCGACGAAGATTCATGTCACGCCGGGCAATCCGGTGCAGGTCGCTTGCGACGGTCTCGTGTGGGCGGGCGGCCAGGAGAAGTCGGCCGGGCGGATTGCGCTCAGCGTGCAGTCGTCGGACCTATTGGACACCGCGGGTCGCAGCAGCAGCGTCGAGTGCAACGCCAAAGTCGACATGGACGAGCCAATTCGCGCGGTCTCCATCGTCGTCCGCGGCGTACCGCGGGGACAGGTCTCAGGCGGTGGCGCGCCGTTCAACAATCCCGGCGACAGCGAGCTGCTCTTCGGTTATCCATTCTCGGGCGGCGATCTCTTCGGCAATGTCGTGAACAGTGGCCTGACCACGCCGCTCGTGTTGATTGAAGACCACCCCTCGTCGTGCTTCTTCATCTCGTCCAAGCCGGATCGCATCCGAACCACGCGTATCTTTCTTCAACCCGGTGACGCGTCGTATCGCGCGGAGCTTCTCGTCGAAACCAACGGCTGGGAGAAGACGAAGGCGTTTGCTGTTCCCGCGTGGCACCTCGGCAGAACGACGACTGCCGTAGACGCTGCCAACCTTCACTACCGTGATATCGCCGCCACCTACAAGCTTCCGCAGTGGTCGACGCGCCCCGACGTCCCTTCATGGATGCGCAACCTCGCGCTCGCTGTCACGCTCCATGGCCAGCACTACACCGGCTACATCTTCAACAACTACGCGCGGCAGCTCGAGATTCTGCGTTGGATCGCCGCGCGCATCGATCCGCGGCGCGTGACCGCGTTTCTCGCCGCGTGGGACGGCCGCTACTACTGGGACTATCCGGGCTACAAAGCCGACGAGCGCATGGGCGGCGAGGCGGGATTTCGCACGCTCATCAGCGAGGGTCAGAAGCTTGGCTTTGCGATGATGCCGATGTTCGGCGCGAACGCCGCGAATCGGAAGCGCTCCGATTTCAAGTCAGTCGACGATGCCGTCACGTTCAAGCCGGACGGCGACCGCATGGATCTCAACTGGGTCGACTGGGACAACGACCGCCATCAGGACGGTTGGCTGTCGTACATGAATCTCGGCGTCGACTCGTGGCGGGAGCACCTGTTCGAGCGCATCTCGGACGTGATCGAGCGCTATCATCCCAATGCGTATTTCCTCGACATCGTCGGCGGCTACGTCAACAACACCAAGGCCGACATGCATGAGGGCACGCGCCGGCTGGTGATGGAGCTGCGCAAGAAATATCCGGACGTCGCGCCGGTCGGCGAAATGCACTACGACGCGATGATGGAGTTCATCCCCCTGTATCACTCGTTCGGTCAGACGGAGATCACCGACATCGTCCAGCGGTACGCGCGCTTTTTCCAGCACTTGAGCAGCCCGGCACCGGGCCGCGGCAGCTCAGGCGTGCACGAGTCCGGATTTGGACGATGGAATGCGCAGACACTGGGATTGCGCGACTCGCAGATTCCGACGTTGCAGATCGTCGACGACACCTTCGACAAGCATCGCGATGACATGGAGGCGGTGATTCAAGCGGCGAGAAAGCGCGCGGGGGTGTGATGGCCGAGCCCGCACTCTCCCCCGCCGCGCAGCTTGCCGGTTTCATCGCGAAGTTCGATCCGCTCATGCAGCGGCGCATCAAAGCGGTGCGAGCAGCCGTGCGCAAGCGCATGCCCACCGCCCACGAGCTCGTCTACGACAACTACAACTTCTTCGTGATCGGCTACTCGTCGAGCGAGCGGCCGTCGGATGCGATCGTGTCGATCGTCGCCAACGCGAAGGGCGTCAGCATGTGCTTCATCTACGGTGCGAGCCTGCCCGATCCGGACGGAATTCTGCTGGGCGGCGGCAATCAGACGAGATTCGTGCGGCTGCCAAGCGCGGCCACGCTCTCGGAAGCTCCGGTCGCGCGCATGCTGCGCGCGGCGATCGCCGACGCCAATCCCAGGCTTCCCGCAAGGGGCGGCGGGAAGCTCATCATTCGCTTAATCGCGCCGAAGCAGCGTCCGAGACGATAGGGACGGGGCTTTTTTCCACAGTTTGTGCGCGTAGGGTGCCGGAGGTCGGTTGGGCAGCGGACCGAACGACCTC
>CAYQRM010000044.1:0-28176 GCA_964419785.1 uncultured Solibacteraceae bacterium | reverse complement strand
CCGTCCTCGCGCCGTGGATGAAAGTGTCGATGCTCGAGGCCTCGCACTTCGACACGAGCTCGGCGTACGCAGCGATCAACACCTTGCGGCTCGACGATCTCCGGCCGCACATCCTCCGCACGCGGGACGGCGGCAAGACCTGGAGCGAGATCGTCACCGGCCTGCCGCCGGTCGGCGTCGTCAACGCGGTCCACGAAGATCCGCTTCGACGCGGCCTGCTCCTCGCCGCGACGGAGCTCGGCGTGTTCCTCTCGTTCGACGATGGCGAGAACTGGCAGTCGCTGCGCCTCAACATGCCGGCGACATCCGTGCGCGATCTGACGGTCAAAGACGACGACGTCGTCGTGGCGACACACGGACGAGGGTTTTGGATTCTCGACGATTTCTCGCCGCTGCGGCAGATCACCCGCGACATTGCGAAAGCGCCGGCGTTCCTGTTTCGGCCGGGCACGGCGTATCGCGTGCGTTGGGACGCGAACACGGACACGCCGCTGCCGCCGGACGAGCCGGCAGCGCCCAATCCGCCCGACGGCGTGACGATCAGTTACTTGATCGGCCCGGGCGTGACCGGTCCCGTGAGCCTCGACATCGTGCAGGCGACGACGGGCGAGGTGCTGCGGCATTTTTCGAGCGACGATCCGCTCGACGCGCCGATTCCGAATCGCGACATTCCCGACTACTGGATTCGTCCGGCCACGCGTCTTTCGACGGCGCCCGGCCTGCATCGCTTCCTCTGGGACTTGCGGTGCGCTCCGCCGCCGGTCGACTCGCCTTCGTACCCGATGGGCGCGGTCGCGCACGAGACGCCAAAGGATCCGCTCGGCGTCCTCGTGATGCCCGAGGTGTATCAGGTGCGGCTGATCGTTGGCGACCGGGCGTTCCGCCAGCCGGTCGTGATCAAGATGGATCCGCGCGCCAAAGCATTGCCGGCGGATCTCGAGCTGCAGTTCAAACTCTCGAAGTCGATCGATGCGGCGATCCGCGACACGGCAAAGGCACGCGCGGATGTGCGGACACGATTGGCGGCGGCCTCCGGCGACGCCGCGGCGAAGCTGCAGGCCGTACGTGACGCGCTCGATCAAGCGGCGGCGCCGCTCGCCGACCTCTATCACGTTCTGCAGGACGCCGACGTGCGACCAACGACGACGGCGGACGCCGCGGTGGCCAGCGTCCTGCAACACGTGACGAGCGCGCTCGAGGCGTATCGCGCGCTGCAGTAGCGCACGCCGGCGGCCCGGCTGCGCACGCTTGACCGCACCCGCCGACGTCGCATCTACTTCTACGCGCGCATGGCGATCTACCTCGGCGTATTTCTCATCACATTTTCTGGGCTGATCTTCGAGATCGGCCTCACCCGCATCTACTCGGCGACGATTTGGTACCACTTCGCGTTCGTCGCGATCTCGGTCGCGCTGCTCGGCTGGGGCCTCGGCGGCCTCGCGCTGCACATGTTGAAGCGACGCGTGGTCCCGACCACGGACAAGGTCGCGCTCTTCGCGGCGCTCTACGGCATCAGCATTCCGATCGCGCTGTGGGTGATCGTGCTCTTCCCGTTCCGGCTGGACCGGCTCGGCGTGTACTTCGTCACGCCGCTCTTGCCGTTCTTCCTCGCCGGCGTTGCGCTCTCGATGGCGTTCCACCTGCGGCGCGAGATCGCCTCGACACTGTACTTCGCTGACCTCGCCGGCGCCTCGATCGGCGCGCTTATCGTCACGCTCTTCCTGCAGGTGTTCGGCGGCGAGGCGACGGTGCTCATCGCCGCGGTCCTGCCGCTCATCGCAGCCGCCGTGATGTCGAAGAGACTCGCGCCGGTGGCCGGGCTCGTGGCGGTCGTCATGGCGGCCGCCGCGTTCACGAACGAGCGCACGGGTCTGTTCCGCGTCACGCCCGGCGAACTCAAGGCGATGCATCGTCACATGGAAGAAACGCCCGGCGCGCACATCACGCAGACGGGATGGAACGCGTACTCGCGCATCGACGCCGTCGAGGGCTTCGAGTCGCCGTACCTCGCGCGGCTGTACATCGATTCGGATGCGTGGACGAACGTGCTCCAGTGGGACGGCGATCTCGAGAAGGCGCGCGATTTCAGCACGTGGTACCGGGCGCTCCCCTTCCGGCTCGTCAAGCAGCCGAACACGCTCATCATCGGTCCCGGCGGCGGCTCGGATGTGCTCGTCGCGCTCGCGTCGGGCAGCAGGAAGGTGACGGCGGTCGAGCTGAACCCGCTGATGCTGCAGTTCGTGCGCCACTACGGCGCGCGCGCGGGCAACCTGTACGATCGTCCTGACGTCGAAGTCGTCCAAAGCGAGGGCCGCACGTTCATCAGCCGGACCGATCGCGCGTTCGACGTGATCCTGCTCGGCTTCGTGGATTCGTGGGCCTCGGTCGCGTCGGGCGGGCTCTCGCTCTCGGAGAACTACCTCTACACAACGCAGGCCTTTCGTGGGTACTACGACCATCTGACCGACGACGGGGTGCTCGCGATTTTGAGGTGGGACGCGGACATCCCGCGGCTCGTGTCGAACTCGGTGGCGCTGCTTGGTCCCACCGAAGCGGCCAAGCGCGTCGTCGTCCTGCTTGAAAAAGAAGAGAACGGACGCAGCGATCCGCCGCAGATGATTTTCATGCTGCGCAAACGACCGTTCACGCCGGAAGAGACTGACGCGATGATGAATACGTGGAACCTCGCGTCGCCGTTGATCGTGCCGGGCCGCGTCGCCGCGCCGCCGTTTGCGGATCTGCTCTCGGGTAAGCAGACGCTGGCCGAGTACAGCGCGGAATCGCCGCGGCGCGTCGATCCCGTCTACGACGACAGCCCCTTCTATTTCGCGGTCGAAAAGCCGTGGGGCATGCCGTATCAGATGCGGCAAGGCCTCCTTGCGCTGGTCGAGCCGGTCGGCGTGATGCTCGTGCTCTTTGCGGCGTTCGGCAAACCGCGCGGCGAACCCGTCGGACCCTACGCAGCGTCGGTCGTGTACTTCGCGTGCCTGGGCGCGGGCTTCATCGCGATCGAGCTCACGCTGCTCCAGAATCTCGTGCTGCTCGTCGGTCACCCGATCTACACGCTGTCCGTGCTGCTCTTCACGCTGCTCGCGACGAGTGGCATCGGCAGCTTTCTGAGCCCGCGCGTCCCGACGATGGTGGCGTGCCTGACAGTGGCGGCGCTGGGCACCGTCGGCGCGTTTCTCTTACCCGTCCTCGTCCCCACGCTACTGCCGCTCGGGCTCGGGGCGCGGATTGCGATCGCGATTCTCCTCATCGCGCCATTCGGCCTGCTCATGGGCATGCCCTTCCCGCAGGGCTTGCGAAAGACGGGCCGCGGTGCGCTGCCTCCTCCGCCGTTCTACTGGGGGCTGAACGGCGTCATGTCCGTTCTTGGGTCAGTCGGGACCGTCGTCATCGCGCTCCTCACCGGCTTTCACGTCGCAATGATCGTCGGCAGCGCGTGCTACCTGATCGCGGCGCTGGCGTCGCGCGGGTTGCCGAAAACTGCGTAGCCCGACGCCTGAACTCGACCAGGCCATTCCAGCTCGAACCGGCTCGACGGCGGCGGACGGCTGGCGGCTGGTGGCTGGCGGCACCGGATAATAGCCCGCGCACAACCTTTCCCGCGGCCGGCTCGTCCAATGTATCCGTGACGGATACATCTGTCACGGATACTGAGCCGCCATGTCCACGCCGCCGACTGCCCAGAGCTTCCTGCCGCTGACGCCCGCGGTCTTTCACGTGCTCCTCGCGCTGATAGACGAGGACCGGCACGGCTACGGCATCGCCAAGGAAATCGCCGGGCGCACGGGCGACACCGTGCGGCTGGGGCCCGGCACGCTCTACGGGACGCTGGCGCGGCTGACCGAGGCCGGGCTGGTCGAAGAACGGCCAGCTCGCGGCCGGGCGGCCGACGAACGCCGCCGCTACTACCGCGTCACGACGCTTGGGCGTGAAGTCGCGCGCGCCGAGGCGCGGCGGCTGGCGACACTCGTCGACCTCGCGAGAGCGAAGGCGCTCATCACCCGGGCGCGATAGCCGTGTCTGGACGTTCGACGCCGCGCGCGCAGTTCACCCGCTGGATCGCCGCGATGTACCCGCGCCGGGCCGGCGACGTCGCCGAGATCGCCGCGTTTCTCGACGAGGCGCTCGCCGACGCGTGGGCGACGCGGGGAGTAGGAGGCGCCGCGCGCTGGATCGTCACGACGTCGAGCGACCTTCGCCGCGCGTGGGTCGAACGCGCCCTGCCGCCGCTCAGGTCGAGGGCCAACGTCATTCCAGTCTCCGCTCACAGGAGCACACCCATGGATCGCTGGATCTCAGAACTTCGGCATGCGGTTCGCACGCTCGTCCGGACGCCCGGCTTCACCATCGTCGCCGTGCTCACGCTCGCGCTGGGCATCGGCGCGACGACCGCCGTATACGCCGTCGCCGATGGATCGATGCTTCGGCCATTCCCGTACCCGGACATGAATCGTCTGGTGCTCCTCGGCGAGCTCGGCCACAACGGCCAGCCGATGTCGATCTCGTTTCCGAATTATGAGGACTGGCTGACACAGAACGACGTCTTCTCGGAGATCGGCATCTACCGCAGTCAATCGGTGACGATGACCGGCAACGGCGAGCCGGAGCGGCTCAGCGGCAGCCTCGCGTCATCGCAAGTGTTCGCGGCAATGGGGATCGGCCCGCTCGCCGGCCAGGTGTTCGGCGTCGCTGACGATCAGCCGAGCGCGGCGCACACGGCGATCGTGAGCGAGCGGCTGTGGCGTACTCATTTCGGCGCGCGAGCGGATCTCGTCGGCCAGATCGTCACGTTCGACAACGAGCCGTACACGATCGTCGCGATCATGCCGGCGACGATGCGGTTTCCCTCGCGCACGACGGACGTGTGGCTGCCGCTCGGCCTCGCCGTTCGCGGATTTCCGCCGCGCGGCGCGCACCCCGGCCTGCAAGGCGTCGCTCGCCTGCGTCCGGGCGTGAGCGTCGATCAAGCGCGCGCGGGCATGACGGCCATCGCCAGGCGGCTCGCCGATCAATACCCCGATTCGAACAAGGGCGTGGGCGTGTCGGTGTCGCCGTACTACGAGCAGATCGTGCGCGACATCCGGCCGATCTTCTACGTGCTCCTGGGATCGGTCGCGCTGCTGCTCGTCATCGCGTGCACGAATCTCGCGAGCCTGATGCTCGCGCGCGCCGAGAGCCGCGAGCGTGAGCTCGCCGTTCGCGCCGCGCTCGGCGCCGGACGGGCACGGCTGCTGCGCCAGCTGCTGCTCGAAGCGGCGCTGCTCGCGATCGCCGGCGGTGCGCTCGGTCTGGGGCTCGCAAGCCTCGCGCTCCGCGTGTTGATGGCCATGCGCCCCACCTCAATCCCGCGCATCGACCTGCTGGCCATCGACTGGCGGGTTGCAGCATTCGCCGTCATCGTCACGGCGCTCACGGTTGCGCTGTTCGCGCTGCTCCCCGCGCTTCGCGCATCTTCGCCGGACTTGCAGGCCACGCTGCGCAGCGTGCGGACCGGCGGCGGCCGCACCGCGTCGCGCCTGCGCCGCGGACTGGTCATCGCGCAAGTCGCCGTCGCGGCCGTGCTGCTCGTCGGCGCCGGCCTGGTCGTCAAGAGCCTCGATCGCATGCTCGCAATCGACCTCGGCTTCGAGCCCTCGCAGGTGGTGACGATGCGCCTCGCGCTGCCGAATGCGGCGTATCCGACGCCGGAGGCGTGGATCGCGTTCTACGACTCGTTGATCGATCGGCTGCAGGGCACGCCCGGGGTCGAATCGATCGGCCTCAACTCAGCGGTGCCGCTCGAGGGCGGTGGCTCGGAATCGCCGGTGATCAAGGAAGGCGACCCGCTGCCGTCGAACGAGCACCCGCCGGCGATGTGCATGTTTCAGGCGACCGGCGGCGACTACTTCAAGGCGATGGGCATCGCCATCCTCGCGGGCCGCGCGTTCGATCGGCAGGACACCACGTCGAGCACGCCGGTCGTCATCGTCGACGAGTCGGCGATCGCGAAGCTCTTCGGCGGAACGAATCCGGTCGGCCAGCGGATCGCGTTCGAGTTCGCCGGCCACAACGTCGATCGCGCGACGATGACGCCGTTGTGGCGAGAGATCGTCGGCGTCGTGCGTCACGTGCGGCACTACGGCATCACGGCCGAGCCGCCGTACGTCGAAATCTACACGCCGCTCACGCAGCTGCCGATGTGGACACGCGATCGGCGTCCGGCGATGGCGATCGTCGCCCGCACGGCGAATGCAGAGGCGCTCGTCCCGACACTCCGCCGTACGGTGTCGACGCTGGATCCCCGGCTGCCGATCTATGGCGTGCAGGCGATGACGGATTTTGTGAACCAACAGGTCGAGCAGCCGCGCCTCGGCGCGACGCTGCTCAGCGGATTCGCGGTCCTCGCGCTCGTGCTCGCCGCGGTGGGCGTTTACGGCGTGCTCTCATTCATCGTTTCGCGTCAGACACGGGAGATCGGCGTGCGCCTGGCGCTCGGCGCGCGGCGCGCCGAGGTCGTCGGGCACGTGGTCAGAAGCGCACTCACGCTCGCAGCGATCGGCCTCGCCGTCGGACTCGCCGCCGCGCTCGCGCTCACGCGCTGGCTCGGCACGATGCTCTATCAGGTCTCTCCGACGGACGTCGCGACGTTCGCTGGCGTCACGCTCGTACTGACGACGGTCGCGATCGTTGCGGGTGCGATTCCCGCGCGACGGGCATCGCGGGTGGACCCGCTCGCGGCACTGAGGGAGGAATAAAGACCGATCAAGTTAGAAGTGAGAAGCCAGAAGTTAGAAGTTCGGAAGGTACTCGTGAATCAGTGCAGACGGAAGGTCATGACCATCGTGACGACGACGGGGATCGGCTTCCCGTCGACCGTGCCAGGGCTGAACAACCAGTGCCGTGCGGCTCGCATAGCCTGAGCGTCGAGGCCAAATTCGTCGCCGAGCGATTTCGTAATTTTGACGGCTCCGAAACTTCTCACTTCTGGCTTCTAACTTCCAGCTTGACGCGTCTTTATTCCCCGAACGTGATCCCCTGCGCGAGCGGCAGCGCATCCGACCAGTTGACCGTGTTCGTCTGCCGCCGCATGTAAGCCTTCCACGCGTCTGATCCGGATTCGCGACCGCCGCCGGTTTCCTTCTCGCCGCCGAACGCACCACCGATCTCCGCGCCCGACGTGCCGATGTTGACGTTGGCGATGCCACAGTCCGATCCGCGCGCGGAGAGAAACGCTTCCGCGAGGCGCATGCTCTCCGTGAAGATCGCGCTCGAGAGGCCCTGCGGCACGTCGTTGTGCAGCCGCAGTGCTTCGTCGAACGTGTCGTACTCCATGACGTACAGAATTGGCGCGAACGTTTCCTGCGTCACGATCTCGGCCTGCGCCGGCATCTTGACGATCGCCGGCTCGACGAACCACGCGCCGAGATCGGCGCGCGGCTTGCCGCCGTAGACAATCTGTCCGCCCTGCGCGCGCGCCGCGTCGAGCGCCGCGGTCATTCCGTCGACCGCGGCCTGATTGACGAGCGGGCCCATCAGCGTGCCCGCTTCGAGCGGATCGCCAATCGGTACCTGCGCGTACGCGCGCGTGAGCCGATCGATGAGCTCGGTCGAGATCGCGCGGTCGACGATGATCCGCCGCGTCGAGGTGCAACGCTGGCCCGCGGTGCCGACCGCGCCAAAGACGATCGCGCGCGTCGCGAGATCGAGCCGCGCGTCCTTCGTCACCACGATGGCGTTGTTGCCGCCGAGCTCGAGAATCGTGCGTCCGAAACGCGACGCCACGACTTCGGCGACGTGTCTGCCGACGGCGGTCGATCCCGTAAATGAAATCAGCGGCAGGCGATGATCGTGCAGCATCGCGTCACCGACGGTGCGGCCTGGCCCGACCACGAGTGAGAAGAGCCCGGAAACACCGTGATCCGCCATCACGCGATTCGCGATGTGCTGCACGGCAATCGCCGTGAGCGGTGTTGGCTCGGCGGGCTTCCAGACGACGGGATCGCCGCACACGGCGGCGATCGCCGCGTTCCACGACCACACAGCGACCGGAAAGTTGAAGGCCGTGATCACGCCCACGGGTCCGAGCGGATGCCACTGCTCCATCATCCGGTGGCCGGGGCGCTCGGAGGCGAGCGTCAGGCCGTAGAGCTGTCGCGAGAGGCCGACCGCGAAATCGCAGATGTCGATCATCTCCTGCACCTCGCCGTGGCCTTCCGCGCGGATCTTCCCCATCTCGAGCGTGACGAGATCGCCCAGCGGTTCCTTGAGCTCCCGGAGCGCGCTGCCGAGATCGCGAATGAGATCGCCGCGCTTGGGCGCCGGGCGCTCGCGCCATGACTCGAACGCGCGCGCCGATCGCGCGACGACCGTGTCGCACGCGGCCGTCGACGCCAGACGCACGGCGGCGAGCGGCTCGCCGGTGGTCGGATTGACGGAGACGAGCGGCGTCGCGGAGGGCTCGACGATCCATCCGTCAGTGCCCCAGCAGGCGCCATCGTTCACGTCGTGAATCTGAAGATTCTTCAGGAGCGCGCGCGCGTCGCGCGTGAAGCGTCCCGACGAGGACGATTTGATCATTCTGGCTTCACGATAGCACGCGAGGCTGCTATCCTTCGGCCGTGCTGACCGCCGCCTGGGCGATCACCATTTCGCTCGCGCTGCAATCGCCTTCTCCGCCGCGCTCGACCGCGTCGGCCGAGTGGACGGACGACAAGCCATTCACTCGCGTGGTACCGAACTTCTGGCAGGACCTGAAGAGCGTACCCTCCGTGCGCTCACTCGAAATCGCAGGCGCGGGAACGGGCGTCACGCTCGCGCTGATGCCGACCGATGACGATGCGGCTGACGCGGCTCGCGACTCGAAGCCATCGTCGTACACGAAGATCGGGAACGTCCTCGGCGACGGCTGGGTGCAGGGCGGTGCGGCGGTCGCGACCTACATCATCGGCAAGAGCATCCATCACGATGTGACGACCCACATCGGCAGCGACCTCATCCGCGCGCAGATTCTCAACGGTATCCTGACGGGCGCCATCAAGCTCGCCGTCGATCGCACGCGGCCGAATGGCGGCAGCAACTCGTTTCCGTCCGGCCACTCGTCGGCGACGTTCGCGACGGCCGCGGTCGCCGCGTCCCACTTTGGCTGGAAAGTCGGCCTCCCGGCGTACGCCTTCAGCGGATTCGTCGGCTGGTGCCGCGTGCGCGACCTCCAGCACTGGGTCACCGACACCGCCGCCGGCGCCACGCTCGGCATCGTCGTCGGCACGACCGTGTCGGCCGGCCATCGCGATCGGGAGTGGCAAGTCGTCCCGGCGAAGACCGCGGGCGGGTTTGCGGTCTACGTCGTCAAAACCCGGTAGACCTTCGAAGGTCGAGAAGTCGAAAGGTCGAGAAGTCGAGAGGTGGCACCGCTCACGCCTTCCCCACTTCCCGACTTCTCGACTTCTCGACTTCTCGACTTTCAACGTTCCCCTGTCGTGCCAAATCCTCCGCGCGCAACTTTCTCGGGCGCGCGTTCCTGCCACTCGGCTCGAACGACCGGTATCAAGAGTCCCTGTGCCAGCCGATCGCCACGCTTGACGGCGACAGCCGTCCTCGTGAAGTTGTAGACCTCGATTTTGATCTCGTCGGTGGGCCCGCAGTAGTCGGCATCGACGACGCCGACGCCGTTGGCGACCATGAGCCCGCGCTTGAGCGGCGTGCTGCTGCGCGCGAACACGCCGAGCACGTGCCCCTCGGGCACTTCGATGACGAGCCCTGTCGGCACGAGCGTGACCTCACCGGGCTGCACCACCATGTCGACGCGTGCGGCGAGATCGAATCCCGCCGCGCCGGCAGTTTGATACGACGGAAGTGGGATCGATGGATCCAACCGATGGATGCGGACGTTCGCGGACATTCACGCTCCTTGCGTCTCTGCCGGATGGCGGGCCGATTATCATGGCATCCATGCCGGCACACAAGGCTCGAGTCTTTTTCGCCAACGCGCTGATTGGCGGCACGCTCATTGCCGCCGGCGCGGCCGATCGACCGCGCGCGCGGGAGCTGGGAATCGCGCCAGGCGCGGGCTCGCCAGGTCCGCTGAACGCGATCACCGACGTCGCCGGTGTCAAAGTGGGACAGACGACCGTCGTCGAAGGCGACGCCGTGCGCACGGGTGTCACGGCGATCGTGCCGCACGGTGGCAATCTGTTTCGCGAGAAAGTGCCAGGCGCCGTGTTCGTGGGCAACGCGTTCGGCAAGCTTGCTGGATCGACGCAGGTCGATGAGCTCGGCACGATCGAATCGCCGATCGTCCTGACGAACACGCTCTCGGTGGGCACAGCCGTCGACGCCGTCGTCCGGTGGACGCTCGAGCAGCCTGGCAACGACGCCGTGCGATCGGTGAACGCGCTCGTCGGCGAAACGAATGACGGTACCCTCAACGACATTCGCGGCTTGCACGTCACGCGCGAGCACGTCCTTTCGGCGATCAACAACGCAAAGAGCGGCCCGGTCGATGAAGGCGCCGTGGGCGCGGGCACCGGCACGATCGCGTTCGGCTGGAAGGGCGGCATCGGCACGTCGTCTCGCGTCGTGCGACAAGGCGCTGACAGTTGGGCGGTCGGCGTGCTCGTGCAAACCAATTTCGGCGGACGACTCGCGATCGCGGGCGTGCCCGTGTGGCGAGAGATCACGCCGGCCGGCGGCGGGGGCGGCGCAGAGACGCCAAGCGGCGCAGATGGATCCTGCATGATCGTCGTCGCCACCGACGCGCCGCTCGACGCGCGCGATTTGAAGCGACTGTCGGCGCGCGCGATCTACGCGCTCGCGCGAACGGGATCGACCTACTCGAACGGCAGCGGCGATTTCGCGATCGCGTTTTCGACGGCGGCGGCCAATCGCGTCACGGTGACGAACGCTCCGCAGCCACGGACGATCCTGCCCACCGATGCGGTCTCCTCGCTCTTTGAGGGCGCGCTCGATGCAACCGAAGAAGCCGTCTACAACTCGCTCCTCAAGGCAACGGACACAACGGGCAGCGGACGAACGATCCGCGCGCTGCCGATCGATCAGCTCAAGACGATCCTCAAGAAGTACGGTCGATAGACGCGAGCGCGCATGGCTTCACGCGACTACGACGCCATCATCATCGGCGCCGGTCCCGCCGGGTGCGGGGCCGCGCGCCTGCTGGCCGGCTGGAAGCATCGCGTGCTGTTGATCGATCGACCTGGCGGCCAGAGCCGGATGCTCGCCGAATCGATTCCGCCAAGCGCCGAGAAAGTGCTGTCGGCGCTCGGGATGCTCGCCGCGATCGAGGACGCGGGCTTCGCACCATGGCGTGGCAACACCGTGTGGTGGGCCGACGCGCCAGTTCGGTCCGAGTCGTTTGGCGGCGGGGCGGCAGGCTACCAGGTCGAGCGTCGCCGCTTCGACGACGTCTTGCGTCGGCTGGCAATCGAATCCGGCGCCGAGCATCGCCACGGACGAGTGATCGAGGCGCGGATTCCAGGTCTCTCTGGCGTGTTGGCCGGCGAGGCCCCGTCGGTCTCGTTCGAAACGGACAGCGGCGTCGCGCACGCGTCCGCGTCGATCGTGCTCGACTGCTCCGGGCGCACGGGTGTCGTGGCGCGGCACGGGCTGCGCCGCACGGAGTCACCGGCGCGAACGATCGCGCTCGTCGGCGTTTGGCAATCAGCGACCCGCTTCGCCGACACCAATCCGGCGCACACGCTCGTCGCGTCGTACGACGACGGGTGGGCATGGTCGGTGTCGGCAAGTCCTGGCGTGCGGCACGTGACGGTGATGGTAGATCCGTCGCGCACCAATCTCGCACGCGGCGAATCCGCGGTTGAGGTCTATCGCAGCGAGCTCCACAAGGTCACCGCCTTTCGCGCGCTGATCGCCGAGGCGACGCTGTCGGAGGGGCCGTCAGGTGCCGACGCGTCGCCGTACGACGCGCTGGCCTACGCCGGCGATGGCTTCCTGCTCGTCGGCGATGCGGGATCGTTCATCGATCCGCTCTCGTCATTTGGCGTGAAGAAAGCGCTCGCGTCCGCATGGCTGGCGGCGATCGCGACGCACACGGCGATCACGACGCCGTCGATGCGCGAAGCAGCGCTCGCCTTTTTCAATCGACGCGAGCGCGAACTGGCCGCGGCGGCCATGCAATCGTCCCTGCGCGTCGCCGCCGACGCGGCTCGCTCGACGCCGCACCCGTTCTGGCTCGCCCGCGCCGAGCCGGCTGAGAACGACGACCTCGAAGGTTCACCCGACGCCACAGCTCTCGCGCGCGATCCCGACGTGCAGCGCGCGTTCGCGGATCTCAAACAGCGCCCGGTGATCCGGCTTCGGATCGGCCCCGCGGTCCGCATTGCACCGCGCGCCGCCGTGCGCGGGCGCGACATCGTGATGGACGATCACCTGTTCGCGCCGGCGTGGCCCGATGGCGTGCGCTACCTCCGTAATGTCGATCTGGTCGGGCTCGTGCGGCTTGCTCCGGCGCACGCCGATGTCGGCGAACTCTTCGGAGCGTTCGTTGCCGAACATCGCGACGTGCCGCTGCCTGATTTTCTCGGCGCGCTCTCTGTGCTCATCGCGCGCGGCGCGTTGGAATACGCCGAATGACCGCACGGATCGCCAATTGCGGGACGCGGGCCAGTGTGGTACAACCGCGCCGGGTCCGCCAATGAAACGCTCCTTGATCGTCTCGTCGGGCCTCGTCGTGTTGCTCGCCGCCGGCAGCATTCGGGTGACGAGCGCGCGTCAGCAGACGCCCGCGTCCGTCGCACAGACGAGCGACGCCGCAAAACCCGACGAGGAAGACGGCACGCCGATCCTCAGTCCTGCGGTCAAAGCCGCGTGCGGCGACTGTCACTCGGAAGACGCCAAGCATCGCTTCTCGCGCATTTCGTACCGCCGGACGACGCCCGAGGGCTGGCAGGAGACAATCCGGCGCATGGTCTCGCTCAACGGCGCGACCCTCGAGCCGGATCAGGCGCGCGAAGTCGTCAAGTACCTGTCCGATCACCTCGGCCTTGCGCCTGAAGAATTGAAGCCCGCGACGTTCGAAGTCGAGCGCCGGCTGATCGATTTCAAGTACACCGCCGACGCCGAGACCGAGCGCGTCTGCTCGAGCTGTCATTCGATCGGTCGCGTGATGCTGCAGCGCCGCTCCGCACAGGAGTGGAACCTGCTGATCAACATGCACCGCGGCTGGTATCCACTCGTCGACTTCCAGGTGTTCCGTCGTGGCGGGCCGCCGAGCACCGAACCCGGGCCGGACGGACGGCCGCCGGACAATCGCCATCCGTACGAAAAGGCCGTCGCCCATCTGAAGTCGGCCTTCCCGCTCACGACGCCTGAGTGGACGGCGTGGTCGGCGACGATGCGCAGCCCGCAGATTGCCGGCACGTGGGCGCTCAAGGGCTACGAGAACGGCGCCGGCGCCTTCTACGGACAAGTCACGATTTCGCCGAGCAGCACCTCGCCCGATGACTTCACGACGAGCGAGACCTTCACCTACGCGCGAGGCGGCAAGACCGTCACGCGCCAGGGCCGTGCGCTGATCTACACCGGCTACCAATGGCGCGGCCGCTCGACCGTCGGCGGCGACGACGCGACGTCGCTGCGCGAGGTGATGACGCTCGATCGCGATTGGCGCTCGCTCTCGGGCCGCTGGTTCACAGGCGGCTACGACGAGATCGGCCAGGACGTGCAGATGACACGCGTCGGTCGCGAGGTCGTCGTGCTCGGACTCGATCGACCGTCACTCAAGGTCTCGACGTCGACGCAATCCGTGCGCCTCTTTGGCGCCAACTTTCCCACGACACTGGCGCCCTCCGACATCGACTTCGGACGCGGCGTGTCGGTGACGCGCGTCGCGAGCGTGACGCCCAATCTCGTGACCATGGACGTCACCGTGGCCGCGGACGCTCCAGTCGGCGCGCGCGACGTCGTCGTCGCGGGCACGGTCTCGCGAGCGGCCGTCGCGATCTACGACCACATCGACTACATCAAGGTCACGCCGAGCTGGAACATGGCGCGCGTCGGCGGCGTCGTGTTTCCGAAGATGTTCGCGCAGTTCGAAGCGACCGCCTACAGCAACGGCCCGGATGGCAAGCCCGACACGGCCGACGATATTTCACTCGGCGCGCTGGACGCGACGTGGACCGTCGAGGAATACACAAGCACCTACGACGACGATGACGTGAAGTTCGTCGGCGAGATCGACGGACGGAGCGGCAAGTTCACGCCGGCGCTCGACGGGCCGAATCCGGCGCGCTCGGGCAATCGCGACAACGTCGGCGACGTGTGGGTCGTCGCCAGCGTGCCGTCGCCGCAAGGCGGCGCGGCGATGCGGGCGCGCGCGCATCTGGTCGTCACCGTGCCGCTCTTCATGCGCTGGGATTTCTTCACGGTGGGATCGAAATGATCGCCCTGCAGTCCGGCGACTGCCACGCGTTCGAAGCGGCCGGCCGGCGCTTCGTGTACCTCGCGCCGAGCGCGGCCGTCATGGCGATCGACGACGTCTCGGCAGACGTGCTGGCGGCGCTCGCGGCGCGCCCACGATCGCGCGACGAGCTGGTCGGCGATCTGGCCAGCCGTCACAGCGCGGATGCGATTGACGAAAGCGTGGCCGAGCTCGTGCGCGTCCGGGCGCTGGCCGAAAAGGAGGCGCCGCACAAGCCGGCGCCCAAGATCCTGCCGCTCACACCAATTCCGCTGGCGACGATGGTGATGAACGTCACCAACCAGTGCAATCTGAGCTGCGCGTACTGCTATGAGTACGGCGAGGACAAGATCGTTCAGACCGAGAACGGCCGCCAGCCGAAGTGGATGAGCGAAGAGACGGCGCGCGAGAGCGTCGAGCTCTTGCTCCGCGAGTCGGGAAAGATCGCGCACCTGACGTTCTTCGGCGGCGAGACGCTCCTGAATTTCAAGGTCCTCAGGACGACCGTCGCGTACGCGCGCACGCGCGCGACCGAGCTCGGCAAGCACATCGATTTTTCGCTGACGACCAACGCGACGCTGCTCAAGCCGGACGTGATCGACTTTCTCGCCGATAACGACTTCGGCGTGACGATCTCGATCGACGGCCCGAAGGACCTGCAGAACAAGTTCCGGGTGTTTCACAACGGCGCCGGCAGCTACGATCACGTCGCGCCGAAGATCCGCGCGCTCATCGCGCGTCACCGATCGCGGCCGATCGGCGCGCGCGTGACGCTCACGCGCGAAACGCTCGACGTGCGCCGCATTTACGATCACCTGACGAACGATCTCGGATTCTGGGAAGTCGGCTTCGCGCCGGTCACCGCGGCGCCGGGCCGGCCGCACGCCTTTGGCGAGCAGGGTTTCACCGAGGTGCTCGCGCAGTTCCGCGATCTCGCCGGCGACTATCGGGATGCCGCGCTCGCGAGCCGCCATCACGGCTTTGGCAACGTGCACGAAACGCTCGGCGAGATTCACAAAGGATCGAGCAAAGCGTGGCCGTGTGGCGCGGGCTTCGGGTTGCTCGGCGTCTCGACGGCCGGCGACGTCGCGCTCTGTCATCGATTCGCGGGCTCCGACGACCACAAGCTCGGCGACGTGCGCGGTGGCATCGATCGCACGAAGCAAGCCGCGTTTCTCGACGCCCATCACGTCGCCAACAAGACCGACTGCGCGACGTGCTGGGCGCGGCCGATCTGCGCCGGCGGCTGCTACCACGAAGCGCACACACGTTACGGCACGACCGAACGTCCGAATCTTCATTATTGCGAGTGGATTCGCGGCTGGACGGACACCTGTCTCACGATCTACGGCGAAATCGCGGAGGCCAACCCCGGCTTCTTCCGGCAATTCGAGGCGACCTATGAAGCACCTCAAGCCAGTTAATGAAAAAGCTCGGCGAGTCGTGAATGCAACCGAGCCGAGCCTCGCCGAAGCCCCGCAAGGATCAACCGGAGCGAAGGCGGGCGCTACAGAGGCCGATGTGGTCGCCCTCCAGCAGCGGCCGCCGCAGCAGCCGACCGGCCCGCATGTGCCGCTCGGGTGCACGACGATTTTTTCGCCGGGCTGGGAAGTCGATCGCACGGGCGGCACGGCCGGGCTCTGTCAGCCGGTCGAGCGGGATCTCTTCGATTGCCACTTCGGCTGTTATTGGCCGGCACAAGTGCCCGACCAGCTCAACCACGCGCCGACGTGGACCGGCAAGTGTGCGGCGGCGCAGAAGGACTGGCGCAAGATCGATTTGATCTTCCCGTAGCGCGCTGTGCGTTGACCGATGAGGAGAAGGATCGTGACGAACCTCGGACGAACCCGCCGGCCGCTCGCGCTCGGCGCACTCGTGTGCGCGGCCACGCTCGTCGCGGCGCCTGCCGCCGTGAAGAGTCAGGCGCAGACGTCCAAACCGCCCGCCACGCCGGCGGCGAAGCCCGCGGCCGCCGGCAGCGAGGGCACGTTCTACATCGGCAACTACGGCGGCACGATCACGATCCTCGACGAGGCCACGGAGAAAGTCATCGGGCAGATTCCGCTCAAGAACGGCATGCCGGGCGACCTGCAGCCATCCGACGATCGCACGCGCTTCTACGTGACGGACGCGACGGGCGAGAAAATCGAAATCGTCGATCGCCTGAAACGCGAAACGCTCGACACATTCACGCTGAGCCACGACAAGACGAAGACGCGCATCTGGGATCTCACGCCCGATCCGCACGACAAGTACGTGATGCTGACCTATCGGAACTACACGAAGCTGAACGATCGGTTCGACATCGGCCCGATGACCCTCGTGCAGTACGACCTGGCGGCACACAAGATCACGCGCACGATCCCCTGGCCGAAAAACGAAGAGCAGGACGGCGCCGGCCTCATCTTCTCGCCCGACGGCAAGCTGATGTACATGTTCGGCGACGACATCCTGATCTACGAGACGACGAACTTCACGCAGGTCGACAAGTGGGACTTGTCGCGTCCGCTCGAAGAAGGCAGCGGCCGGATCAGTCTCGGCGGCCTCGATCCCTTCAGCGACGATCCCGGCTTCTACACCGGCCTGCTGACGATGCAGGATCCGCTGCAAAACCGGCGGATCATGGGCATCGGCCGGATCGATCTCATGAAGAAGTCGATCGACTTCCATCCGGTCGGACCGGCGCGTGCGCTGTCGTTCACGGTCACGCGCGACCACAAGCGCGCCTACGGCCTGGCGCGCGACGTCGGGGACTACGAGTTCTGGACGTTCGACCTCGAGTCGTACAAGGTGATCAACCGCACGCCGTTCCGCGGACGTCCGCGCATGGCGATCCGCGCGAGCAGCGACGGCAAGACGCTGTACATCTACCAGGCCGGCAACACGATCGATCTCTACGACACCGCGACGTTCAAGCTGCTGCGAACGATCACGCTCGACGGGGACATGACGCGGCTGCTGCTGTTCCCGCCGCCCGGACGCGCGGCCGCGGGCCGCAACTGAGGACACGCCCGTGACCGGGCGGGTGTACCGCTACATCCTGCCGTACTGGCGCCGGCTGACGCTGGTCGTCGCCGTCAGTCTCGTGAGCACCGCGCTCTCGCTGTGGCTGCCATATCTGACCAAGGCCCTCGTCGACCAGGCGCTCGTCGGGCGCAATCTCACGGCGCTCACGCGGATCGTCGAGCTCTTCGTCGGCGTCGGCGCGCTCGGGTTCGTGCTGAACATCGTGAGCGGCCTGCAGTACACGCGCGTCTCGGCGGAGATCCTCTTCGACATGCGGCGCGAGCTCTACGAGCACCTGCAGCGTCTGTCGCCGCGGTACTACGCGCGCATCCGGCTCGGCGACATCGTCTCCCGTATCAACAGCGACATCAGTGAGATTCAGCGGGTGGCCGCGGAAACGGCGCTCGCCTGGGTGGGCAACGTCCTCTTTCTTGCGGGCAGCATCGCCATGCTCGTCTGGATGGACTGGCGGCTCTTCATCATCGGTCTCGCGACGTTCCCGCTCGCGGCATGGGCGCTCGTGATCTATCGCCGGCAGCTCGAGACGCGCGCGGCTGAAATGCGGCAGCGCAGCGCCGACATCGGGACGTTCCTGATCGAAACGCTCCAAGGCATGCGCACGGTCGTGACGTCGTCGGCCGAGCGGCGAGAGGTCGGACGCTTCACGCGCCTCAACGATGCCTTCATCGCGACGCTGATGGGCCTGCAGCGCGTGCACTACATCGCCGGCAGCGTGCCGTCGGTCTTGGTCGGCGCCGGCACCGTCGCGGTGTTCTTCTACGGCGGCTATCGCGTGGTCGAAGGCACGCTCACGCTGGGCACGCTCGCCGCGTTCATGGCGTACCAAGCGCGGGTGGTCGCGCCCGTGCAGGCGCTGATGGGCCTGTACGGCGCGCTCGCCACCGCCCGCGTGTCCTGGCGGCGTGTCGCGGAAGTGCTCGACACGCCGATCGACGTCGTCGAACGACCCGACGCGCAGGCGATGCCGGCGGTGCAGGGACGCCTCGAGTTCGATCACGTGTCGCTGTCCTACGGACGCGGCGCAGGCGTGCTCGAAGGCGTGAGCTTCGCCGCGGAGCCAGGCGAGCTTGTCGCGATCGTGGGCGCGAGCGGCAGCGGCAAGTCGACGATCGCCGACCTGCTCGTGCGGTTGCTCGATCCGGACTCAGGCGCGGTGCGACTCGATGACGTCGATCTGCGTGCGCTCCGGCTGGCGGACGTTCGGCGTCACATCCAGATCGTCGACCAGGACCCGGTGTTGTTCCACGCGACGATCGACGAGAACGTACGATACACGCGACCGGACGCGCCGGCCGCAGATGTTGAACGCGCCGTGCGGGCCGCAGGGCTTGGCGCGTTCGTCGACGGACTGCCCGACGGACTGCGAACGATTGTCGGGGATCGCGGCCTGGCGCTCTCGGCCGGCGAACGCCAGCGCGTTGCGCTCGCGCGCGCGTTCCTCACGAGTCCGTCGGTCCTCGTCCTCGATGAGCCGAGCGCCGCCCTCGATCCGATTGCCGAGCGCCACGTCGTCGAGAGCGTCCGCGAGCTCATGCGCGGCCGCACGACGTTCGTGATCTCGCACCGGCTCGAGGTCGTGCGGACGGCCGACCGCGTCGTGATGCTCGACGGCGCGCGCGTCGTCGAGAGCGGACGGCCGGCCGAGCTCGTCGCGCGCGGCGGAGCCTTCGCAGCGCTGTTCGCGGTCGCGCAACCGGACGCGGCGCCCGCCCGAACGTGACCGTCACGCTCTCACTCTCGAGCGCCGCGGGCCGGACCGGACGCGGCGTGCGCGTCGCCATCGTCGACAGCGGTGTCCACGCGCGCCATCCACACGTTGGCGGCATCGCCGGGGGCGCGGCCATCAGCGACGATGGCCCGACGGCCGGCGATCTCGTCGATCGGCTCGGCCACGGCACGGCGGTCGCCGCGGCAATTCGCGAGAAAGCTCCAGACGCGGAGCTCGTGGCCGTGAAGGTGTTCGATCGGTCGCTCGCAACGACCGGCGCGACATTGACGGCGGCGATCCGGTGGGCCGCCGCGCAGCACGTCGCGCTCATCAATCTCAGTCTGGGTACGACCAATCAGGACCATCGTCCGCTGCTCGAGGCCGCGATCGCAGACGCGTTGGCAAGCGGCGCGATTGTCGTCGCCGCCGCGCCGGAGGCCGGCGCAGACTGGCTGCCCGGCGCGCTTGCCGGTGTCGTCGCCGTAACGCTCGATTGGGACTGTCCGCGCGATGCGTGCCGAGTGGACGTGCGTGATGGCGGCGCGATTGAGATCGCCGCGTCGGGTTTCCCGCGGCCGATTCCCGGCGTCGCCCCAGCCGACAACCTCAAAGGCCTGAGCTTCGCGGTCGCGAACGCCACGGGCCTCGTCGCGTGCGCGATCGAAGGCCGCCGCGTCCGTTCGATTCAAGACCTCGCCGAAGCGATCGGCGCGCTTGGCGCCGGGGCGCGGCCGCGCGCGCAGGGGCTCAACTTCCCGACTGAGTAACAACGACCGTCTTGTCTTTTACGCGAATCGAGCCCGAGCGCGTCACGCCAGTCGTGTTCGTGGAGACGACAAAGTGCACGGGGTTGTCGCCGCGCGTCGTCCCGGTCGACACGACGATCCAGTTCGAGTCCGATGTCGGCGTCCAGACACACGCATCCTGCAGCGGACCGCCGCACGTGTACGGATCGCTCGACTGGTAGACGTCGAAACTGCCGCTCCCACCTGCAGCCGCGAATGAAAACGCATTCGTGCTCACCGCGTACGAACAACCCGCCTGCGCGATCTGAAGATTCTGTCCCAGCGTGGGCGTGGGCCACCGGACGAGCACGAGTCCGGAGCGCGGCGCATCGTAGTTGTCGGCAATCGAGACGGTAATCGCGCCGGAGCCCGTCATGGTTTGGCCCGACGAGACTGCGGCCCACGAGGCGTTGGAGGTCGCGCTCCACGGGCACGACGCTCCGGTCGCGACCATTGCGCTGATCGTTGTCGCGGGCATGCACGGTGTGAATGCGACGGGTGCGACCGAATATTGGCAGCTCGACACGTCGCCCGACTGAATCACGCGCACATCGACGTCCGCCACGTGAACGACGCCGTTTCGTGCGTCGGCCGTCGTCTGTTTGGCGACCGCGTAGGTCACGGTGCCGTCGGCCGTTCCGCTTGCACCCTGAACCACACTGATCCACGGATCGCTTGTCGCAGCCGTCCAGGTACAACCGGACGGCGCGGACACCGAGATCGCGCCCTGACCGCCTTCCGATCCAAAGGCTGCGCTTTGCGGCGTGACGGTGTATGAGCACCCCGCCGCCGACTGCGTGATCGACACAGTTTGATCGGCAACGTGAATGAGTCCAGTACGGCTCGCCGCGCCTGCGTTCGCGCTCACGTTGAAGGCGGCGGTGCCGGACCCTTGCCCGCTTGCGCCGCCCGCAATCACGATCCACGCGTCCCCCGACGTCATCGTCCAACCGCACGAGCTCGACGTCGAGATGGTGACGGTCCCCGATCCACCCGCGCTGCCGAACGTTGTCGACGACGCAGACAGCGCGTACGAGCACGCACCCTGCGCGTCCTGCGAGATCAAGTGCGGTTGTCCGCCGACCGCGATCGTGCCGGTGCGTGGTTGTGCAGATGTGTTGGGCGCGATCGAGTACTTGATCGATCCGCTGCCCGTGCCGGTCCCGCCGGTCAGGATGGAAATCCACTGAGCACTGGCGACAGCGTTCCACACGCAGTTGTCCGGACTCGTCACCGTGATGATGCCGGTTCCGCCCGAGCTGTCAAATCGGTTGGTGGTGGGATCGATCGCGACCGAGCACGGCTGCGACGGCTGGACGGGGGACCCGCGATCGCACGCCAGGACAGTGATAGCAACAACGACGGACAGCACGACAGCACTTGCGCGCAAACCCATCTTTCCACTCTCGACGTTGTTGACCGCAAGAGATGGGCCAAACTCTGGAGCTGCGCGCGGCGCAGAGAATCGGCCATCGGCGAGGCCCGCCAGCGGATGGAAGGCGGGGTTTCACGCAGCGCGCGGGAATTTTCCGCGCTCGCAGCCGCCAAATGTGACGGGCTTCCCTCAGCGCTGCGACCAGTCGCGATCGCGCAGGATCTCGGCGACCTCGATGTGATACTCCGAGTACCACTGCTCGCGCCCGAGGCGCTGCGCGATGCGATGGCGCTCGTGCTCGCGCCATCCGCGCAGCGTTTCTTCGTCCTGCCAGCGGACGACGGTCAGCCGCTCGCCGTCGTCGGATGTGTAGCGGCTGAAGCTGATGAAGCCGGGCATGGTCTTCGCGGTGGCGAGCATCTCCGCGGCCATGTCCGGATAACCTGGCGCTGCGTCCGCGCGCAAACGTGATCGAAAAAGAATGACGAGCATCAGTGACGATGCTCGGTCGGCATGCCGAGCTTGTCAACCGTGTCGCGCTCGAAGTCGAACTCGATCATCACCGCTGGCTCGCTGCCGACGACCCAGCCGTCGTGGCCGGGATCGATCGCGACCACCGCCGGCGCCTTGAACTCGACGACGCAACCGTCCGCGTACTCGATGTGAATCTCACCGTGCGCGAGAAATCCGACATGCGCGTGCATGCAGAGCGCGCTCCCGACGACGGGCTTCATGTCTGTCGACCAACGGAATTTCGGCGGGTAGATCATGCGCTTCACGCGCGCCTTGCCGGTGCGGACGACGTCGAGCTTCACGTGGCCCAGATCGCGGCTCTCTGCACCACGAATGGGAGCAAACAATGGATCGGACACAAACACCTCCAAGCCAGGAGGTTCGGAGGTTACCAGATATGTAGAGTCGAGAGGACTCGGCGCCAGGCGCTGCGCTTGGCTTCACGCTCGAGGCGATCGAGGCCGCCGAGCGGGCGGTTCGTCCAGTCGCTGTCGCGCCGGCCGCCGCGCCAGACCTTGCGGCGATCCGGGCTCCGGCGGCGATCGTACGTCGGCGGGGTTGGAGGCACGTCCGTCGGATCGGTGACGATGTGCTTCATGTGAACGTCTATCGGCCGCACCGCAGCCGGCGTCCAGAGGCGCCGCGATCAGCCCTGTTCGACGATGTGCTTCAATCTCGCCAGGTCCCCTTCAAGCGTCGCGCGAATTGGCCCTTCGATCAACGCTCCGGGGAGCGAGCCGAGCGCGCTCGCTTCCCCACGCGTCTGAATCTTCACGGTCGATCCGCCGGCGGCGGATCGCTGAATGACGTATGAGATCGTGCCGTCGATCGGTCCGTCTGTGACGCGCAGTGTGAGCGCGTGGGGAAAATGAAAGGTCTCGACGGCCGTCGTCCACGTCAACTCGCGGCCGGCCACGCGGCCGGTGCGGCGCACGCGCGCGCCCGGTTTGATCGCGCGATCGACGAGCTCGACCGACGTGACGCTGCTCACCCACTCGGGTTCGCGCTGGGGATCGAACATGACCGACGCGATATCGGTGGGCTCGGCGGAGATTTCGGTTTGCGCGGAAACGTTGACGGCGGCCATGCTCTGATTCTAACGAACGCGCGACGTTCACGCAGCCCGGTGCGGAACAGGTATGCCAGAATCGGCGATCGTGACTCTCCCGCTTCGTCCGCCCGCCGAGTCCGTCGTCAGCCGCTTCCTTCGCTACGTGCAGGTCGATACCGAGTCCAGGGAGGGCGCGCCGCAGGTGCCGAGCACGCCCGGGCAGTGGGATCTGGCGCGCATGCTCGTCGGCGAGCTCCACACACTCGGCGCGGCGAACGTGCGGCTCAGCGAGACGTGCATGGTCTACGCGATCGTGCCCGGCAATACTGGCCACGGCGCCCCGCCGGCGGTGGGCCTCATCGCGCACGTGGACACCTCACCGGCGGTCACGGGCGCGAGCGTCCGGCCGATTGTTCACGAGGAGTATCGCGGTGGCGATATCGTGCTGCCGGGCGATCCAACGCAGGTGATCACGGTCGCGCGCAATCCCGCGCTGCTCGACATGATCGGCGACGACATCATCACGACCGACGGCACGACATTGCTCGGATCGGACGACAAGTCCGGCGTCGCGGCGATCATGACGATGATCGACGTGCTGCAGCAGAATCCGGAGATTCGCCACGGCGCGATCGCGATCGGCTTCACGGCGGACGAGGAAGTTGGCGTCGGCATCAACACGTTCGACGTCGGCAAGTTCGGCGCGCCGGTCGCGTACACGGTCGATGGCGACACGGTCGGCGAGATCAATCACGAAACGTGGAGCGCGCGACTCGCGACGGTAACGTTCCACGGCGTGAGCACGCATCCCGGGACCGCGAAGAACCTGATGGTGAATGCGGCATACGCGCTGGGCGATTTCCTGACGAGGCTGCCCGCTGACATACGCCCGGAGACGACTGAGGGCCGCGTCGGCTTCATCCACCCGTACGCGGGGACAATCGACGTCGAAAAATCATCGGTCAAGGTGATCCTTCGCGACTTCGACGTCAACGGCCCCACGGGGCTCGACGCGAAAGAAGAGCTCGTCCGACGGCTCGCCGCCGAGACTGCCGCGGGCCATCCCGGCACGACCGTTGCGGTCGACGTCATCGAGCAGTACCGCAACATGAACGACGTGTTGAAGGATCGACCCGAGCTCGTCGAGCGCGCGCTCGAGGCCGCGCGCCGCGCGGGCCTCTCGCCGACGACGAAGCCGATTCGCGGCGGCACAGACGGATCGAAGCTCACGTTCCGCGGCCTGCCGTGTCCGAACGTTTTCACGGGCGGCCACAATTTCCATAGCAAGCTCGAGTTCAACTCACGGCGCGGCCTCGAGAAGACGACGGAAACACTCGTGCACCTCGTGCAGTTGTTCGGAGTAGGCTAGCCTCACACAGATGACGAACTTCCCGACGCTTCCGGCGCTCGTCGCGGTGTTGGCGATCGCGCTTGCGCCTACAACTCAGACGAAACCGCCGGCCGCGCCCGGACTCACGCACGTCGACGGTCTCGGCAGCATCAGCTTTCCGAACTCCGGCAACGCCGCCGCGCAGGCGCCGTTTGTGCGCGGCGTCTTGCTCTTGCACAGCTTCGAATATCAGGCTGCCGCGGAATCGTTTCGTGACGCACAGGCGGCCGACGCCGGCTTCGCCCTCGCCTACTGGGGCGAGGCGATGACCTATAACCACCCGCTCTGGCAACAGCAGGACCGCACCGCCGCGCTCGCCGCGCTCGGCCGGCTCGCGCCGACGCCCGAATCGCGCGCGGCCAAGGCGTCGACCGATCGCGAGCGCCAATACCTGGGCGCCGTGGAAACGTTGTACGGATCGGGCTCGAAGCACGATCGCGATGACGCGTACATGCGGGCCATGGAGCGCCTGCAAAATGCGTATCCCACTGACATGGAGGCGCGCGCGTTTCACGCGCTCGCGATTCTCGGCAGCCGCGACGGCGTCCGCGATTTCGCGACCTACGAGCGCGCGGCCGCGACCGTGCAGCCGGTCTTCGACGCGAATCCCGATCATCCCGGCGCCGCGCACTACCTGATTCACTCGTACGACGATCCAGTCCACGCCGCGCTCGGTTTGCCCGCGGCGCGCAAGTACTCGTCGATCGCGCCGGCCGCCGCGCACGCGCAGCACATGACGAGCCACATCTTCGTCGCGCTCGGCATGTGGGACGATGTCGTCATCGCGAACGAGCGGGCGGTCGCCGGGCAGAACGCCGATAACGCCAAGCGCGGCCTGCCACCGAACGTCTGCGGACATTACCCGTCATGGTTGCAGTACGGCTACTTGATGCAGGGACAGATCGCGAAGGCCGAGAAAATGATGGACGACTGCTTCGCACGCGCGTCGAACAAGCCGACCAGCAATGAGATGACCGCGTTCGTCGACATGCGCGCGCGGCAGATCATCGATACGCAGAACTGGTCGCTGATGCGGAAGTGGCTGCTGCCGACGGCTGCGCCCGTCACCGCCACAATGATCGAAAACGACTTCACGAACGCGTTCGCGGCGCTGCAACACGGCGACGATCAGCTGGCGCGAATGTTCGTTCACACCGAGGCCAACTTCGCCGGCACGACACCGTATTACCAGGAAATCGGCGGCATGCTCGCCATCCACGACGGCCGTGTCGACGACGGCCTCCGGTTGCTGCGCGCCGCGGCCGACGCCGAAGACACGATGCCGTTCGAATTCGGACCGCCGCCGCTCGCCAAACCCACTGCAGAGCTACTCGGCGAGGAGCTACTCAAGCTCGGACGCAAAGACGAGGCGCGCGCCGCGTTCGAGCGCGCCGCGAAGCGCACGCCGGGCCGCGTGCCGGTGGTCGCCGGCCTCAAAGCCGCGGCGAAATAGCCGTCAGCAGGTTCACACGCCCACATCGGAGAGGAACCGTATGCGATCACACGTAGCGGCAGTCGTCGGCATCGTGTTGGCGTGCTCGTTCGCAGGATCCGCGCAGGCGCCCGCCGCGCAAAACGCGCCGCCGCCGCTGCCCAACTGCACGGAGCTCGCGGCTGCGCTCCGCACAGTGGCCGCCAACGACGCGCGTCTGCGCGATTGGGCGCAGTTCGGGCGCTACCGTGAGGACAACCGCACGGTCTCCGGCGTCGACGTCGTCTTCATGGGCGACTCGATCACCGACTTCTGGCAGCGGCCGCAGTTCGGCACGTTCTTCTCGAACAAGCGCTACCTCGACCGCGGGATCAGCGGTCAGACGACGCCGCAGATGTTGGTGCGATTTCGATCGGACGTGCTCGCGTTCAAGCCGAAGGTGGTCGTGATCCTCGCCGGCACGAACGACATCGCCGGCAACACGGGCACCACCACCGACGAGATGATCGAGGACAACTTGATGTCGATGAGCGAGCTCGCGGTCGCGAGCCACGTCAAGGTCGTGCTCTCGAGCATCACGCCGGTTAGCGCGTACCACCTCGCGACCCTCCCTGCCACGCTGCAGACGCCGCAGACCTTTCTGCGGCCGATGGCGCGCATTCACGCGGTCAACGAGTGGATCAAGAGTTACGCAGCCGCGCACGGCCACATCTATCTCGACTACTTCTCGTCAATGACGGACGACAAGGGTTTGCTGAAGTCCGAGTTCAGCGCCGACGACCTGCACCCTAACGCGGCCGGCTACGCCGTCATGGCGCCCCTCGCGCAAGCAGCGATCGACAAGGCGCTGAAGTAGAAAATAACGCCGGGTGTCTTTTTACGGTTTCGGTAAAAAGACACCCGGCGTTATTTTTCTGGCGTCTCGACGACGCGGCCGTCGAAGAGATAGATGTGGCGCTTCGCCATCGCGATGTAGCGCGGATCGTGCGTGGCGATGCAGACCGTCGATCCGCCCGCGTGCAGCTCGCCGAGCATCGCCATCACCGCCTCGCCGCTGACCGAATCGAGGTTGCCCGTCGGCTCGTCGGCGAGCACGATCGGCGGCTGTCCGGCGATCGCTCGCGCGATTGCGACAAGTTGTTGATGTCCGCCCGACAGGTGCGACGGCCGCTGTTTCGCGCGCGGCGTCAGACCGACGCGATCGAGCGCCGCGGTCACGCGCGCCTGACGATCGGCGGCGCTCGTTCCGCGCAGCGTCAGCGGGTACTCGACGTTCTCGTAGACGCTCAGGTCGCCAAGCAGATTGAAGCTCTGGAACACGAGACCGATGTCGACGTTGCGCGTGCGCGCGCGTTCGCCCGGTGACAGCTGATCGACGGCGCGGCCCCCGAGAAAGTACCGGCCGCTCGTCGGCGAATCGAGCAGCGCGAGGATCGAGAGAAACGTCGACTTGCCGCAGCCCGAGGGGCCCGACACCGACACGTACTCGCCGCGGCCGATATCGACGCTGACGTCGCGCAGCGCGACCGCCGGCTCGTCGGCGTCGCCTTCGAAGGTCTTCGTGACGCCCGCCAGCCGAATCAGCGGCCAACCGTCACCGGCCGGTGCCGGCGGCGTCGGGGCATCGCGCTTCCACCACGCCATGTCCGGCCTCCCTCGGGGATTGGACGGAAACGGCGCGCGGAATGTTGGCTACTTGACGGGAATCGCCCTTGGCTTGCCCGTCTCGAGCACGTAGGTCGAGAGGACGCGCAGCGTGCCGGTACCGGCGTTCTTGGCGTTGTGCACGGTGTTGGCAGCGACCGCGACGATGACGGCCGCGCTAATTGAGATCGCCAATCGATTTCGCGCGAGTCCTCCTGAGGCTCACGCGTCTGGCGCCCCGTCGAGCAGCGCGTCGAGCTTCTCGAGCCGACCGCCCTGCCCGTCGCACACCGCGTACGTCAGCGCGTTCTTGGGGTTGTACATCGTCACGCCCGCGTGCTCGCCGCGCTTGTTGAGAATGTAGAAGTTGATGTTGAAGTTCGGCAGCCCGCGTGCGTTGAGCAGGCGCTTCTCGATCGTGTTGTCCTTGATGCGTTTCAGCGCGGTCATACCGGCGTCCTTCGGACTCGCGCCACGCCGCATCTCGTCGACGATGAGAAACGAGCACAGATTGTAGAGATTCGCCTCGCCACGTCCGGTCGATCCGGCCGCGCCCACGGCGTTGTCGACATACAGGCCCGCGCCGAGAATCGGCGAGTCACCGAGCCGCCCCGGAATCTTCCACGCCAATCCACTCGTCGTCGTCACGCCGCAGATATCGCCGTTGGCGTTGATGCCGTCGCAGTTGATGGTCCCGTGCAGATGGTTCTCGTTGATGAGGCCGGCTTTGACCATGTCGCGCGTGACCTGGGCGATCGCGGCCTCGCGCTCGTCTTTGTCCTTGATGTAATGCAGCGGATCGGTCGCCTGCTTCCACTTGAGCCACTTCTCG
>CAYQRM010000043.1:0-24698 GCA_964419785.1 uncultured Solibacteraceae bacterium | reverse complement strand
CGATTGTGGCGATCGCCACGCCGCCGGGCCGCGGCGGCATCGGTGTCGTCCGGCTCTCCGGCCCTGATGCGACGACGATCGCCGGCCGACTCGTCGGACGTGATGAGCCGTTCTTGCCTCGGCACGCGACCTTCGCGCGCGTGACGGATGACGCGACCGCGTCTGCCCCGCGCGCGGTCGATCAGGTCGTCGTCACCTGGTTTCAAGCACCGCACTCCTACACGGGCGACGATGTCGTGGAGATCAGCGGACACGGGAGTCCGGTGCTGCTCGAGCACGTCGTGCGGCTCGCGATGGGCGCGGGCGCGCGGCTGGCCGAGCCGGGCGAGTTCACCTTGCGCGCGTACCTCAACGGCCGGATCGATCTCGTGCAGGCCGAAGCGGTTGCCGATCTTGTCGACGCGGTGACACCGCTTCAGGCGCGCGCGGCCATGGATCAACTCGAGGGCACCCTCACCGGCGAGATCCGCCGTGTCGACGCTGCCCTGTTCGATCTCGCCGCGCAACTCGAGGCCTCGCTCGATTTTCCAGAGGAGGGATTTCATTTCGTCACGCGTGACGAGGCGCGTGAGGAAGTGGCGCGCGTGCGATCGGACCTCGCAGCGCTCGCCCGCGCGGGCCGGTCCGGCCGCGTGCTGCGCGAGGGCCGGCTGGTCGCGATCGTCGGCCGTCCGAACGCCGGCAAATCGAGCTTGTTCAACGCGCTGGCCGGCGCCGCCCGCGCGATCGTCACTGCCCTGCCGGGAACGACGCGCGATGTGCTCACCGAGCGCGTGGATATCGGCGGTGTGCCCGTCACGCTGGTCGACACCGCCGGGCTGCGCGATGCGAGCGACGCGATCGAAGCGGAGGGTGTGCTTCGCGCCGAGCAAGCGCGCAGCATTGCCGCCCTCACGATCGTCGTCATTGATGGATCAACGGGGATCGATGGGGCGGATCTGCGCATCGTCGGCGACTCCCCACACCCGCGCGTGATCGTCGCGAGCAAGAGCGATCTGCCACGAGCGTGGGCGATCGCGTCGTCGGGGCTCGACCGAGACGCTGATGTCGTCGATGTGTCGGCGAAGACCGGCGCCGGGTTGGACGGGCTCCGCGCGCGCATCGTTTCGGCGCTCACGGAGCACGAGGAGCTGCGCGACGTGCCGGCGATTTCTAACGTGCGGCATCTCGATCTCGTCGATCGCGCCATCGCCGCGCTCGATCGGGCAGTCGCCGCGCTCGACGCCGGCGCGACCGAGGAGCTTGTGCTCGCAGACCTTGCCGCTGCCCGTCGCGCGCTCGAAGAGCTCACCGGCACGCGGACGGCAGACGACTTGTTGCGGCACATCTTCGAAAAATTCTGCGTGGGGAAATAAGGGCACATCAGGTACATCAGGTACATCGGGTACATCGGGTACATCGGGTACGCGGAACGAGCTATCGTGTGTCAGCTTTTTGATTTTTCAAGACCAACAGAAGTTGGCTGTGACGCGCGTTCCTCGGACCTGTCGTACCCGATGTACCCGATGTACCCGATGTACCCGATGTACCCGATGTACCCGATGTACCCGATGTACCTGATGTACCCGATGTACCCGGTGTACCCGATGACGACTACAATTCCTTTCTCTAATGTCGTCTTTTGACGTCATCGTCGTCGGCGCCGGTCATGCGGGGTGCGAAGCGGCGTGGGCGGCGGCGCAGCTGGGGTGTCATGTCGGCCTCTGCACGTTGTCGCTCGACACCGTGGCGCTGATGCCGTGCAATCCCGCGATTGGCGGTACCGCCAAGGGTCATCTCGTCCGCGAAATCGACGCGCTCGGCGGATTGATGGGTCTCGCGACCGACGCGACGGGGATCCAATTCAAGCTGCTCAACCGGAGCCGCGGGCCCGCGGTGTGGTCGCCGCGCGCGCAGGCGGACAAGCGCCGGTACGGCGCGTGGGTGCGCGACGCGCTTTCGGCCGAGCCGAACGTGGAATGGATCATCGGACGCGCGGCGTCGCTCGTGCTTTCCGGCCGTCGCGTGACCGGGCTCACCTTCGAAGACGGCACCGTCGTCTCCTGTGGCGCGATCGTCGTCACGACCGGCACGTTTCTGAACGGCCTCGTGCACATCGGCGACGAGCAGCGGCCGGCCGGCCGCGCCGACGAGCCGCCGACGCGCGCGCTCGCCGACTCGTTGCGCGACTGCGGCTTCGTGATGGGCCGGCTCAAGACCGGCACACCGCCGCGGCTCGATCGTCGCAGCATCGACTTCTCGCAATTTCCGGAAGAGCGCGGCGACGATCCGATCGTGCCGTTCTCGTTCGTCTCGGAACCGATCGCGCGCCATCAGATTGCGTGTCATCTGTTGCACACGACCGATGCCGTGCACCAGATCATTCGCGACAACATCGCGCACTCGCCGCTCTTCAACGGACAGATCAAGGGCGTCGGTCCGCGCTACTGTCCGTCGCTCGAAGACAAGGTGATGCGCTTTCCGCAACGCGAGCGTCACCAGATTTTTCTCGAGCCCGAGGGCCTGGATGTCGACGAGATCTACATCAACGGTCTTTCGATGAGCCTGCCGCGCGACGTGCAAGACACGATCGTGCACGCGCTCCCTGGTCTCGGTGACGCGCGGTTGCTTCGTCACGCGTACGCGGTCGAGTACGATTTCATCCAGCCGACAGAGCTCGCGCGATCGCTCGAAACCAAGCGTATTTCCGGCCTATTTCTCGCAGGTCAGATCAACGGCACCTCGGGTTACGAGGAAGCGGCGGCGCAGGGAATCGTCGCCGGTCTCAACGCCGCGCGCGTCGTTCGACGCGAGACGCCGATCGTGCTCGGCCGCGACGAAGCGTACATCGGCATCTTGATCGACGATCTCGTCACGCGCGGCTGCCTCGAGCCGTACCGCATGTTCACCTCTCGTGCCGAGCATCGTCTGGTCTTGCGCATCGACAACGCGGACTTGCGGCTGACGCCGATTGGCAGACGCGCGGGGCTTGTTGGCGATGGGCGGTGGGAGAAGTTCGAGGAGCGGCGCGCGCGACTGGAACGCAATCGCGAGCGTGCGGCGATCGCGAAGGTCAAGATCGCCGGCGAGACGGTCACAGCTGATCAGGCGCTCGCACGCCCTGGCGTCACGACCAATGATCTCGCGTCGCAGGGATTTGTCGTCGAGACGGCGGCGCCGCGCGCGGACATCGACGAGGCGACGCTCGCGGCCGAGTTGAAATATCGCGGATACCTGAAGCGTCACGACGCGCAGCTGGCGCGCGCGCGTGCGGATGAGTCGCGCGCGATTCCCGACGGCTTCGACTACAGGAATCTGCCGGGTCTCTCTCGCGAAGTCGTGCAGCGCCTCACTGAAGTTCGGCCGGCGACGATTGGCCAGGCCGGCCGTGTCCCCGGCGTGACGCCCGCGGCAGTTGCGGTCGTGGCGGCGCGTCTCGCGCGGCGATCGCGTTCAGCGCGCGAGCCCAACAACGGGGCTAATACTCACCAGTAGTATCAGATTCGGACGGTTATCGCCCTGCCGGCCTGACCGCCGACAATAGGGGCGCCGTGGCGTACCCCGACAATCCACAGCGCATCAGCCAGCGTGCCGCTCTGGCAGGCACGGCCGTGCCAATAGACCAGGCCGAAGCTCTCGCGGCTTACCTCGAGGTGCTGCGGCGCTGGAACCAGCGAAGCAACCTCACGGCCTTCGAGCTGAACCCTCCGACCGACGCGGCGATTGACCGGTTGATCATCGAACCGGTTGCCGCCGCGCGGCGTGTGCTACCAGGCGACCAGCTGCTGGTCGACATCGGTTCGGGCGGCGGCTCCCCCGCCATTCCACTGCGGTTGATGGCGCCTCAGCTTCGCGCCGTGCTGGTCGAGGCCAGAACGCGGAAGGCCGCATTTCTGCGCGAGGTCGTCCGGCAACTCGGTCTTGAGGGGACCGAGGTCGAGCATCGGCGTTTCGAAGAGCTGGCAGGGCGGTCGGAATTGCGCGGCAAAGTGGACGTCGTGACCGTACGGGCGGTCAAGATATCGGCTGATTTTTGGTCTAATAACAGAAATTTACTTAGACCTGGCGGCCGGCTGCTGATGTTTGGGACCCACGATGAGTTTGAAGGCCTGAAGATGCCTCCAAACATGCACCCAGTGTTTCGCGAACTGCTGGTGCCGGCGAATGGGAGTGTACTCTTGGGGATCGAACGGATTGATTGACCAGGTTCCACGTGGAACGTTAGTAATCAGGCTGTTCCTCAACTTGGTTCCACTGGGTTCCTCCCGGGGCTTTTCTCGGCGGTTCTCATGGCAGTTCCGCGCAGGGGTTCGTCGCATGGGTTTTCCGCCTGATCTGAAACAGGCTTCGTGTGGGATTCCCGCGCGACAATTCGTGGTACTGGCTTCCGCCAAGCAAGATTCCATCGTTTCAGTGCTGCCGGCTGCTCATGCCCGGCGCGGAGGCGTCTTGAGCCATGTTCGTAGTCAAAGCGTTGCTGGTCGGACTCGGTGTCGCCATCGTCGTATTCGTCTTCGTGGTCGCCCTTGAGCTGGCGGCTATGGCAATCGGCATCGCCACGCCGTTCCTCGACGTGGTCTCAACGGGCTCCGGCGGTCTCGGCGCGTGGTCAAGTGGCTTCAGCGAGTCGGCGCTGAGGCTGGCCCTGGTTGCTGGCATCATCGGGTTCGCGTTCAGCCTTCGCCGCCAAATGAGAAGACGGCTGCGGCCAGGAGCTCCCAAGCGCTCCTGAGGCAGATTCTCGAGTCTCCTCGTCATTTCTCCTCATCATCGGCGACCTCGCAGGTCAGCCTAACGCCAGGCTGCGTCGAACTCGCGTTGACCTGTTCGCACGTCACGGTTGGACGCTCTGCCTCTCAATCGACAGGCGACGCAGCTCGCTTGCCGCATCCGATGCCCTCAGCTAGCCGTGTTCGCGGTGTTCCACGTGGAACATCGACGATCCTTTCCTTGACGTGGCCAGGTCGAAGCGTGACAATAACGCACCTGCAGTAGGCTAGATTTGGCTGTATGACCAAACAAGCCAGGATCATTGCCGTCGCCAACCAGAAGGGCGGCGTTGCCAAGACGACCACGGCCATCAATCTCGCGGCCTCGCTCGCCATGGCCGGGCAGCGCGTGCTCGTTGTCGATCTCGATCCGCAAGGCAATCTCACGAGCGGCGTCGGGCTGAAAGGGCAGTCCGCGCCGGCGGGCACCGTCTATGAAGCATTGATGAGTGACGCGCCGGACGCGCGCGCGTTCGTGCTGCCCACCGGTTTCGATCACTTGTCCGTGATGCCCGCGAATCGCCAGCTCACGGGCGCGGAGATCGAGCTCGTCACGCTCGACGCACGCGAGCGCCGCGTGCGCCGGCTCGTCCACGCGCTGCGGTCCGAATTTCAGTACATCTTCATCGACACGCCGCCGTCGCTCGGCCTGCTCACGCTCAACGGTCTCGTGGCCGCAGACACCGTCCTCATCCCGCTCAACTGCGAGTACTTCGCGCTCGAGGGCATCGCGGAGCTGATGGCGACGATCGATCGCGTGCGCGGCGCGCTCAACCCGGCGCTCGGCATCGAGGGCGTTTTGCTGACGATGTACGACGAGCGCACGAATCTCGGACAGCAGGTGAGCGCAAACGTCCGCGAGTACTTCGGCGAGAAGGTCTACAAGACCGTCATCCCGCGCAACATTCGTCTCGGCGAAGCGCCGAGCCACGGCGTGCCGGTGATTCTCTACGACGCGCGCTCGCGCGGCGCCGAGGCGTACATCGCGCTCGCGCATGAATTCCTCGCGCGCGATCGCGCCGCCGCGGCCGCGGCGCCCATCGAGTTGTCTTCGTCCGCGTCAGGGGAGGGCAGTACTCATGACTGAGAAACGTCCAGCGCTCGGCCGCGGATTGAGTGCGTTGATTCCAGACACGCCGCGTCCGGCCGTCCTCGTAGCAGGCGCCGCGCTCGACGCCGAACGACAAACGCAGATCGATCTCGATCTGCTCGTCCCCAATCCGCGCCAGCCGCGCACGTACCTCGACGAAGCGCGCCTCGAAGAGCTCGCGCAGTCGATTCGATCGAACGGCGTGATTCAGCCGCTGCTCGTGCGGCGCGCCGGCGATCGCTATGAGATCGTCGCCGGCGAGCGTCGCTGGCGTGCCGCGCAGCGCGCCGGTCTTCTCAAAGTTCCCGTCGTCGTCCGCGACGTGCCCGACGATCGACTGCTGCAGGTGGCGCTGATCGAAAACATTCAGCGCGACGATCTGAACCCCATCGAAGAAGCCCAGGCGTATCGCCGCTTGATCGACGAACATCAGCTCTCGCAAGAAGAGCTCGCGTCGGCTGTCGGAAAAGATCGCGCCACGATCGCCAACTACCTTCGCTTGCTGCGCCTGCCGTCTGAAGTACGGAACGAGATTTCCGCCGGCGCGCTTTCGATGGGCCACGCGCGCGCGATCGTCGCGCTGCCCGACGAAGTGTCGCAGCGCCGGCTCGCGCGTGAAGTCGTCTCGCGCGGCCTGTCCGTGCGCGAAACCGAAGGCCTCGTGCGCCGGGAAGGACGCCCCGCCGCGGTGCCACCGCCGCCGCGCAGAGTCGATCCCAACACGCGTGCCGCCGAAGAACAGCTCAAGCTCGCGCTCGGCACCGCCGTCCGCATCATTCGAAAAGGGAAGGGCGGGCGTATCGAGATCGACTTCACGAACGAGGACGAGCTCCAGCGCCTTTACGAAACACTCGCCGAATAACTCGTCCTGGGTCCGGGGTCCGAAGTTCCCGCGTCGTCCTGGGTCCGAAGTGCCGAGCGCTCAGTCCTGGCGAGTGTGGCGGAACGCGCGGTACAGGCACGAGGCGGACTTCGGGCCACGGCGTCGGAGTAACCTCTGACCTCGGACAGAAGGGGAACTCCGGACCTCGGACAATGGACCCAGGACGACGCCGGAACCTCGGACCCCGGACCCCGGACCCAGGACGACGCCGGAACCCCGGACCTCGGACGACGAACCCAGGACGACGCCGGAACTTCGGACCCCGGACCCCGGACTTCGGACCCCAGACCCCGAGACGACGCTGGCGGCGTCGGTCCGCTAAACTGATTCCGCTATGAGAAGGCTGACGGACTACGCCGCCTGCGCCGGTTGAGCGAGCAAACTCGCCGCAGGCGAGCTCGCCCAGGTGCTGGGTGACATCCCGCTTTCTGACGACCCCCGTGTCCTTGTCGACTACCGGACTGCGGACGATGCGGGTGTGTACAAATGGGAGGGCGGACCGGCGCTCGTGCAGACCGTGGACTTCTTCACGCCGGTCGTCGACGACCCGTATCACTTCGGCCAGATCGCGGCAGCCAACGCCCTGAGCGACGTGTACGCGATGGGTGGAGCGCCGCGCACGGCGCTCGCCATCGCTGCGCTGCCGAAAGACGGGCCCGGCCACGATGTGATCAAAGCGATCTTCCGTGGCGGTTACGACAAGCTGCGCGAGGCTGGCGTTGTGCTTCTTGGCGGCCACACGGTGACTGACACCGAGATTAAATTCGGCTACGCCATCACGGGGGAAGTCGATCCCGCGCGCGTGCTGACCAACGCGACGGCGCGCGTCGGCAACGTGCTCGTCCTCACCAAGTCGCTTGGTACCGGGATCATCGCGACTGCCATCAAATTTGGTCGTGCAAGCCAGGGGCAGATCGAGGCGGCGACCGATTCGATGACGCGTCTCAATCGCGCCGCCGCGGAGGTCGTCCGCGCGCTCCCGGCTGGCATGGTCACGGCGGCGACTGACATCACCGGATTTGGCCTCGCTGGCCACGGGTCGGAAATGGCCGCCGCAAGCGGGGTGACGCTCGCGATTGACGCGCCCGCGCTACCCCTCCTCGAGGGCGCGATCGCCCTGGCGCCCGGCAACGCCCCCGGCGGCACCAAGACGAACGACGCCTACTTTGGGTCCCACGTCTCGGTCGCGTCCACCGTGCCGGCGTCAATCCGGCTCATTGCCTTCGATCCTCAAACGTCCGGCGGTCTGTTGCTCGCGATTGACGCCACGGCCGCGGCGTATGTTCTGGGCAAATTCGCAGATGCCGGGGTTCAGGCCTCGGTCATCGGCCGCGTCGAGCCGCCCGACCCAGGCGGGACGCGCGTGCGCCTGAATATGGTATAAATTGACGTTTTTGCTCGGCGCGATCTAGCCATCCTGTATAGGAACTCCGTGACATTACTTGGTCCTTCGTCCTCCCGGCGCCACCAGTGGCTCATCCGGCCCCTCGCCGGGGGAGGCTTGGCGTGACCGACAAAGGTACGGCGCGCCGGTACGCCGGCGCGTTGTTCGAGGTCGTGTCCAAATCCGGCGATCCTGCCCGCGCAGGTCGCGATCTCAAGGCCGTCAGCACCCTGTTCTCCGACCACGCTGATCTCCAGCGGGCGCTCACAAGCCCCGCGGTGCCGGCGTCAAGGAAGCGCGCGGTACTCGTCAGCGTGCTCCAGGCCGCCGGCGGAGTCGGACCCGAGGTCACGCGGATGCTCGAGTTGATGGCCGAGCGCGATCGGTTGGCGCTTGTCGCCGACACGGCCGCCGCGTTCGACGAGCGGACGCGCGAGGCGGACCGCGTGGTACCCGCGGAGGTCGTGACGGCCGTGCCGCTGAGCGACGCGCAACGCGCGTCGCTACAGGCCGCCATCGCGAAAGCCGCGGGGCTGGACGTCGCCTTGAGCGCCCGTGTCGACCCGGCGATCATCGGCGGCGTCGTCGCGCGCGTCGGTAGCATCGTCTTCGACGGCAGCGTCACGAGGCAGCTCGAGAGGTTGAAGCAGCAACTGACCGACGCGCAGTAGCCACAAGGAGCCGGGCCTGACGAAAGAGGGACCGGTTGAGATGAGGACCGGGTCTGGCCCCGATTGGCAAAGCCGGGCCTGACCCGCCGGTAGTTCGAAGCAGTACGTTGAAGTTGGCACAAGAGGCAGCATGCAAATCAAAGCCGAAGAAATTTCCAAGATTCTCCGCGACCAGATCGGCAATTTCACTGCCGGTGTGGACGTCGCCGAGGTCGGCACGGTCGTGTCGGTCGGCGACGGCATCGCGCGCATCCATGGCGTCGAGCGGGCGATGGCGGGCGAGATGCTCGAGTTTCCGCACGGGTTGTTCGGGATTGCGCTCAACCTCGAAGAGGAAAGCGTCGGCACGGTGCTCCTCGGCCACTCGACTGAAATCAAAGAAGGCGACACGGTCAAACGCACGGGCCGCATCATCTCGGTCCCGGTTGGCGACGAAATGGTCGGACGCGTGGTCAACGCGCTCGGCCAGGCGATCGACGGCAAGGGACCGATCGCCTCGAAACAGTTCATGCCGATCGAGCGGCTCGCGCCGGGCGTCGTCGATCGCCATCCCGTGAAGGAACCGCTGCAAACCGGGCTCAAGGCGATCGACGGCATGGTGCCGATCGGCCGAGGCCAGCGCGAACTAATCATCGGAGACCGGCAGACGGGGAAGACGGCCGTCGCGGTCGACGCGATCATCAACCAGCGCGGCCAGAACGTGATCTGCATCTACAACGCGATTGGCCAGAAGCAGTCGACCGTCGCGCAGGTCGTGCGGACGCTCGAAGACGCCGGCGCGATGGAGTACACGATTGTCGTCGCGGCCGGGGCCTCCGACCCGGCGCCGCTGCTCTACATCAGCCCGTACTCGGCGTGCACGATCGGCGAGTTCTTCCGCGACAGCGGCCGTCACGCGCTCTGCATCTACGACGACTTGTCCAAGCACGCGCAGGCCTATCGCGAGATCTCGCTGCTGCTCCGGCGTCCGCCGGGACGCGAAGCGTATCCCGGCGACGTGTTCTATCTGCACTCGCGCCTGCTCGAGCGCGCGGCCAAGCTCAAGAAGGAGCTCGGCGGCGGGTCTCTCACGGCGCTGCCGATCATCGAAACGCAGGCGGGCGACCTCTCCGCGTACATTCCGACGAACGTGATCTCGATCACCGACGGGCAGATCTTCCTCGAGGCCGACCTCTTCAATCAGGGCATTCGTCCCGCGATCAACGTCGGCAACTCGGTGTCGCGCGTCGGCGGATCGGCGCAGATCAAAGCGATGCGTCAGGTCGCCGGTTCGCTGCGTCTCGACCTCGCGCAGTACCGCGAGCTCGCGGCGTTCGCGCAGTTCGGCAGCGACCTCGATCCGGCGACGCAGAAGCAGCTCAACCGCGGCAAGCGCCTCGTCGAGATCCTGAAGCAGCCGCAGTACCAGCCGCTCCCGGTCGAGCGCCAGGTCACGATCATCTTCGCCGCGACCAACGGCTATCTCGACGCCGTGCCCGTCGAGCGCGTCCGTCAGTACGAAGACGATCTCTTCCGCTACCTCGAGACGCGTCAGGGCGGCCTCCTCTCGGCCATCGCCGAGAAGAAGATTCTCGACGACGATCTGAAAGCCGACATGAAGAGCGTGCTCGAAGAGTTTGGCAAGACGTTCACGGCCAAGGTGGCGGCGGCCTAGACGATGCCATCCCTCATTGACATGCGACGGCGCATCCGCGCCGTGAAGTCGACGCAGCAGATCACGAAGGCGATGAAGATGGTCGCCGCGTCGAAGCTGCGCCGCGCGCAGGATCGCGTCATCGCGACGCGTCCGTTCGCGCGCGAAGCGCGTCACGTGCTGAAGAGCGTGGCGTCACGCGTCGACCCGGGCGCGCACGATCTCATCGCGCCGCGTCTCGGCGGCGCGAAGAGCGCGACGATGGTAATCGCGATCTCCGCCGACCGCGGCTTGTGCGGCAGCTTCAACACGAACGTGATCAAGGCCGTCAGCGCGTACCTCGCTCAGCATCCGGGCGAGCCCGTGACGCTTGGCCTGGTCGGACGCAAGGGCCGCGACTTCTTGAGCAAGCGCGGTCTGCCGGTCCGCTTCGAGTACGTGAACCTGCCGAAGATCATTCAGATGGCCGACGCCGAAGCCATCGCGCAGCCGGCGGTCGAGGACTACATCGCCGGCAAGGTCGACCGCGTCGTCCTCGTCTATAACGAGTTCAAATCGGTCATGCAGCAGAAGCTCGTCGTCGAGCAGCTGCTGCCGCTCCACGATCTCGACACCGGCGAGGACGAGAAGGGCGATCGTTCGTCGACGGAGTACATCTACGAGCCGTCGCCGGAGCGCATCCTCGAGCTTCTGCTGCGGCAGTTGATCGTGGCGCAGGTCTTGCGGGCGCTCGTCGAATCGAACGCGGCGTTCTACGCCGCCCAGATGACGGCGATGGACTCGGCGACGCGCAATTCCACGGAGATGATCGAGGACCTGACGCTCTATATGAACAAGCTGCGTCAGGCGGCGATCACGAGAGAAATCATTGAAGTCGTGTCTGGAGCACAAGCGTTATGACAGTCGCAGCGGAGCAGAAAACCGGCAGGATCGTGCAGATCATCGGTCCCGTCGTGGACATCGAGTTCGCGGGCGGGCACCTGCCGGCGATTTACAACGCCCTCCGGATCAGCGGGACCAGCGCGGGCGGCGGCCTCTCGCAGGAAATCGACGTCGTCGTCGAGGTCGAGCAGCATCTCGGTGAGAACCGGGTGCGCACGGTCGCGATGAAGCCGACCGATGGATTGCAGCGCGGGATGACCGCGACCGATCTCGGCGGGCCGATCTCGATGCCGGTGGGCCCGGCCACGCTCGGACGCGTGCTCAACGTGCTCGGCGAGCCGGTCGACGATCCGGGTCGCCCGGTCCTCTCGAAGGAGCGCTGGCCGATCCACCGCGACGCGCCGACGCTCGAAGAGCAGTCGACCGAGCTGAAGATGTTCGAGACCGGCATCAAGGTCATCGACCTGCTCGAGCCGTACTTGCAGGGCGGCAAGATCGGACTGTTCGGCGGCGCCGGCGTCGGCAAGACCGTCATCATCATGGAGCTCATCAACAACATCGCCATGAAGCACGGCGGTGTCTCCGTGTTCGGCGGCGTGGGTGAACGCACGCGCGAGGGCAACGACCTCTGGCTCGAGTTCCAGGAGAGCGGCGTCATCGACCCGAACGACGCGTCGAAGTCACGCGCGGCGCTGGTCTACGGCCAGATGACGGAGCCGCCAGGCGCGCGGCTGCGCGTCGCGCTCTCGGCGCTCACCGTCGCGGAGTACTTCCGCGACGCCGAGAACAAAGACGTGCTGCTCTTCATCGACAACATCTTCCGATTCACGCAGGCCGGATCGGAAGTCTCGGCGCTGCTCGGCCGCATGCCGTCGGCCGTCGGCTACCAGCCGACGCTGCTCACCGAGATGGGCGAGTTGCAGGAGCGCATCACGTCGACGCGCAAGGGATCGATCACGTCGGTCCAGGCGATTTACGTGCCCGCCGACGACTACACGGACCCGGCGCCGGCGACAACGTTCGCGCACCTTGATGCCACGACGAACCTCTCGCGCGCGATCGCCGAGCTCGGCATCTATCCGGCGGTCGATCCGCTCGCGTCCTCGTCGCGCATTCTCGACCCGCGCATCATTGGCGACGAGCACTACACCGTGGCGCGCCAGGTGAAGCAGATCCTCCAGCGCTACAAGGACCTCCAGGACATCATCGCCATCCTCGGCATCGACGAATTGTCGGAAGAGGACAAGCTCACCGTCGCGCGCGCGCGCAAGATCCAGAAGTTCCTGTCGCAGCCGTTTTTTGTCGCCGAGCAGTTCACCGGCTACAAGGGCAAGTACGTCCCGATCGCCGACACCGTGCGTGGATTCAAGGAAATCGTCGCCGGCAAGCACGACGACATTCCCGAGCAGGCGTTCTACCTGGCGGGCTCGATCGACGAGGTCGTCGAGCGGAGCAAGCAGCAGTAGGATATGAGCATTCCAACGAGTCTCCGCCTCGAGTTCGTGACGCCCGACCGAGCCCTCGCGCAGGAGCACGTGGACGAGGTCGAGCTGCCCGGCGAAACCGGGTATTTCGGCGTCCTGCCGGGTCACGCGCCGCTGCTGACCGCGCTCCAGCCCGGCGAGATGTGGTACCGCCGGGGCAGCGAGAAGTTCTATGCGTTTCTCGCGGGCGGATTCGCGGAGGTCCTGCCCGATCGCGTGTCGATTCTCGCGCAGGTCGCGGAGCGCGCCGAGGACATCGACATCGGCCGCGCCGAGGCCGCCAAGCGCAGGGCCGAGGCCGATCTTGCGGGGCGTCCGACGACCGACATCGACTTCGAGAAAGCCCGGATCGCGCTCGTCCGCGCCATCGCCCGCCTCGACATCGCCCGGCGCCAGCGTCCTCGCAGCTGACGGACGTGATGCGCATCTCCTCCTCGGTGGTCTCCGATCCCGGCCTGCGCCGGGAGAGCAACGAGGATGCGTACTGCGCGCGCGCCGATCTCGGACTCTTCATCGTCGCCGACGGCATGGGCGGACACGCGGCCGGAGAAGTCGCGTCGCGGCTCGCCGTCGAAGTGATCGAGGCGTTCATCAAGGACACGCGCGATGCCGACGTCAATCGCACGTGGCCGTTTCCGTACGACACCGCGCTCACGCTCGACGGCAACCGCCTCAAGGCCGCGTTTCGCCTGGCCAATCGCCGGCTCGCCTCGGCCATGGACGCCGATGACACGCTGCGCGGCATGGCGACGACGGCGGCTGCCGTCTTGATTTCGAACGGCACACCGGTCGTCGCGCATGTCGGCGACAGTCGCGTGTACCGGTTTCGCGCGGGCAAGCTCGAGCAGATGACCGAGGACCACTCGTGGGTCGGCGAGCAGGTGCGCGCGGGTGTGCTCTCGGACGCCGACGCTCGACGCCATCCCTGGCGCAACGTCGTGACGCGCGCGCTCTCGGGTGGCGACGATCCGCATGTCGACGTTCACGAGCTCGAAGTGCGCCCCGGCGACCGGCTGCTCATCTGTTCGGACGGTCTCTCCGGCGTCGTGCCGTTTGAAAAGCTGCAAACGATCGTGTCGAGCACCTCCGGCCTCGAGGAGACCTGCCAGGCGCTCATCGCCGCGGCGAACGACGCCGGCGGGCCCGACAACATCACGGTCGCGATGCTGAAGGTCGATGTGGCATAACCTCGCCCAGCTGCCGCGCTACCGTGGCTTGATTCAAAGTCTGGTGGCCCGCGAGCTGAAGGCGCGCTATCGCGGATCGGTCCTCGGCTTCTTCTGGTCGTTCGTCAATCCGCTGCTGCTGCTCACGATCTACACGTTCGTCTTCACCAAGATCCTGCCCGGCGCGGACAAGAACCTCGAGCCGTTCGCCGTGTTCATGTTTTCCGGGCTGCTGCCGTGGACGTGGTTTTCCGCGTCGCTCCTCGAGGGATCGGGCTCGCTGATCTCCGGCGGCAACCTGATCAAGAAAGTGTTGTTCCCCGCGGAAGTGCTGCCGATTGTGAGCGTCCTCGCGAACATGGTGCACTTCTTCCTGGGGCTGCTGATCCTCGCGGCGTTCATGATCTACAACCAGCACTTCCCGGACTGGGGCGACATGATCTGGTTTCCGGTCCTGGTGCTCGTGCAGCTGATCTTTACGCTCGGGCTCACGCTGATGCTGGCCGCGCTCACCGTGCACTTCCGCGACATTCGCGACCTGCTCGCGAACTTGATCACGCTCTGGTTCTTCGCGACGCCCATCATCTACTACTACAAGATGGACAGCGTGAAGAGCTTCGCGAAGTTCTTCAACTACAACCCGTTCTACCACTTCGCCGTGTCGTATCAGGAACTGCTGTTCTTTCCGGGACCGTTCGGTCATCTGACATGGCTGCCGGTGCTCGCGGCGGGATCGATCGTGCTGTTTCTCGTCGGTTACTGGATCTTCGATCGGCTGCGTGATTCGTTCGCGGAGGCGGTATGAGCGCCGCGATCGAGCTCGCGCACGTCACGAAGGTGTACCGACGGTACGGCGGGCGGCACTTCTCGACGCTCAAGAGCGCGCTGCTCCGACGCAGCATTCTGCAGGACCTGCGGCCGAGCGAGACCTTTCCCGCGCTCACGGACGTCTCGTTCAGCGTGCCGAAGGGCTCGACGTTCGGTGTGATTGGCCGCAATGGATCGGGCAAGAGCACCGCGCTCAAGGTCATCGCCGGCATCACCAAGCCGACGAGCGGCACGGTGGCCGTGCGCGGACGCGTGTCGGCGCTGATCGAGCTCGGCGCCGGCTTTCATCCCGAGATCTCCGGCCGCGAGAACGTCTTCATCAACGGCATCATGCTGGGCCTCACGAAGCGCGAGATCGAAAGGCGTTTCGACGAGATCGTCGAGTTCGCCGAGCTCGCCGAGTTCATCGACGCGCCGGTGAAGACGTACTCGTCCGGCATGTACATGCGGCTTGGATTTTCGGTCGCGATTCACGTCGATCCCGACGTGCTGCTCGTCGACGAAGTGCTCGCCGTCGGTGACGAGGGCTTCACGCACAAGTGCCTCGACAAGTTCGGCGAGTTCAAGCGGCGCGGCAAGACGATCCTGCTCGTCACGCACTCGCTCGGCCTCGTCGAACGGTTCTGCGACGAGGCGGTGTGGCTTGACGCTGGTCACAAGCGCGAGCAAGGCGATCCCAAGCGCGTCGTCGGCGCCTACGTGACCGACGTCGAGCGTCAGGAAGAGCAGTTTCTGACGTCGTCGGAGGCGAAGATCACGCACGAGGCGCTCGAGCCGGGCGCGCAGCATCCCGCCGAGGGCCCGGTGCATGTCGGCGAGGGCCCTGGCGACATGACGACGGCAACGGAAGGGCGGTGGGGATCGGGCGGCGTCGAGATCTTTGACGTCGGTTTTCTCGGCGCCAACGGCCAGCCGTCACACGTGTTTCACACCGGCGAGCCGTTCACGCTGCGTTTCAAGGTGCGCCCGGCCAAGCCCGTGCGGGACTTCGTGTTCGGCGTCGGCATCTTCAACGCCGAAGGCGTCTGTGTGTACGGAACAAACACGGATGTCGAGGAGTACGTCGCCGACTCGCTCTCGGGCGACGCCGAGGTGAGCGTCATCGTCGAGGCGCTCGATCTCGTCGAAGGTACGTACAAACTGGATGTCGCCGTGCACCGCCGCGACGGCGCGCCGTACGATTACCATCGTCTGCTCTACACGTTCCGTGTGAAATCGCGGCTGAAGGACGTGGGGATCTACCGCCCGCGCCATCGCTGGGAGTTCTCGGGCAGCGTCACGCTCCGGCTGAAGCCATGACGATCGACGAGGCGGCGACGTTCGCCGAGCGCCTGCGCCGCGACGGCAAGCGAGTCGTGTTCACCAACGGCGTCTTCGATCTGCTGCATCCCGGTCACGTTCGTTATCTGCAGCACGCCCGCGCGCTCGGCGACGCGCTCATCGTCGGCGTGAATTCGGATCGATCGGTCCGGGCGAACAAGGGCCCGTCGCGTCCGATCACGCCAGAGGCCGAGCGCGCCGAGCTCCTCTCGGCGCTCGCCTGCGTCGACGCCGTCGCGATCTTCGACGACGACACGCCCGCCAATATCATCAAGCGCATCCAGCCGGACATCCTCGTCAAAGGCGCCGACTGGGCCGCCGACGCCATCGTCGGTCGCGACACCGTCGAAGCGCGCGGCGGCAAAGTCGTGCGCGTCGACATCGAACCTGGGTGGTCGACGTCGGCGATCATCGATAAGGTCAGGAACGCGCGGTGAGCGAGACGCCGCGACCGGTTCTCAAGAACTATTCACCACCAAGCTCACGAAGGAACACGAAGGTCGGACAGACCACGATAGATCACCACGTAGGTTGATCGTGGCGCCGTCGATCTGACGGCCGCCGCAGGCGGCCTTGGCGGAGCCGGGACAGTCAGATCGACGGCGCGTATCCAGACCTCACGAGGAACCGCGGACTGGTCTTCTGACGCGGCCAGCTTACGTGAGCTACGTGGCAAGTCGCTCTGGGCCACGATCGCGGCCACTCTTCCTTCGTGGTCCCGAGGTACCTGGCCTTATCGGGCCATTCGAAAGAAATTCAGCGAATGGCCCTATTGGGCGAAGCCGGAGTGTGCCGTGTTTCGTTACCTTCGCGCAATCGAGGTCAGCCCAATGTCGATGACGATGGTGACGGCAGCCGGGTCGGGCGTCGCACAGGGTGCGTTGTGGAGTGCCGCGGCGGAGGACTGGGCGGACTGTCAGGAACGGACGATGGTGCCCGTGTTCGAAGCGGTCCTCGACGAGATCAACGTCACGGGCGCGCGCGTGCTGGATGTCGGCTGCGGAAGCGGGCTCTTCGCGAAGTTGATCGCTGCGCGCGGCGCCAAAGTCGACGGCCTTGATGCCGCCGACGGACTCATCGAGATTGCGCGACGCCGAGCGCCTGGCACGACGTTCACGTCGGGCGAGATGGAAGAGCTGCCGTACGCCGATCGCACGTTCGACGTCGTCACGGCGATCAACGTGTTTCATCACGCGGCCGATCCGGATCATGCGGTGATGGAAGCGTGCCGAGTGGCGAAGCGCGGCGGGCAGATCGTCCTCGCGACGTGGAGCGCGCCGGACCGGTGCGAGGCGGCCGCGTACCTTGGGGTGATCCGCCTGCTCCAACCCGCGTCGCCGCCGAACACGCCGGGACCGTTCACGCTGTCCGAGACGTACGCGCTGCGCAACTTCGTCCAGCGCGCGGGCCTCAGGATCGATCGTATCGTTGACGTGAAGGTGCCGTTCGAGTACGTCGATCTCGACGCCGCATTGCGCGGGCTGCTGTCCGCCGGTCCCGCGATTCAGGCAATCCAGGCGTCTGGACGCGCGCGGGTGACGGATGCGATTTCCCACGTGCTGGAGTCATTTCGGCAGCCGATGGGCCGTTACCGGCTGCGCAATCAGTTCCGCCTCCTCTTCGCGACGCGACTGGTCTAGCAAGCGCGGCGCGTTCGCACGCGGCGGGCAGGCCGGGCCATAATTGGTGTGCCCGGTTCGTGCTCGTCCGCTCGTGATTCGCACATCTTCGTCGCTCGCTTTTCGCAATCTTTTGAAGTCCGCGGCCTCTCGGGCGGGACTGACGCGCACCAGTCCGCGTCTGAGCGGCCCCACGCCGGCCGCGGCGACGTTCTACGCGGCGGCCATCGCGCAGGACGCGCCCGTCTTTCTCGTCGTGCCGAACGACGTCGACGTCGATCGGATGACGTCGGACGCGCGGTTTTTCCTCGGCGCGCTCAAGGGCCTCTCTGACGCGGACGCCGAACGCCAGGTCCTGCCGTTCCCGTCGCAGGAAGTCGATCCGTACCGCGGCCTCACGCCGCATTTGGGTGTCGCGTCGGCGCGGGCCCGCGCGTTGTACGCGCTGGCGACCGGATCGGCGACGCTCGTGGTGGCGTCGGCGCGCGCGCTCTTGCCGCGCCTGGGCGATCGCGCCACGTTCGCGTCGGCAGGATTTACGATCGCGCCGGGTCTCGAGATCCCGCCCGCCGAGCTTGGCGAGCGGTTCGCCCTCGCGGGCTTCACGCCGGAAGATCCGGTCGACGGGCACGGCGAGTTCTGCATCCGCGGCGGGGTGGTCGATTTCTATCCGTCGGCGCTCAGCGAGCCGGTCCGCCTCGAGTTCGTCGGCGACATCGTCGAGTCCGTGCGCGGGTACGACGCGGCGACGCAGCGATCTCTCAAAGCGCTCGATCAAGCTGAAGTCATTCCCCAGCGCGATCGCCTGCTCGAGGCCGCGGCGGCGGCGACGATCGTCGACTACGTGCGCCACGCCGGCGCGACGCTCGTCGTCTTCGAGCCCGATTCCGTACACGAGTGTGGAGAAACGCTCGAGGCGCAGTGGCGAGCGAGCGCGATCGACATGGAAGCGCGCGGCCGTACCGTCGCGCCCTACGAGGAGATCGCGCTTCTTTGGGACGAGGTGCGAACGTGGCTGGCGTCCGGCCGGTCGGTGGCGCAGCTCGAGCTTGACGCCGATGAGGCCGCGACGCACGTGCCCTGTCAGCCCACGCTCGAGTACCACGGCCGGATCGGCGACTGGATGAACGAGGTAAGGGCCGCGCGGGCGCGCGAGGAGACGGTCGTGTTCGTCGCCGCGACTCCTGGCCGCGCCGAGCGAACGATCGAGCTTGCCGGCGACTACGACATCCGCGCGCGCGACATCGCGACGTCCGATGACCTGGAGAGCGCCGCCCTCCTCGTCACGACGGGTCAGCTCTCACGCGGCTTCTCCCTGCCGTCCGGCCGCATCACGCTTTTTGCCGAAGCCGACGTCTTCGAAGAAGAGCGGCGCGTCCACGAACGGCGCCGCTCGTCCACGCATCAGTTCCTCTCCGATTTCCGCGATTTGAAAATCGGCGACCACGTCGTCCACATCGACAACGGCGTCGGCCGATTCGTCGGTTTGAAGAAGCTCGGGACCGGCGCGCCAGACGCGTCGGGCAAGCCCGCCGAGCAGGAGTTCATGGAGCTGCGGTACGCGGGCGACGACAAGCTGTTCGTCCCGCTCGAGCGGCTCGATCTCGTTCAGAAATACACCGGCGGCGCGAATCCGGCGCTCGACCGGCTGGGCGGCACGACGTGGGAGAAGGCGAAAACACGCGTGAAAAAGGCCATGCGCGACATGGCCGAAGAGCTGCTCAAGCTCTACGCCGCGCGCAAAGCCGTCGTCGGTCACGCGTTCGGCCCCGCGACGCATTGGCAGGAGGAATTCGACGGCGCGTTCGAGTACGAGCTCACGCCGGATCAGCGCACGGCGATTCGCGACATCACGCGCGACATGGAAACGCCGACGCCGATGGATCGGCTGCTCTGCGGCGACGTCGGCTACGGAAAGACCGAAGTCGCGATGCGCGCGGCGTTCAAAGCCGTGATCGAAGGCAAGCAGGTCGCGTTCCTCGCGCCGACGACCGTGCTCGCGTTTCAGCACGCGCGGACACTCAACGAGCGCTTCGCCGGCTTCCCGGTGAAGATCGAGATGATCAGCCGCTTCAAGACGAAGCAGGAACAGAAGAAGATCGTCGAGCAGCTCGCCGCCGGACAAGTCGACATCGTCGTCGGCACGCACCGGTTGCTGTCGAAAGACGTCGGCTTTCGCGATCTCGGCCTGCTCGTTGTGGACGAGGAACAGCGCTTCGGCGTCGTGCACAAGGAACGGCTCAAGCAGCTACGCAAGAAAGTCGACGTGCTGACAATGACCGCGACGCCGATTCCGCGGACGCTGAACATGTCGCTGGTCGGGATCCGAGACATGTCGGTGATCGAGACGCCGCCGCGCGATCGCCTCGCGATTCAAACACAGGTCGTGCGATTCGAGACCGACACGATCGCTCGCGCGGTCCGAACCGAGCTCGAGCGCAAGGGACAGGTGTACTTCGTCCACAACCGCGTCGAGTCGATCTACTCGATGGCGAATCTCGTCGGGCGCCTGGTGCCGGAAGCGCGCCTCGCGGTCGCGCACGGGCAAATGGGCGAGCAGGAACTCGAGCGCGTGATGGTGGATTTCGTTGCCGGCAAATACGATGTGCTCGTCGCGACGACGATTGTCGAGAACGGACTCGACATTCCGAACGCGAACACGATCGTCATCAACCGCGCGGATCGCTACGGTCTCGCGCAGCTCTACCAGCTTCGCGGCCGCGTCGGGCGCGCTGATCGCCGCGCGTACGCGTACCTCCTGATTCCCGCGGAGCAGACGCTCTCGCCGATCGCGCGCCGGCGCCTGGCCGCAATTCGCGAGTTCAGCGACCTCGGCAGCGGCTTCCGCATCGCCGCGCTCGATCTCGAAATCCGCGGTGCCGGCAATCTCCTCGGCGGCGAGCAGAGCGGACACATCGAGGCGGTCGGCTTCGACATGTACATGAAGCTGCTCGAGCAGACGATCCGCGAGCTGAAGGGCGAGGAGATCGAGGACGAGCGCCGCGCCGCGGTCAACTTGCGGATCGACCTGAAGATCGACGAGACGTACATCCCGGACATGAATCAGCGGCTGTCCGCGTACCGGCGAATGGCCAGCGCGCGCAGCCTCGAGGAAGTCGATCAGTCTCTGGAGGAAATGCGCGACCGGTACGGCACGCCGCCCGACTCAATAGCCAATCTCGCCCAGTACGCGCGGATCCGGCTCCTCGCCGACCGCATCGGCCTCGAAAGCCTCGACCGGGAAGGGCGTACGGTTGTCTTAAAGTTCAGGCCAGACGCCAGGATCGACCCGGCCCTGTTATTGCGACTCATCCAGGAGCGAGGCGATCTGACGCTCTTGCCCCCGGCCGTGCTGAAGCTCGACCTGACTCGGGCGCCGGGCGCCCCGGTTGCCCGCCCGGAACCGCGCCGCCGACAGGTTCCGGAGGGCAAATCGTGGTGGACGGCACGGGCGACCGGCGAGGTTTCGCCCGGATTCACCCGCGAGGCGCTCCTGGCCGAGCGGCCGGTCGATCCAGCCAGTCCAGGGGGCCTCTTCGAGCGTCTTGGTGAAGTGCTGACGAGGCTCAGCCAGGCGCTGGTTTCGGGTTAGGTAACTGCTGGAGTCGCCTGCGCTCGTCGCGGTAAAATACTGATTCTGTGAAAGTTGCGGCACGCGCCGCGGAGTTGATGCAATGCGGAAAGTCCTGAGCCTCGTCGCCTTCGTAATCGCGGCTGTGCCACTTCTGGCGCAGACGCCGCCGACCACTCCGCCACAAACGCCGCCGGCGCAGACGCCCCCGCCCACGCAGACGCCCCCGCCCGTGCCGACGCCAACGCCGACACCTGCGCAAACGCCTGTGCCAACCCCGTCACCCACGACGCCCGAGCAAACGCCCGCCGCGACGCCGGCGCCCGACGCGCCCGCGAAGCCCACCGGGCCCCTGCGCGATCGCATCATCGAGCGCATCGTCGTCAAAGTGAACGGCGAGATCTTCACGCAGACCGACCTCGAGCAGCGCCAGATCGAAGCGCTGCGCGCCAAGAATCAGCAGGTGAACGCCGCCGCCGACCTCCAGAACGACGCGACGCTCCGCGCGGCGCTGGCCACGATCACCCCGGACATTCTGATGAACGCTGTCGACGAGCTATTGCTCGTGCAGCACGGCCGCGAGCAGGGCTACAGCCTGAGCGACCAGCAGTTCCAGAGCATCGTCGACTCCGTCAAGAAGGAGAACAAGCTCGACGATCAGCAGTTGAAGGTCGCGCTCGCTCAGGAAGGGCTGACGCTCGATTCGTACCGCCAGATGATGGAGCGTCAAGCGATCGTGACGTACGTCCAGCGTCAGGAAATCATGACGAAGGCGACGCTCACCGATGAGGAAGCGCGCCAGTACTACGACACGCACAAAAGCGAGTTCATGAAGCCGGCGACGATGACGCTGCGCGAGATGACGATCAACGTGCCGACCGAGACTCGCGATGGCCAGCAGGTCTTCAACGTCGCGGCCGACGATGCGTCGAAGGCGAAGATTGAGGCAGCGCGCGCGCGCGTCCAGAAAGGCGAGTCGTTTGCGACCGTTGCCGGCGAGGTGTCCGACTCGGCAACGAAAGCGAATGGCGGCCTCATCGGGACCGTGAATCTCGATCAGATGAATCCCGACTTGCGCGCGAAGCTCGAGAACCTCAAGGTCGGCGAGACGACCGAACCGATGCGCGTCAAAGGCGGCTATGAGGTGATCCAGGTCGACTCGAGGAGCCCGACCGAAGCCGAGGCGTTCGACAAGGTGCGCGACAAGATCTCGCAGAAGGTCTACGGCGAGCGGCTCGACGGCGAGACGCAGAAATTCCTCGAGAAACTGCGCGGAACCGCGCTGATCGAGTGGAAAGACGACAACTACAAGGCGATGTACGAGAAGGCCGTCGCCAGCAAGAACAGCAAAGCAGGATCATGAAGATCGGCGCCGTCGCGCTCGATCATCCGGTCGCGCTGGCCCCGATGGCCGGCATGACGGACACCGCGTTCCGCCGCTTGGTCAAGCGGATGGGCGGCTGCGGGCTCGTCGTCACCGAGATGGTGAGCTCGGAGGGCCTCGTCCGCGGGATCGATCGCACGCTCGAGTACGCGGAGTACACCGAGGAAGAGCGTCCGGTGTCGATTCAGATCTTCGGCGGCGATCCGCAGGTGATGGCCGAGGCCGCGCGCGTCGTCGAAGGCATGGGCGCGGACATCGTCGACGTCAACATGGGGTGCCCAGTCCCGAAGATCGCGAAGCACAACGCTGGATGCAGCTTGATGCGCGAGCCCTCGCACGCGGCGGAGGTCGTGCACGCGATGGTGCAGGCCGTGCGGATTCCGGTCACGGTGAAGATGCGCGCCGGCTGGAACGATTCGGAGATCAACGCGCCCGAGCTCGCGCGGCTGGTTGAGGACGCGGGCGCGGCGGCGGTGGCGGTGCATGGACGCACGGCGGCCCAGTCGTACACCGGCGAGTCGGACTGGTCGCTGATCGGTCGCGTCGCGGACACGGTGAAGATACCGGTCTTCGGATCGGGTGATTGCGTTGAGGCGAGCCAGGTCGTGTCGCGCGTCTCATCGTCAGGTGCGTCGGGCGTGCTCGTCGGGCGCGGCGCGCTCCGCAACCCATGGATCTTCAAGCAAGCTGCCGACGCCGCGAGCGGTCTTCCGCCGGCATCGGTATCGCTCGCCGAGCGCGGCGAGTTCCTGCTGGCCTACATGGAGCTGCTGCTCAACGAACGCGTGCACGAAGGCGCCGGGTTCCGTCATACCGCGCCCGGGCAGCAAGCCGTCGGCGCCCCGGCCCGCGGTCGCGAGCGCTGGGTGATCAACAAACTTCGAGCCCTCGGGTCCTGGTACACGAAGGGCCTCGAGGATGGATCGCACCTGCGCGTTGCCATCAACTCGGCTGAGTCAATCGCTCAATTGCGACGCATGATTGAAGATTTCTTCAGCCCAGGCGCAGTCGATGACCGCGAGACCGAGACGGTCGCGGCCGAGTGACGGCGAATCTTATTGGTCGTGTAACAGAAAATCGACCAGCGCTTCGCCGCGCCCATCGGCCATGGCGGCGTCGATAACGACCGTCGACTCGCACATTTCCCAGAACAGCTTGCCGAGATGCTTATGGAGCGGGTGCTTCAGGTACTCTCTGAGTCCGGCTGGGTCCTCGAACTCGAAAATTGCCACGAACTGATAGGTCTTTTCACCAAATGATCTCGGGTATCCGGCATCGATATCGATGCGTCTGCCGACTTGCGACCGCTTGATTGCTTCGATCTGCCTGCAGGCGCCTTGAATTGTTTTGGCAAATGACCTGATAGCGATCTCGCTCACTCCCGCCTTGGGGTTGAACAAGACGATGTGCGCGATCATTTCTTAGGCTTGGGCCCGCGGCCCCGCGGCCCGCCGAACTTGCCAGGAGGTCGGCCGAACTTGCCAGGGGGTCGGCCGAACTTTCCGGGGGGCCTTCCAAACTTGCCCGGTGGCCGCCCGAACTTCCCGGGTGGCCTGTCTCCGAATTTTCCAGGTGGTCTGCCCTCGCTGAATTTACCTGGCGGTCTGCCGCTGCCGAACTTACCCGGTGGCCTGCCCCCGCCAAATTTCCCAGGGGGTCTGCCAAACCCGCTGCCGGAAGGCTTGCCGAAACCTCCGCCCGGAGGTCTCCCGAATTTTCCTGGCGGCCTGTTGCCGAATTTCCCGGGTGGCCTGCTATCCGACGCTCGATCGAACTGTCCGGGTGGACGACCGCCGCCCTTCGGCTTGAAGGGCCGATCGCCGAACGGACGATCGCCGAAGGGGCGATCGCGCCGATCGCGGAACGGTGGCCGCCCGTGAGCGGGTCCGCGCTGGCTCTGCTGATTGCCGCCCCATCGATCGCCGTGCGGGCGATCGTCGCGCGGCCGATCGCCCTGCGGCTTGAACGGCCGCGAGCCCTGCGGCTTGCGCCATCGATCCTGCTGGCGATCCCGATCGAACGGCGGCCGGTTCCC
>CAYQRM010000042.1:0-3806 GCA_964419785.1 uncultured Solibacteraceae bacterium | reverse complement strand
GGCCTGACCGACAGCGGTGCGCACGACATCGTCCCCGCGCGAGGACGAAAATCTCCTCACTTAAAGGACGTTTTCTTCGCGTTCACCGCTTCCTGCGAGAGCTTGTACGCGATGTAGTACTTGTAGATGTTGCTCACGTAGCTGACGGTCTCGCGTCCGATCTTCTGCGACACCACCTGCTCGACGTTGTTGAACCAGATGTTCGGATCAAGACCTTGAGCGCTGGTCTCTTTGCGAAGCTGCCGGATTCGACCGGGCCCAGCGTTATACGACGCAAACGCGAACAGGGCCTTGTTCAATTCGTCCATCGGTTCATTCTTGTAATACGTGTCGATCATGTAGCGGATGTACTTCACCCCGGCGTGGATGTTCGGATCGATCTCGTGCACGTCGCCGACGTTCATCTCCTTGCCCGTCGACGGCAGCACCTGCATGACGCCGACGGCGCCGACCTGACTCTTGACGCTCTGGTTGAGCTGCGACTCCTGGTAGCCCTGTGCCGCCATGAGGATCCAATCGAGGTGGTACTGGTCGCCATACTTCTGAAACATCGCGACCATGTCCCTGAAGCGCTTCAGGTCCGCGTCGGCCGTGGCGTTCTTCACGAACTTCGTGCTCGCCAGGTAGCGCTGCGTCATCATGTTCCCGAACATCGTTTTCGGGCCGTTCTTCTTGATCCACGCGTTGGCGGCCGCCATGAGCTGCGGGCTGTTCTTGCGCATCGCGACGGCGATGGTGCCGCCGGTGCGCAGGGTGAGGTCGTTGTGCAGCACGATCGCCGGGAACACCTGCTTCCAGAACGTCGCCATGTAGTCGTCGACAACGCAGATCTTCACCAGGCCCGCATTGACCATCTCGAGGATGTCCTCGTCCTCGAAGGTCTCGGGGGCCGACTTGAGCGTCACGGGCGGCTTGCCGGCGGTCTTCAACCGATCGTTGAGCGCGACCAGGCTCTGGTAGTACGAACTCGACTGGCGGACGAACACTTCCTTCCCTGAGAGATCGTCGGCGCTCGCAATCGCGGGCGCGCCGGGGCCGGTGACGACGATTTCGCTGACGTTCGTGCGCGTGGGATCGGAGAAATCGACGAGCTTCTGCCGATCGGGCGTCACGGTCAGCATCGCGGCCACGACATCGAGTCTGCCGTCGACGAGCGCGGGCAAGAGCGCCTCGCGCGACATCGGCACGAAGACAACGTTGACCTTCAACGTGCCGGTCTTGTACTGCGCGTTGATCTGATCCTCAAAGAGCTTGAGCGCCTCGTACGCCGCGCCCCGCTGGACGCCCTTGTCGATGAAGTAGTGCGTCTTGCTGTAGACGACGCCGGCGCGAATCACGCGACGCTTGACCATCCCGTCGAGGTCGCCGGTATACACGCGGGGCAGGCCGGCGGGAACCGGAAGCTGGACCTTGCCGGGCGCAGGCGTCGGCGTCGGTTTGGCCGCCGGTGGCGTCGCCTGGGGTTTACTTGTCTGTGCTGGGGTTGGCTGAGCGGTGGTGGCGGTTCGGGCGGCGATGAGGACGCCAGCAAGCGCGCAGATGAGCAGCGCTGGCCCCGCGATCGCCCATCTGGGTGGTCGCATCGATGGTTAGTGTAGTACGCAAGATACTCGAATGGAGTATAGAAACGGTTCGCCCGACTTGCGATGCTAGTTCACGGTTCTTTTTTGAAAGAACCCGCCGCCGGGCCTTTTGTCCGGCGCGGTTTTCGGAGGCCTTCATGAAACGATTCACGAACAGTCTGCTCGGCGCAGCCATCGTCGCCTTACTCGCTATCGGCGTGGCTCACGCCCAGACCGCCCAGGGCGGCTCGAGCACGGGCAGTCAGGCGACGAGCACCACGAAGCAGGCCAAGCCTGCCAAGCCCACGCCGACGCCCGCGGCGACGTTGATGGACATCAACTCGGCGACGAAGGAACAGCTGATGACGCTGCCCGGCATCGGCGACGCCTACGCGGCGAAGATCATCTCGGGCCGTCCGTACAAGGCGAAGACGGACCTCAAGAACAAGAAGATCATCCCGGCGGCGACGTACAACAAGATCGCGTCGCTCATCATCGCGAAACAGAGTTAACGGGCGGAAAGCCTGAGTCATCGACGGCCGCGAGGGACACTCCTCGCGGCCGTTTTCTTTTTGGCTGTCGCCAGCCGAGCGTGTGAAACGAGGGCTTGACGGACGCACGCGACTGTCCTATTGTCATATGACAGTAACGTGCGCCTGTTGTTGAATTTCAAATCCGGCAAGCCTGTGTACTTACAGGTGGTCGACCAGGTGAAGTCGGCGGCCGCGTCGGGCGCCGTTCAGCCCGGTGACGCGCTGCCGTCCATCCGGCCGCTCGCCGAAGAATTGCGCGTCAATCGCAACACGATCGCCAAGGCGTATGCCGAGCTCGAGAGCCAGGGCGTGATCGAAACGATCGCCGGCAAGGGCTGTTTCGTTCGCGCCAACCACTCGCCGTTCCGGAAGGAAGTGCGCGTCAAGCTGCTGACGGAAGCGATCGACGAGGCCGTCGTGCAGGCGCACCATCTGCAGGTCGAGAAAGCGGAGTTCCTCCGTCTCGCGGACGAGCGCTTCGGTGTGTTTCACCAGAAGCGCACGCGCGCCGCGAATTCATGACGCCTATGACAGCCGACTCGCCCGCTATCGACATCGATCGTCTCGTGCGCCGCTACGGTCACACCGACGCCGTGCAGGGGCTGAGCCTGCGCGTGGCGCCGGGCCGCTGCTACGGCTTCTTCGGGCGCAACGGCGCCGGCAAGACGACGACGATCAAGTGCCTCTTGAACCTGCTCCGGCCGACGAGCGGCCGCGTGAAGGTCTTCGGCCTGGACCCGGCGAAGGACGAAGTCGCCGTCAAGTCGCGGCTCGCGTACGTGCCCGATCAGGTCGCGTTCTACCCGTGGATGACGGTCCGGCAAGCGATCGACTACGCGGCGTCATTTCGCGCTCACTGGAATCGCGACACCGAGCGTGCGCTGCTCGATCGGTTCGGCCTCAATCAGGCGCAAAAGGCCAGCCACCTCTCGAAGGGCCAGCGTACGCAGCTCGCGCTCATCACGGCGATTTGTCCCGAACCGGAGCTCCTCGTGCTCGACGAACCGACGTCCGGCCTCGATCCGATCGTGCGGCGCGAGTTCATTCAGACGGTGATCGGCGCGTATCAAGAAAGCGCGCCGGGCCAGCGCACGGTCTTCGTGTCCACGCACTTGATCTCGGAGTTCGAAGGCTTAATCGACGAGTTCACCATCATCGATCAGGGCCGCGACGTCCTGACGCTCAACGCCGACGTTGCGCGCGAGCGGTATCAGAAGGTGTACGCACGCTTCGCCGGCCAGATGCCGCGGCTGGACCTTGGCGGCGCGCGCGTGCTCCGGCAGCAGCCGCGCGAGCTCGAGGTCCTCGTCAACGGCAACGCCACCGACATCGTCGCGCGTCTGCGCGCGGGATCGCCGGAGGTGATCGAAACGGAGGCGCTGACGCTGGAAGAAATCTTCGTCACGTCGCTCGCGCCGGAGCGCGCCGCGTCATGACGAGCGTCATGCCGTGGCGTGCAGCGATCGGCAAGGAGATTCGCGCGCTCGCGCCGATGTGGGCGGTGGCGATGGTCGCGTTGGCGATGTCGGGGGTTTTACGCCGTGCAGGTTGGGGCAGTCCGGCAAATGCCGTGTTCATCGTGGGCAGCTTGGCCCTCGGCGCGCTGTCGATCGGTCACGAATATCAATCCGGCACGCTGACGTTGCTGCTTTCGCAACCCGTGGATCGCGGCCGGTTGTTTATCGCGAAGTTCACCGCTCTAGCGTGCCTC
>CAYQRM010000041.1:0-2712 GCA_964419785.1 uncultured Solibacteraceae bacterium | reverse complement strand
CAAGATCATTGCTTTCTCAGAGTTCATGGCCACGCAACATGTGCTCGATTTCGGCGAGATCTCGCTGAAGGACGTCCCGCGTGTCGGCGGCAAGAACGCCTCGCTTGGGGAGTTGTTCCGCGCTCTCGCGCCAATCGGAGTAGGCGCGCTCGACGGCTTTGCGACCACGGCCGAAGCCTATCGCCTCCTGCTGGCCACGAATGGCCTCGACGTACGGCTGCGCCAGATCTTCGCCTCGCTCAATCCGGAGAATCTTGACGAGCTGGCCCGTAAGGGACAGGCCGCGCGGGCGGCCGTGCTCGAGACACCACTGCCCGAGGAACTTCGGACGGCGATTCTCGCTTCGTACGACCGCCTCTGTGCTCGCCTGGGCGGCGAAGTCGAGATGGCCGTCCGCTCGTCCGCCACCGCCGAGGACCTGCCTGAAGCCTCGTTCGCCGGTGCGGCGGAAACTTATTTGAACGTCCGCGGACGCGAGGGACTCCTGCGCGCCGTCCACGCCTGCTACTCATCGCTCTTTACCGATCGAGCGATCAGCTATCGCGCGCGCCTTGGTTACGACCAGCTGAAGGTGGCGCTGTCGGTCGGCGTCATGCCGATGGTGCGATCGGATCTGGCGACGTCGGGTGTCATCTTCACGCTGGACACCGAGTCGGGCTTTCGCGACGTCGTCACGGTCACTGCGGCCTACGGCCTCGGCGAGTTCGTGGTGCAAGGGATCGCGACGCCCGACGAATGGATCGTCTTCAAGCCCACGCTCGCCACCGGCCATCCTGCGATCATCGGGAGGCGCCTCGGCACGAAAGAGGTGCGCCTCGTGTACGCGGACGGCAGCAAGGGAACGCGCAGCGAGCCGACGCCAGCCCCCGAGCGCGCACGCTTCTGCTTGACGGATGACGACGTCCTGACGCTGGCGCGCTGGTCGTGCGAGATCGAGCGCCACTATTCCGCACTCGCGGGACACGCGCAGCCAATGGACATCGAATGGGCGAAGGACGGCGTCACCGGACGTCTCGTGATCGTCCAGGCGCGACCGGAGACCGTGCATTCGGCGAGGCCACGGCTGGCGGCGGCCGAAGTCTACCGGTTGACGAAATCCCCGGGCGCAGCGCTCCTGACCGGACAAGCAGTCGGCGAGCGGATCGGCGTCGGGCGCGTGCGTGTCGTGCGCGACGTGTCGCGGCTCGACACCGTGCAGCCGGGCGAAGTGCTCGTCGCCGAGAAGACGGATCCCGATTGGGAGCCGGTCATGCGGCGCGTAGCGGCCGTTGTCACCGACACGGGAGGCCGAACCGCGCACGCGGCGATTGTCTCTCGAGAATTCGGTCTTCCGTGCATCGTCGGCACCGAACGAGCCACGACGACGCTGCGAGATGGTGATGAAGTCACGATCTCGTGCGCCGAGGGCTCGGAAGGCCACGTGTACGCCGGGGCGTGCCCGTTCGAAATCCAGCACATCGACGCCTCGATGGTGCCGGCGACCCGCACTCAGGTCATGTTGATCGTCGGCGATCCGAGCCGGGCCTTTTCGCTCTCCGCCATCCCCAACGCCGGTGTTGGCCTGGCGCGCACCGAATTCATCGTCACGCACCACATCGGCATTCACCCGATGGCGCTGGCACGCTATCCCAAGCTTGTGGATGCGGAGGCCGTCAAGCTCATTGCCGCAAAGATCGGATCACAGACCGCCCGTGAGTACTTCGTGCAGCGCTTCAGCGAAGGCGTCGCCCAGCTTGCGGCCGCGTTCTATCCAAAGCCGGTGATCGTTCGGACCAGCGATTTCAAGACCAACGAGTATGCCCAGCTCCTGGGCGGCCGCGAATTCGAGCCGGCCGAGGAGAATCCGATGATCGGCTTCCGCGGCGCCTCCCGGTATTACGACGCGCGCTACGCCGACGGGTTCGCCCTCGAATGCGCCGCGCTCCTTCGCGCCCGACGGGAGCTGGGTTTGACGAACATCAAGATCATGATTCCGTTCTGCCGAACGGTCGCGGAAGGGCAGCGCGTTCTCGCCGCGATGGCCGCGAACGGTCTGCGTCAGGGCGTCGACGGTCTCGAAGTCTACGCAATGTGTGAGGTGCCGTCGAACGCCGTACTGGCGGAGCAGTTCCTCAAAGTGTTCGACGGCTTCTCGATCGGATCGAATGACCTGACGCAGTTGACGCTGGGCCTCGATCGCGACTCGGGCACCGTGGCGCACCTCTTCGACGAGCGGGACGATGCGGTCCGGGCGCTCATCTCGCAGGCGATTGACGCGGCGCATCGTCTGGGCAAGCCCATTGGGATCTGCGGCCAAGCCCCGTCTGATTACCCGGACTTTGCTGCCTGGCTCGTCGAGCAGGGCATCACCTCGATTTCGCTCAACCCGGATGTCGCGATCAGCACGGCCGTCAAGATCGCCAATGCTGAAACCGCGCCTCTCGTATCGACGTGAAGGTGAGGACCGATGACGACGCGACGTTTCGCGAATCGTGTGGACGCGGGCCGTCGGTTGGCTCGACACCTGAATGCCTACGCTGAACGATCGGACGTGATCGTGCTGGGCCTGCCGCGAGGCGGGGTTCCGGTGGCGGCCGAAGTCGCGAAGCATCTCGGTGCGCCTCTTGATGTCTTCCTCGTCCGAAAGCTGGGCGTGCCCGGTCATCCGGAGCTGGCGATGGGAGCCATCGCCGAGGGCGGCGTCGAAGTACTGGACGAGCGTCTGATTCGAGA
>CAYQRM010000040.1:0-13781 GCA_964419785.1 uncultured Solibacteraceae bacterium | reverse complement strand
TCCGCGGCGACGCGCGAGGACGCGCGCACGGCCTCGATTGGCAGCACGCGCAAGTAGATCGCATTCAAGCCCGCGTAACACACGGTCACGATGACCGTGCCGATGAGCAGCGCGCGTGGAATCGTCCGCGCGGCGTCCTTCGTTTCGCCGGCCGTGTAAGTCACCATGTGCCAGCCGCCGTACGCGAACAGTCCCGCCGCGATCGCCAGCACGAACCCGTTCGGCGTCACCGGCAGGTCGGCGACGTGTGAGATCGGCGCTGCGCCATGCCACAAGATTCCCGCGACGATGATGGCCGCGATGACGAGCACCTTCGCGCCCGTGAACACGTTCTGAACGAGGCCGCCGTACTTCACGCCGACGTAGTTCACTGCCGAAAGGACCAGGATGATCGCCACCGCGGTCAGGCGCAAACCGAGGTCGGACAGCGGCACGAACTGCGCCGCATAGCGCGCGAACACCGTCGCGATGGCCGCAATGATGCCCGAGTGCATGCTCCAGAACATCGCCCAGCCCCACAGAAAGCCGAGCGCCGGCGAGTAGGCTTCCTTTAGGAAGACGTAGACGCCGCCCGTTCGCGGAAACGCCGACGCCAGCTCGGCGCAGACAAGAGCGCCAGCGAGAGTGAGCACGCCAGCCGCCAGCCACGCGAGGATGATGCCCGTGATCGACGGCATCTGTCGTGTGATCTCCGACGGCTGCACGAAGATCGACGCGCCGATGATCGTTCCGACGACCATCGCGGTCGCGTGCGACAGTCCGAGCGACGGACGCAGCTCCGACACGAGCGCTATTCTATTGGCACACGGCCGGCGCGCCGACGATCGCGCCGCGCCCGAGCACGTAGAGCACGGCCGGCATCGCGCAGCCGAACGCCGCGCCGTGCGCATCGACGGGCGACACGATCTTCAGGCTCACGGAGAGAAACTTCGCGACGCGATCGCCAAACGCTGGCGGCGTGACCGGGTCGAACGCGCCCGAGAGCAGCAGCGTCGGTATCCGCGAGACGACCGGCGTTCGCGCGTCGGCGGCCAATGGCGCCCGCGGCCATCCTCTGCACGCCGCGCGGTACTCGTCGAACAGATAGCGTCCAAGAAACGTCCCGGTCGTCGCCGCCGCGATCTCCTGATCTGTCGCAAACGGGACGTCCTCCGCGCAGAAGACGGAGAGGTGCAGTCCGTCAGCGACCGCGCGGTCGATCGACCGCGCGCGCAGCCAATACGCCGTGGCGAACTCGCCAAGATCGCCGGAGTCGGCGGCGCGAGCGAGCATGTCGGGAAGCCGGGACGTCACGTTGTTGTAGAGCAGACCTCGCACGGCGTACCCGAAGTCGCCGCGGCTCATCGACACGGTCGGACCTCCGGCGCCATTCGAATTGACGCGCGCCTGAACCGGTCCACGGTCGAATCGGTGCAGGACGCGTTCGAAGTCCGCGGCCGGATGCGGATAGGTCGATCGACACGACGACGTGGCCGCGCACGCCGCGAAGACGCGCTCCAGGCTTTGCTGTGCGCTCGCGGCATACGTCACCGGAATCGCGACGTCGAATGGCACCACGCCGTCGAGCACGACCGACCGCACGCGCGACGGGAAGCGCTTCAAATACTCCTGCGCCATTCGCGTGCCGTACGAGACGCCGTAAAGCGAGATTCGCTCGTACCCGAGCGCGGCTCGCACGTCGTCCACGTCGGCGACCGCCAGGTCGGTCGTGTATTTGGTGAGGTCGGCGGCACGGCCGAGGGTCTCACGGCAGCGCGCGATGACCGACGGGTTGAAGACGTGACCGAATATCGCGGCGGGATCGGTCTCCGCCAGGGACGGGCACGACAGGGGATGAGACTGTCCGGTCCCGCGCTGATCGACGAAGACCAGATCGAGTGTGGCGCGCAGACTGCTGAGCCAGCCGCCGGCGCCGCCGGCCATATCCGCGCTGCCTTCTCCCGGTCCGCCCGCGAACAGAAACACGGCTTGGCGCGCAGTCGACGCATTCGCCCGCGCCACGACGAAGTGAATGTCGATCTTGCGGCCTCGGCCCGCGGCGCGATCTTCGAATACCGACAGCGCGCCGCACTCTTCGGAAACGCGTGAGCCCGGGCACGGCTGCAGCGCGACTCGGGCAGCGTTCTGCCGCGGCGGCGCTGCCGCCATCGCGCAGGTGACTGCAAGCGTTGCCGCCGCCAGCCGGCTCAGCATGTGCGAGCGTCAGTCTTTGTCTTTCTTGACGAGCGACATCGCCCAGAGGTCGCGATCCTGAAAGTGCGCGGTCAGGCGCATGGCGTTGCCGTCAAGTGTGCCGGCGAAGTCGACCTCCCCCATGCTGAATGTCACCTTGTTTTGACTGACGACGATGTTGCTCATCTGGTCGAACACCTGTCCATTGAGCAACACTTCACCGGTCAGTCCTTTGGGCGCTTCCGTGAACACGAGCGCGATGTTGTCGACGCGCCCCTCGGCCTGCCGTTGGCCTTCCCAGCGCCCCACCACGGCCGCCGACTGATTGGCTTGCGCCAGCACGAACGCCGTTGCGAACAGCACTCCGACCATCGTCAAGAATCGCGATTTGCGCATGCGGACCTCCATCATTCATCACGTCTTCAATAAGCGCGAAGCGCCACGGTCGGATCGACCGACGCGGCGCGGCGCGCGGGTATGACCGCTGCGAGCACGGCGACCGACGCGAGCGCCAGCGCAGCTTCGACCATCGTCGCCGGATCCGCGGGTGTCACACCAAACAGCAGCGTCTGAACGAAGCGTCCGCCGATCACCGCAGCGATCGCCCCAGGGATGAGGCCAACGCCAACGAGCGTCAAGCTTTCGCGAAGCACCCGACGAAGAATGCCGCCGCGCGACTCGCCGAGCGCGATGCGCACGCCGATCTCCCGCGTTCGCCTCGCCACCATGTACGACATCACTCCGAAGAGGCCCATACACGCGAGCAGCAGCGCGAGCAGGCTGAACGAGCCTGCGAGCCAGGCCGTCAGCCGCTCCTCAGCGAGGGATCGACTCAGCTGATCGTCGGTCGTATTGACGAGCCGCAGCGGCACGCCTGGATCGATCGCGCGAAGTTCGCCGCGAATTCGATCGATCGTCGCCGGCGACGAGTCGGTGAGCCGCACCGCCAGGCACATGCGAAAGATGTGCGTGACGTCCTGTCGATAGGGCAGGAACACCATCGGTACCTTGGGGTCGCGCGCGTAGTAATACTTTGCGTCCGCGACGACGCCCACGATCTCGATCGGTTGCGCCAGGTCTCGACCGAACCCGAAGGTCCGGCCGATGGGGTCGGCGTCGCCAAAGAAGTGCTGCGCCATCGTCTGGTTGACGACGGCCACGCGCGCGGACGTGTCGGTATCGAGCGGGTTGAAATCACGGCCGGCGACGAGACGCATGCCCATCGTGCCGAAGAATCTCGGGCCGACCAGGTTCCATTGCGCGTTGACGTCCTCGTCGGCCGCCGGCGTGCGGCCCGCGACCGACACGGATCGCAAGCCGATGAAGCCGCTCATCACGCAGTCGGTCGACGGGCTCGCCGACACGACACCGGGAATCACGCTCACGCGATCCTGCGCGGCGCCGAACAGCGTCGCGAGCGACGCGCCTTGGCGCCCGGCCTCGATCGGCGCCATCCAGAACATCCACACGTTGTCGCGGCCGAAACCAACGTCCTGCGACTCGAGATTCCGAAGCGTGCGTGCGAAGAGCCCGGCGGCAATGAGCAGCGCCATCGAGATGGCGACCTGTGTCACGACGAGCGCGCGACCGCCGTTCAAGCGGACGCCAGCGACATCCGCGCTCGTGGCGCGAGATTCGGTCAGCACCGACGTGAGCTGGAGGCCCGTCGCCCGGATCGCCGGTACAAGTCCGACGAAGACAGCCGTGCCGACGCTCGTCGCCATCGTGATGGCGAGCATGCGCGCGTCAGGGTGGACGTCGAGGTTGAACGGTGCGCGGCCCGACTGGGCGAGCGCGATGAGTAGTCGTGTGACCCAAACCCCGGCGACGAAGCCCGCCGCACCGGCGAGCGCGGACAGCAAAAGGCCCTCGGCGAGGAACTGCCGCATCACGCGGCCGCGACTGGCGCCAATCGCGAGACGGACGGCGAGCGACTTTCGATCCGACGCGGCGCGTGCCAGCAGCAGCATCGCGACGTTGCCACACGCCACGAGCAAGACGAGTCCGACGACGACGCCGAGCACCACCAGCGGCGCACCGAGCGATTCTCGCTGCGGCGCGAATCCGCGGCCCGCTGGACCGACGTCGAGCCGCGGCGTGCCGAATGGCGAGTTCCCGGCGGGCAGCCGCGCGAAGAGCGCGCGCGCTTGGGCCTCGGCTTGCGCGAACGTCTGGCCGTGCTTGAGCCGTCCGATCGCGCGGACCCAGCTCGAGGCGGTGTTCTGCAGCAGATTCTGACGCTCGGGCAGGATCGCGGGCTGCAGCGAAATCGGCAGCCACGCGTCAATCGGCTCGCTGAGGTCCTCGCCGGCGTACGGCGCGGCCGCAACGCCGACGATCGTCACCGTGATCCCGCTCACGACGATCGTTCGTCCGAGGACGTCCGTCGCGGCGGCGAATTGCCCACGCCAGCAGCGATCGCTCAGTACTGCGACGCCCGCGCGACTGTCATCGTCCTCTGCCGTCAGCACCCGGCCGAGGGCCGCGCGCACGCCGAGCGTCGAAAAATAGGTGCCCGACACGAGCCCGAATCGGACCGATTCCGCGTCGGACGCGCCGTTCAAGACGACGCCGGACCGCTCGACCGTCGCGGAGGCGGTGAGTGACTCGAACACGCCGGCGTCGCGAACGCTCTCGAACGATGGATACGCGATGGTGTCTGCCACGCCGCGACCGGGAAACGCGCGCAGGAGCACCGCGAGCTCGTCGGGGTGCGCGACCGGAAGAGACCGCAGCATCAGCGCGTCGATCACCGTGAACACCGCGGTGTTCGCACCGACGCCGAGCGAAAGCGACAGCACGGCCACGGCCGTGGTGCCAGGGTGGCGGCGCAGCCGACGGACGGCGTGACGCAAGTCCTGGGCGGCGTCCGCGAGCCATCGCATGTCCGGATCATACGAGCGGGCTCGGCGTGCGGCTGCCAAGAAGCGCCGGCCGATCGTCAAGAATTGTCAGCGTCCGGCTTGACGAATCTTCACGAGCCGCGCCGGTGCGAGTGTCTAAGATCGGGACAGCCTCATGGCCGTTCGACTTCTGGTGATTGACGACGATATCGAGCTGTGCGAGCTGTTGTCGACCTACCTCGCCGGCGAGGGATTCGACGTCGACGTCGCGCACTCGGCATCGTCCGGAATCGACCAGGCGCTCTCAGGCGACTTCACGCTCGTCGTGCTCGACGTGATGCTGTCCGCGGCGACGGGATTCGACGTCCTGCGGCGGCTGCGCGCGGAATCCAACCTGCCGGTCCTGATGCTCACGGCGAAAGGCGATGCGCTCGATCGTGTGCTCGGTCTCGAGCTTGGCGCGGATGACTACGTCGCGAAGCCGTTCAATCCGCAAGAGCTGGCCGCGCGCATTCGCGCGATTTTGCGCAGGACGTCACCACGGCCAGCGGATGGAGAAGCGCGCCCGCTGATACTTGGTGACCTTGAGCTCGATCCCGGCGCGCGCCAGGTGCGTCGCAGCGGCGCGCCGGTCGCGGTCACCTCCGTCGAGTTCGATCTCTTGCACGCGCTCACACGATCGGCGGGGCAGGTCGTGAGCCGCGAGTCGCTCGTGCGCGACGTGCTTGGCCGCGAGTTCTCGCCGTTCGATCGCAGCATCGACACACACGTGTCCAACCTTCGAAAGAAGATCGGGTCGAACGCGGACGGTTCCGATCGCATCAAGGGGATACGCGGCCTCGGATATTTGTACGCGCGCCCGGGGCGGCGGAGCTGACGTGCGGGGCCTCTTCGCGAAGATCTTCGTGACGTTCTTTTTGACCGTCGTGCTTCTCGGCGTGTTGCTCGAGATCACCGCCGTCCGGACGGAAATGCGGCGGGTTGACGAAGTGTTTCGCCCGCTTGCCGAGCAGCTCGCGCCGCAAGTGGCCGACGACTACGACCAGCGCGGCGCCGACGCGCTCGCGGCGGATCTCCGCCGGCTGCCGGTTGCGGCCGCGCTGCTCGACGAGCACGCGCAACCGATCGGCGTCCTCTCCGATCCGATCCGCGCACAGCTTTCGGACATGCAGAGTCTCGTCGCCGACGCGCCCGAGCCGCTCTCGCGGTTCGTGGCGTGGAAGAATCTGGCCGTCGTGCCGGTGACGGCCACGAGCGGACGCCGGTACTACTTCGCGTTCGTGATTCCGCACGAGCGGTGGATGGCGATCCTGAACACGCTGGATCAGTACCCGTCCGTTCGCTTGTCGCTCGTCGGGCTGGTCGCCGGGTTGATCTGCTTCCTGCTCGCACGGCACATCACGCGCCCGCTGGTCGATCTGCGGGCGACGGCCCGCCGCATGGCTGAAGGACATCTCGAAGCGCGAGCCGGCGCCGACATTGCCCGGCGTCATGACGAGATCGGCTCGCTCGGGCGCGACTTCGACGTGATGGCGGATCGGCTGAACGCGCTCGTGACCTCACAATCGCGGCTCTTCGCCGATGTCTCACACGAGCTGCGGTCGCCGCTCGGCCGCCTGACGGTTGCAGCCGGACTCATTCGCCAGCATCTCGAGGACGTGCCGGTCGATCGACGGCCCCTCGTCGTCGCCGATCTCTGGCGCATCGAGCGCGAAGCTTCGCGGTTGGACGCGCTCATCGGGCAGGCGCTGACGCTGGCGCGCGTCGAGAGCGGCGTCGAAGCCGGGCCGCGGCAGGCGTTCGACCTCACCAACCTCGTCCAGGAAGTCGCTGCCGACGGCGATTACGAAGCCCGCGCGTCCGGCCGCCGCGTCGTCGTGCGTGAGGCCGAGGCATGCACGATGGTTGGCATCGCGGACCTGGTCCGAAGCGCCGTCGAAAACGTCGTGCGCAACGCGATTCGCTACACGAAACCGGGAACGACGGTCGAGGTGTCGTTACAACGCGTCGAGCGCGACCGTTCGACGTGGGCGAGCCTCCGCGTCAAAGATCACGGTCCGGGCATTGCGAGCGATGTCGGTGAGCTGTTCAAGCCCTTTCGCCGCGGCGAGCCGCCTAGAGACCGCAGGCCCGAAGGCGCCGGTCTGGGTCTGGCGATCGTGAGTCGCGTGGTCGAGAAGCACGGCGGCACTGTCCGCGCCGACAACATTGCAAGCGGCGGCCTCGAAGTCGCGATTGTTCTGCCGTGCCTGTAACCACTTCTGCCTCGTGTCCTCCGCCGTGATGTGCCAAGCTGCAGCTACGCGGTCGCGCGTCACTTCACGGCGAACTCGTAACACCCGGGCGTGACGAGCAGGTGATTCGTCGCGGTGAAGAACAAGCTGGCCGGTGCGATCGTGCTCGCGCCCTGGAATTGCACCGTGCGCGTCTTCTCGCCACGCTTGTCGTACACGTACGTGAACGGTTCGATGAGGGACACCCACAGGCGTCCCGAGCGATCGACCGCGGCGGTACGGACGAGCGGCGGCACGAGCGGGAGCGTACCGTTCGGTCGCGGCCACGTTGTCGGCACAGACTGGATCGATGCGTCGAGCTCCGAACCTTCGATGTGCCGTTCGAAGAGCAGTGTGCCAGACGCGTCGTACTTCCTGAACATCGGCGCGCCGGTTTGAAACACGAAGTAGAACCCGCCGGTTGGATCGACGAGCGGCACTCCGATGTTCAGTGCGAGGTGTAGATCGGCGTCGGACTCGAATCCGGTGGGGCGAAGCGTGCCGAACTGGTGCAGCACCGTCCCCACCGTGTCGAATTCCGAGATCAGCGCGCCGGATTCGGGACGGTTCACGAGAAAGGTGTGACCGGAAAACGCCATCGAGCCGACGCCGTTCAGCACGAGCGGTCCGATGGTAATCCGTGGAGCCGTGCTCGACTGGAGATAGAAGCCGCCGAGCGATTGCCCGCTCGCGGCAAAATACTGAATTCGCTCGGTCCCGGCCGGGGCATCCGCGACCGCGAACGTGTCGTCCGGGCTCAGCGCCAGCACGGCAGGCCCAAGGACGTGGCCCTGCTCGGATCCGATCTGCAGCACCTTGCGGAGCGATGTCTTCGCGGCATCCACTCCGTAAACCGTGTGCGCGCGCCGATCGAGCACCAGGTACTCACCGGAAGTAGTCTGGACGAAACCTGCGGCCTCCTCGAACTGTCCAACCATATGAGCGGGCAGTCCGCCCGTCGCGCTGAGCGTCTCGACAGCGCCAGACGACGGCGCCGGCGGCGCGATACCGAGGGCGCTCGAGAGCACGAGCACGCACGCGACGCCAAGGCGAGCCGGAGCCACGGGCTATTTCTGCCATAATCAGCGAGTTGGCGCCAGCCAATCGCCGGAGAACGTGCATGAGGAGACCGATCGGCCGACTCGTGACGATGGGAGCCGCTGCGGCACTGGCTACGGCCGTCGTCGCGGCGCAGCAGCAGGACGCCCAGCCAGTCTTTCGCGCTCGCACCGATCTCGTGTCGGTCTACGTCGTCGCCGTCGACGCCAACGACCAACCGGTCCACGGGCTGAAGAAAGAAGACTTCACCGTTACTGATCGCAAGAAGCCGCAGGCGATCGACGTGTTCGACGAAGTCGAGCACGACTCGACACCGGCGACGCCGGCCTTCACGTTTCCCGCGTCGCTCCGACGTGACGTCGCATCGAACAACGTCAGCCTCGACGAGCGGCTCGTCGTGATTGTCGCCGACGACTTGCACATCTACAAGGATCGAGCGGATCGATCGAAGGACATTCTCCGCATGCTCGTCGACAAGCTCGGGCCGAAGACGCCGATGGCCCTGCTCTTCACGAGCGGCAACCACAGTATTCCGGTGACCGAAGATCGATCGCTTGTGCTCAGTGCCGTCGACACGCTGAAGGGGCGCCGCGGCTTCCGGAGACCGGCCGAGGCCAACGACAAACAGATGCCGGGCATGGGGAACTTCGACCCGAGCAACATGGATGGCCGCCGGGCGGCGCTCGCCACCGCCAACACCTCGAGCCTGCAGGATTTCTTCGACAACATGTCGTACTACAAGACGCTGCAGGACGCGGCGCGGATGCTTGCGGCCGACGACGGCCGCCGCAAGACGTTCGTCGTGGTGTCGGAAGGCATCGGCAAGGATCTGAGCTGGCTGCCGGAGATGACGGCGCCAAGCCAGTACGAGGAGAACCCTGTCAATACGCCGGGCTTCACGCCGAAGACCGGCTATCACGACTACGCCGTGCTCGACATGATGACCGCGATGCGCCGATCGAACGTCGCCACCTATGCGATCGATCCCCGCGGCAAAGTCACCGTCGACAACTTGATGAAGGAATGCTCGCCGCACATGGGCGCGTTCGGCGACACTGATCCCTGCTCGACGGGCTTGGCCATGAACAGCATTCTGCGGCAAGCGCAGCAGGGGCTCGAGATCACCGCGGACGTGTCGGGCGGGTTTGCCGTGACCGACTCGGACGATTTCGAAAGCGGCGTAGATCGCATCGTCTCCGACCTCGACAACTATTACCTGCTCGGCTTCTATCCGAAGGACACGACCGGCAAAGGGTTCCGCGGGCTAATGGTCACGGTCGATCAACCGGGCGTGCTCCTGCGCTTCAGGCAGGGCTACGAAGTCGGCGCGCCGCCGCCTGCGCCCAAGACGACCAACCCGCTGACGGCACTGGCCATCGGCATGGCGCCAAAGCGAGATCTGCCGCTGCGCATCACGGCGTCGGCGTTCCCGGATTCGAGCACCAAGATGGCCCGCGTCGCGACGACGATCGAGGTCACGGCGCCGCGGCGCGAGCTCGAGGATGCCAACCTGCACATTTCCGATTCACTCAAGTACCTGCTGGCCGTCGTCGACGTGAAGAGCGGCAAGGTGATCAAGCAGATCACCAACACGGCGAACGTGTCCTCGGCGCCGCTCGGCGCGTCCGCGCCGCCGGGAATTACGTACCAGATGCCGATGGGCGTCGTGCTGCCGCCGGGTCGCTATCAGCTCCGCGCATCGGCGTCGAGCGCGAAGCTCTCGCGCAGCGGCAGCGTCTTTCTTGATTTCGAGGCGCCTGACTTCGGAAAGGCGTCCGTGACGCTGAGCGGCATCGAAGTCGGCTACGCCGACGGCCCGCGCGTGACGCAGGCGAAGCCGCCGGGCGCGATGCAGATCATCCCGTTCGATCCGTCGCTCGATCGCGAGTTCCACCCGAACGACACCGTGCGCGTGTTCTTCCAGGTCGTGCGTAAGAACCCCGAGACGACGAAGACGACCGTCGAGGTGCTCGACTACCAGGATCACGTCGTGACGACGATCACGCCGCAGATCAGTGGGACGAACATCGGCCAGGTCGACCTGAAGCTGCCGCTCAAGGATCTGACGCCCGGCGCCTATCGCCTGCGCGCCACGGCGACGAGCGGCGGTACGACGGCCACGCGAGAAGTGGGGATCATCGTTCGGTGAGACTCAGCGTCGCGACCGGCCTGTCGGTCGTGATGGCTGCGTCGGCGGCCGCGCAGCAATCCGCTCCGCAGCCGGTCTTCCGCGCCCGCACCGATCTCGTCTCCGTCTACGTCGTCGCCGTGGACGCGAACGGCGATCCCGTCCACGGTCTCACGAAGGACGATTTCGAGCTCACGGACCGCAAGCAGCGACAAGAGATCTCGGTCTTCGACGAGGTGAGCCACGAGGAGACGCCCGCGACTCCCGAGTTCGTGCTGCCACCGACGGTCCGGCGGGACGTGTCCTCGAACAATGCCGATCTTGGCGATCGGCTCGTCGTCGTTGTGGTCGACGATCTGCATCTGTATCGCAATCGCACCGATCGCGCGAAGAGCATCGTTCGCGATCTGCTCGCAAAGGTCGGTCAACAGACGACCGTAGGGTTGCTCTTCACGAGCGGCAAACACAGCGTGCCCACGGTGACCTCTGATCAATCGATCGTGCTCACGGCGCTCGACACGCTCAAGGGACAGCGAGCCGTGCGTCGGCCGCCGGACGCGATCGACGAGCAGGTTGTGCACAACCTTTCGGACGATGTCGACACGCTGCGCGCGCAGATCGCACAGTCCATGAGCGCCAACATGCAGGACTTCTTCGACAACATGTCGTTCTACAGGACATTGCAGGACGCCGGCCGCCTGCTGCTCGCAGACGACGGGCGGCGCAAGGCCTTCGTGCTCGTGTCGGAGGGAATCGGCAAGGACCTGAGCTGGCTGCCCGATCTGAACTCGCCATGTGACTCCGGTCCCACGCTGAATCCCTGCTATCACGATCACGCCCTGCTCGACATGATGCAGTCGCTGCGCCGATCGAACGTCGCGACGTACGCGATCGATCCGCGCGGCGAGGTACAGACGCAGGACTTGCAGGCCGAGTGCATGCCGTCGCCTCCGGGAGGCGGCGTCGATGATCCATGTTTCATGGGACTCACCGACTGGAACAGCCAGGTGCGTCAGGCGCAGCAGGGCCTCGAGATGGAAGCGAAGCTCACGGGCGGCTTTGCCGTCACGAATACGAACGATTTCGAGGGCGGCGTTCGCCACATCATCTCGGACCTCGACAATTACTACCTGCTCGGGTTCTATCCCGCCGATCCGAACGGCGGCGGCTTTCGCGCGCTTGACGTCCGGATCGATCATCCGGGTGTGACGCTGCGGTTCCGGCAGGGCTACGAGGTGGGGCCCGCGCCGCCGCTTCCGAAGGGCGTCAAGGACCCGCTGACGGCGCTTGCCGTGGGTATGACCGCCAAGCGGGATCTTCCGCTGCGTCTCGCGGCGTCGGTCTTTCCCGGTGATGGCAAGAGCGCGCGCGTCGCGGCGACGATCGAAGTCACCGTCGCGCGGCGCGATCTCGAAGGCGCCGACGGCCGCATCTCCGACGAGCTGAAGTACTCGCTGCTCGTCGCGGACATGAAATCAGGCAAGGTGGTGAAGCAGCTGACCAACTCCGCGAGCATATCGTCGATCAGATCCGCCGGCGCCGCGCCCGCGGCGACCATCAGCTATCAGATGCCGATGACCCCGGTGTTGCCGCCAGGCCAGTACCAGCTTCGCGCATCGGCAATCAGCACGAAGCTTTCCCGTAGTGGCAGCGTTTACCTTGATCTCGAGGTACCTGACTTCGGGAAGGAATCGGTGACGCTCAGTGGCGTCGAAGTCGGTTACGCCGACGGCCCGCGCGTCACGCAGGCACGGCCCGCGGGTGCAGCCGCGATCGTGCCCTTCGATCCGTCGCTCGATCGCGAGTTCCACGCGAACGACACTGTGCGCGTGTTCTTCGAGGTCGCGCGCAAGAGTCCGAACACGACGAAGACGATCGTCGAGCTCCTCGACTACCAGGATCACGTCGTGACGACGATCACGCCGCCGATCACTGGGACGAACATCGGCCAGGTTGACCTGAAGCTGCCCCTCAAGGACCTGAAGTCCGGCGCCTATCGCCTGCGCGCCACGGCGACGAGCGGCGGTACGACGGCCACGCGCGAAGTGGGGATCATCGTCAGATAGCGTGGGGCAGCCGGACGTCGGACGCCTGGCCGTCGGACGCCGTTAGTACCTGGCTGTCTCGAGAATCGCCGTGAGCACGTCCGCCGAACTGGGCAGGATCACTTCTTCGAGATCCGGGCAGTACGCGACGGGCGCGTCCATCGCGCCAACGCGCCGGACGGGCGCGTCCAGATATTCAAACAAGTCGCTCGCGACGCGCGCCGAAAGCTCGGCGCCGAATCCGCACGTGAGTTGATCTTCGTGCGCGATGACGATGCGGCTGGTCTTCTTGACGGCCTCGGCGATCGCGCCCCAATCGAACGGCGCCACCGTGCGCAGATCGATCACCATCGTGCTGACCCCCTCTTTTTCGGCCTGCTGGGCCGCGAGGAGCGACCGCTGCACGAGCGCGCCGTAGGTGACGACGACGACGTCCGTCCCCTCGCGCCGCGTCGACGCCTGGCCGAACGGGATCATGTAGTTCGCGCCCGGGTACTCGCCCTTGTTGTACGTCTGGCGATACAGGTGTTTGTGCTCGAGGAAGAGCACGGGGTCGTCGCAGCGAATCGACGTGCGCAGCAAGCCGGCCGCATCCTGCGCGTTCGACGGGAAGACGACGCGAAGTCCGGGGCAGTGCGCGAAAATGCTCTCGGCCGACTGGCTGTGGTACGGCGCGCCGCCGCGCAGATACCCGCCGCTCGCAACCCGAATCACCATCGGGCACGAGAAGTTGTTGCTCGACCGGTACCGCATCATCGAGACTTCATTGCGAATCTGCATCATCGCGGGCCAGATGTAGTCGAGAAACTGGATCTCGACGACCGGCTTGATACCGCGCGTGGCCATGCCGACGGCGCGGCCGACGATGTTGGCTTCAGCGAGCGGCGAGTTGAACACCCGGTCGGGGCCGTACGCGCGCTGCAGTCCGTGCGTAACCTTGAAGACGCCGCCCTTACCCTGCACTTCCGACAGATTCTTCGCGTTGGTGGCGTCCGCCACGTCCTCGCCAAACATGACGATGCGCGGGTTCCTCGCCATCTCGTCCTTCATCGTGCGATTGATCGCGGCGACCATTGTGTCCGGCTTGCCTTCCGGCGCGGCAGGACTGGCGAACGCCTGCGATGTCGGATCGACGTCTGGCGAGTACACGTAGAGGCCGGCGGTGTCCTTGCCGGGTTTCGGCGCGGCGATGGCCTTCTCCGCGGCCTCGGCGATCTCGCGGTCGACGTCCTTGGCGATGGCCGCAAGGTCGGCGTCGGTC
>CAYQRM010000039.1:0-19724 GCA_964419785.1 uncultured Solibacteraceae bacterium | reverse complement strand
CCGCGGACCACGGCGAGAGCCTCGGCGAGCACGGCGAGATGACGCACGGCATGTTCGCCTACGAATCGACGCTGCACATTCCGCTCATCGTCGCGGAGATCAATCCGCGCGGCTCGGCGACGCGCGGACGCGTTATCGACGTCCCTGTGCGGCACATCGATATCGCGCCGACGGTGCTCGACGCCGCGGGCGCGCCGGCGGATTCGACGCTGCCCGGCGCGTCGCTTCGCGACGTCATTCGGACCGGCGAAAGCGCGGATCGACCGGAGTACTTCGAGTCGATGACCTACAACCTCGTGCGCGGCTGGGCGCCGCTCAGAGGCGTGCTGGTCGCGCGCGACAAGTACATCGATCTGCCGATCCCGGAGCTGTACAACCTCCTGGCAGATCCAAAAGAGGTGCGCAACCTCGCTCCCGGCGCCTCGGACCGCGTGGACCTGCTGCTCAAGACGCTCAAGACGTACAACGTCGCGCCGCCGAATCGCCCCGGCCAGGAGAACGCAGAAGTCACCGCCGGGCTTCGCGCGCTCGGCTACACGACCGGCAGTGCAGCGGCGCGCACGACCTATACCGAAGCTGACGATCCGAAGCGGCTCGTCGAAGTCGACAAAGACCTGCACTCGGCGACCGATCTCTACGAGAACGGACGACTGGACGATGCGATCGCGACGTGGAAGCGCGTGATCGCTCGCCGGTCGGACACCGCCGACGCCTACATCTCGCTCGCGCACGCGTACTACGAGAACGGCCAGGTCGCGGCGGCGATCACGACGCTCGAGCAAGCGCTGGAGAGCGGCGCGCCCGAGCGCGACGTGCGCATTCGCCTCGGCACGTACCTCGCGGAAGGCGGCGGGGACAGCGCGAAGGCCATCAAAGTGCTCGAGACGCTGCCGGCCAACGACGCCGAGGCCCAAAACAGCCTGGGCATCGCGTACATCGACGCCGGCCGGTTCGACGACGCGGCGAAGACGTTCCATAGAGTGCTTGCGCTCGATCCGACCAACGGCCTGGCGTATCAGAATCTTGCGGTCGCGGCCCTGAAACAGGCGCACGCGACGAAGGCCGAGCCCGAACATTCGACGAAGCTCCGCGAGGCCGAAGCCCACGCCCAGCAGTCGCTCAGGGTCGATCCGACGCTTGCCGGCACGTATACGATTCTCGGCGTCATCCAGTCGGAGACCGGGCGGAAGGCGCAGGCGATTGAGAGCTGGCGTCACGCCGTCGAGCTCGATCCAACCGAGTTCGACGCGCTTTACAATCTCTGGCTCGAGCTGGCCGCGGCCAACCAGCGGGATGAAGCGGTGAAGTATGGCCGGCAGTTCGTGGCGACGGCGCCCCCGGCGGCGTACGCGCAAGCCATCGAGGAGATCAGGCGGTACATCGGGGGATGACGAACGCACGACGCACAGCCTCCCCGGCACCGGCGGCCGCACGGCCGCGCCGACGCCGCGGCCTGATCGTGGCCGCGGGCGCGCTGCTGCTCGCCCTCGTGGCGTGGTGGTGGCTCCGAACACCGGCCTTCGTCCTCAGCGTCAATCCGGATCGAAACGTCCTGCTCGTCACGATTGATACGCTGCGCGCCGATGCACTCGGCGCCTATGGCGGGCGCGCGACGACACCCAACATCAATCAGCTGGCGGCGCACGGCGCGCGTTTCGACTTCGCGCACTCGCATGCCGTCGTCACGCTCGTTTCGCACGCGTCGATCCTCACCGGGCATTACCCGTACGAGCACGGCATCCGCGACAACTCGGGCTATCGTCTGGCACCGACCGAACCCACCGCGGCGACCCGGCTCAAGGCGCTGGGCTTTGCGACCGGCGCGTTCATCGGCGGCTTTCCGCTCGATCACCGCTTCGGCCTCGGGAGCGGCTTCGACGTCTACGACGATCACCTCAATCAGGCGAGCGCGGATTCGAGCGATCGCGAGCGGCGAGCCGATCTCGTCGTCGGGTCTGCGCTCAACTGGATCGGCAAGCAGTCGGGCCGGTGGTTTGCGTTCGTGCACGTGTACGATCCGCACGCGCCGTATCAACCGCCGCCTGAGTGGGCCTCACGTTTCGCCTCGGAGCCGTACCTCGGCGAAGTCTCGTGGACGGATGCCGCGCTCGGCGTGCTCTTCGATCGGCTCGCCAGTCAAACTCGGCCGACGCTCGTCGTCATCACGGGCGATCACGGCGAGAGCCTCGGCGAGCATGGCGAGCTGACGCACAGCCTCTTCGCGTACGAATCGACGCTGCACGTGCCGCTCATCATCAGCGAGATCGCGGGCCGCGCAAGCGCCGGGGGACGCCGCGCCCCGCAGCCGAACGGCGTCGCAATCGAGAGCGCCGTTCGTCACGTCGACATCGTCCCGACGCTGCTCGACGCCGTGGGCGCGCCCGCCGATCCGACGCTGGCGGGCACGTCGCTGCGCAGCGTCATCTCCGCCGGCGGCGGCGCCGATCGTCCGACCTACTTCGAAGCGATGACGGCGAACGTGACGCGCAGCTGGGCGCCGCTCAGAGGCGTGATCGTCGAGCACCGGAAGTACATCGACTTGCCGATCGAAGAGCTCTACGACCTCCCGAACGATCCCGACGAGACGACCAACCTCGCGACGGTCCGCACCGACCGCGTCGAGGTCCTGCAGAGCACGCTGCGCAACTTCAACGTCGCGCCGCCGGGACGCCCGAGCCAGGAGACCGCCGAGACGATCGATCGCCTGCGATCGCTCGGCTACATCGGCGGCGGCTCGGCGGTCGTCCGCGTCAACTACAGCGAGGCCGACGATCCCAAACGCCTGATCGAGCTCGAGCAGACGATGCATCGCGCCGGCGAGCTCGAGCGCAACGGCAAGCTCGACGACGCGTCCGCGCTCTATCGCATCGTGATCGGCAAGCGCGCCGACATGGAGGACGCGTATCGCCAGCTCGCGCTGCTCTATTGGCGGCAAGGACGGCAGAGCGACGCAGTCCAGACCCTCGAATCAGCGCTCGCCAACGGCGTCACGCAGAGCGAGGTGCGCATCAAGCTCGGACAATATCTTGCGGAGTCTGGCGAGCCCGGCAAAGCCATCGAGCTGCTCCAGTCGACGGCTGGCGACGATCCCGACGCGCTCATCGTGCTCGGCAATGCGTACTGGCTGTCGGGACGCCAGACCGACGCGCTCAGGACGTTCTCGCGCGCGATCGAGCTCGATCCGCAAAGCGGCCTCGGCTATGAGAATCTCGGCATCGCGCAGCTGCGATTGAAGGACTTCGCGGGCGCGGAACAATCACTTCGAAAGGCGATTGCCGCCGATCCCGCGCTCTCCGGGGCCTACACGGCGCTCGGCGTCGCGCTGGCCAATTCCGATCGTCCGAGCGAGGCGATCGAGACCTGGAAGCGCGCCGTCACGCTGGACCCTGGTGACCTGGACGCGCTGTTCAACCTGACGAAGACGCTCGCCGAACAGGGCCGTGTGGAAGAGGCCCGGCCGTTCGGACAGCGCTATCTCGCCGCGGCGCCGCCGTCGAATGGCGCCGATCTCGAGCTTATTCGGAAACTCATCGGCGGATGATGAGGACGTGACCTCATCCAAGTTGGGGTAACATTGACTCTTCGGAGCTAACTCGATGATGCGCACCGCACGGCTCGTTCTATGTGGCGTCGTCACCGTCGTCCTGCTGGGCCCCGTTCGTGCCATCCCCCTGCGCGGCCAGAACCAGCAAGCCGGATCGCCGCAAACTACGTTTCGCTCAACCACATCGCTCGTCGAGGTCGACGCGGTCGTCCTCGACGACAAAGGTCAGTTCGTCCCTGGACTGACGGCTGACGACCTCAAGCTGTTCGAGGACGGCAAGCCGCAGTCGATCCAGCAGTTCTACATGGTCACGCACGACAGCAGCAATGCGATCGCGCCGACGGCCAATCTGTCGGTGCCCGGCATGCAGATGCCGGAGGAGCACGCGCGCCGCGTGTTCGTGGTCGTGTTCGACGAAGGATCGCTCGCCACCGAGTCGCTGATGCGCGCCAAGAAAGGCGCCGAGCAGTTCATCCAGGACCAAATCGGCCCGGGCGACGTCGGCGGCGTGTTCGTCAACAGCGGCATGTATCGCGGCCGGCTGACGACCGACAAGAACGAGCTGCTGATGGCGGTCAGGAGCTCGAAGCCCGCGTTCGACACGCGGCAGTCGCTGCTCGCCGCGCTCCGCGAGTTCCCGGTCATCCCGAGTGAGAATGACGCCGAGCGCATCGAGTCGGGCGCCATGGAAGTCACCGAGCGCCTGGGCCAGGCGGCGTGCGACGCGGACCCGGTCACGTGCGCGCAGGATGGCAACTTGCAGGGCGTCGAGAACCTGCTGCAGCAGAAAGCGCGTCTCTACGTCCGCACGTCTCGCTCGCTCGTCGCGCAGACGATCCAGAACCTGCAATACGTCTCGGGCGGCCTCGCGCACATTCCGGGCCGCAAGACGATGATCGTTCTCTCGGAAGGCTTCTTCTCGGAAGAGTCCCGATCGATCCTGCAGAACGTCGCGGCGCAGGCCGCACGCGGCGGCACGACGATCTACTCGATCGACGCCCGCGGCAACGTCAACCACATGAGCGTCAATCCTGACGTCGTGCGCGCGTCAATGTCACGCTCCGGCGGGTTCGACACCGGCGACGACAGCCTCAACATTCTCACGTCCGGCACCGGCGGCTTCATGGTGCGCGGACTCGACGACTTCGACCGCGCATTCGGGATGATCGTGCGCGACACCAGCACGTACTACGTGATTGGCTACGAGCCGGACAACAAGATGATGGACGGCAAGTACCGGAAGATCGAGCTCAAGCCGAACTCGAAGGGCCTCACGATTCGCTCGCGCAAGGGCTACCTCGCCATCTCGCTGCCGCCGCTCGAACAGATCCGCACGGCGGGCGGAGCCGGCGGAAGCGGCGGCGGAAACCGCTAGAGAGGACCTGCTCACCCGGAGCATCGCGGTCGGCGTGACTGTGGACGCCGGCGCGCGAGCGTGCGCGATAGATAATGGATCCCTTATGACTCGCGCGGCTCTTCTGCTCTGCTTGCTCGTCTGGCCCGTCGCGCAGCAAACTCCGCCGCCGCCGGCCAGCCAGACGCCCGGCTCCCAGCTCACCTTCCGGGTCGAGGGCAACTACGTCGAAATCGACGCGGTCGTCACCGACAGCAAGGGCGCGTTCGTCCGCGACCTGAAGCCCGAGGACTTCCAGATCACCGAAGACAAGAAGACGCGCGCCGTCGACGTCTTCACGCTCGTCGACATCCCGCTCGAGCGGCCGGACGCCCCGCTCTATCGCAAGGAGCCCGTCCAGCCAGACGTCGTGACGAACGAGAAGCCGAGCGATGGCCGGCTGTATGTGATCGTGCTCGACGGCAACCACATCCAGGCGAGCGACACGCCGATCGCGAAGAAGGCGGCGCTGCAGTTTATCGACCAGTCGCTCGGCGCCAATGATCAGGCGGCCGTCGTGCTCCTGCAGACGACTTCGGCCAAGAGCAATCAGGAATTCACGTCGGACAAGGCCGCGCTTCGGGCCGCGGTCGAGCGGTTCTCGGGCGAGAAGGTCCAGTGGAAGGCCATCAACGTGATGGACCAGATCAACCACTTCGCCGGCTCCAATCCTGCCTTCAGTGCGAACGAAGCGCGCGATCCCGAGGCGCAGGAGCGCGCGAACAAAGCGTCCAATACGATCGGCGCGCTGACGAGCATGTCGAAGGACATGGCCGGGATCCGGGGGCGCAGGAAAGCCATCGTGTGGTTCAGCGAGGGCATCGACTACAACACGGACGATGTCATCGGGCCGCGAAGCGGCACCACGCCCGACGATCCGTTTTCGACCAACTCTCCGACGGAGGCCGTGCAGGCGCAGTCCTTGCTCGACGACATGCAGGTGCTGTACGAAACCGCGTCGCGCGCAAACGTGGCGATCTACTCGGTCGATCCCCGCGGACCGGTGAGCGAGCCTGACATCGCGATGGCGTTGAGCGGGACGCCTGACGGCGTGTCCATGACTTTCGCCGATATGGCACGAACCGAGCTGCGAAACGACGTCAGGCGGCAGGTCGGCACGCTTCGGACGTTCGCCGAAGCCACCGGCGGCATCGCCGTCGTCGGCACGAACGACTTCGCTGGCGGGTACAAGCGCATCGTCGAGGACAACAGCGCGTACTACGTGCTCGGCTACCACGCGCCGGACGTCAAACCTGACGGCAAGTTCCACGACGTGACCGTGAAAGTCACGAGGCCCGGCCTGCAGGTGCGCGCGAAAAAGGGCTACTACGCCTCGAAGGATACAAAAGTCACCGCGCCGGTCGACGCGACCGTCAGCCTTCTCAACAGCCCGCTGCCTGTCAGCGGCCTCGGCCTGAAGATGACGCTCGCGACGATGAAAGGCACGGCGCCGAACGTGCACGTCGCAATGATCGTCGAGTTCAACGGCCCGGACATCGTGCCGGATCCGGCGAACGTCCCCGCCGGCGACAAAATCGATCTCACGTTCGCAACGCTCGATCTCGGCGGCAAGGTCGTCGCGAGCGGCCGCAAGTCGATGAGCCTGGACGTGCGTCCGGAGACGCGCCAGTCGATTGCCGAGCACGGCATGCGGCTCGTCACGGGATTCGACGTGCCGCCCGGGCGATACCAGCTTCGCGTGGCCGCGCATGAAGGGGCGGGCGACAAGTCGGGATCGGTGTTCTGGAATCTCGAAGTGCCGGATTTCACAAAGTCGTCGCTCGCGATGGGCAACCTCGCGATCGCGGCGCCGAGCGCGGTCCGGACGCCGACGAGCGACGACTCCTCCACGCTCAAGGACATCCTACCCGGGCCGCCGACTGCGAGTCGCGAGTTCAGGCTCGAGGATACGCTCGCCGTGTACACCGAGGTCTACGACAACGAGGTGTCGAAGCCGCACACCGTCGATCTCAGCGCGACCGTGCGCACCGACGATGGCACGCAGGTGTTCACGACGAAAGATGAACGGAACAGCTCGGAGATCAAAGCGGATCGTGGCGGCTACACGTACCTCGCGCGCGTGCCGCTGCAGGATCTCGTGCCGGGCCGCTACGTACTCACGGTCGAAGCGAAATCACGGCTCGGCGGCGAGCCTGTCACGAAAGAAATTCAGTTCACGGTCAAGTAACGCGCGTCGCGGCGTCGTGCGCTGACTGAGCACGATCGCTGCGACGTCGTTATCTTTCGATCCATATCCAGTCAGGGCACTCGTTTTCGCGGCGCGGGGGCGCGTGCGCGGTCGTCTAAACGACACCGGGTACTTGCGCCCTCATGCGTGCGAAATCGAACGGGGCCGCCCGCCTTCTCTACTGGTGCGTGCCGTTCGTGCTCGCGGCCGTGCAGTGGTGGATCAGCGAGAGCGGCCTCAATCAGATCCGTTACGAAGAGATCGCCGAGTCCGTACGCAGCGTGTACTGGCTCGACCAGCGGCTGCTGTACGACGGCGTGTACACGAACGTCGGCTGGTACGGCACGCTGCTGATCGTTTACAAGATCTTCGGCTTCTCGCTCTTCACCGGAAAGTTCGTCCGGCTGGCGCTGCACCTCGCGGGCCTGCTCTCGATCGCGTCGATTCTTCGGCGCGCGCTGGATGTCCGCGCGGCGATTGTGCCGCTCGTCCTCATCGGCCTTTCGCCGGCGCTGCTCTACTTCGACAGCCTCGAGACGAGCTACGGCCTGGACGTGATGTACGCGGCGATTTGCGTACGGCTGCTCATCGCGATCGACATCGCGTCGCCGCACACACGCGATTTTTGGCTGGCCACGCTCGTGGGCACCGTGATGATGGTGGCCGCGATGTCGTATCCAGCCTTCTTGGTCTACGTGCCGAGCCTGGCCATCGTCGCGGTCTGGCTGGCGCATCGCGCCGGCGCGTCGTCGCGCAGCGCGACGACCGCAAGGCTGGCGATTTCAGGGGTCGTGGGCCTCGCGACGCCGCTCATCGCCGCCTTCGCCTACGTACAGACGCCGCGTTTGCTGATTTACGATCCCGACACCCAAGCAGGATTGTTTCGCGCGGGAGGACACCTGGGCTTTGACCCGGCCAAGCTTTGGGCGTCGCTGAGCGTGGTCGCGCATGATCTGTTCGTCCAGGGGAGCAGCTACTACGACGAAGTCAGCCGTCCGGATTTCTCCGGGCCGCTCGCCATCGCGGGCCTGTGCGGGCTTGTTGCGACGATCGTGTACCTCGCGGCGACCAAGCGCGTCGATCGGACGATCCTGGCCGCAGCAGCGTTGCTACTCGTCGCGGGCGCGCTCGCGCCGAATCTTTCGACCGAGGGCGAGCCCGGCCTGCGGCGCTGCACCGGCGTCCTCGCCGCGTACTTCGTCCTGTTCACGCTGGCGTGGCAGTTCTACGCCACGCGCCGCGAGCGCAACATCTGGATCACGGCCGGCACCGTCCTCTGCCTGCTGCTGCCGATCGATCACGCGCTGAAAGTGCCGTCGCTCGCCGCGGACGTCGCGACGCCGAGCAACTTCCGCAACGTCGATTGGTTCGCGATCGACGTCACACCAGTCGTCTCGCTCGATCGGCTGCTCGCGCGTCTCGACGAAGGGCAGGGGCTGAGCTGCCCGCGCGACGATCAGAACCGCGTGACGCCTTGCCGGTATCAGGAGATCTACGCCGCGATGGCCGGGTATCGCAAGTGGAACGGCTATCCTCTGATCGACATCCACGCCGCGGACTGGCGGACGGGCGGCGGCGACATCATCCTGTCGCCCGAGCTCTGGCTCGATCATCATTTCCCCACGTGCACGCGGATCGAGCACTGCCGGTGAACGAAAAGGTCCTTTTCGTCTCTACTTGATCATGCTCTGCGCGCGCGCAAGGTTGGCGCGCGCATCCGCGAAGTCCGGCTTGAGCCGCACGGCCTCTCGAAATTCGACAACGGCCTCCTGATACCTGTCCGTCTCGGCAAGCGCGATCCCGAGATCGTTGTGCGCCTCGGCTGAACCCGGCTGGTACTTCATCGCCTCGCGAAACGCGTCGATCGCTTCGTCGTGACGGCCCATCGCGTCGAGCGCGGTGCCGAGATTGCGGTACGCGGGCGCAAAGGTCGGCTCGATCGCGATCGCCGCGCGGAAACGGCTCGCGGCGTCCTCCGGCCGGCCGCGCTGCAGCTCCACCGATCCCAAGTTGTTCAAGGCGCGGAAGGCGAGCGGATTGAGGCGGACGCCCTCTTGAAATTGCGCCGCCGCTTCGTCGAATCGCCCGGCCTTGGCGAGCGCGCTGCCGTAGTTGTTTCGCGCCTCCGCGTCGTCGGGCGCGAGCAGAAGAGCCGCGGCGTACTCGCGGATCGCCTCGTCGAGTCGTCCTTGCGATTGCAACGCATCGGCGAGCGTCAAGTGCGCCGCGGCCTGATTCGGGCGCAGCTTCAGCGACGCCTGCGCTTCGGCGGCCGCTTCGTCCGCTCGGCCAAGCCGCTGGAGCGCCAAGCTCATGTTCTGGTGCACTTCGGGATCGGAAGGTTTGAGGTCGAGCGCTTTGCGAAACTCCGCCAGCGCCTCCTCGTCGCGGCCCATCGTCAGCAGCAGTGTGCCGAGGTTGTTGTGCGCCTGCGAGATCCCCGGCTCGATACTCACAGCCTTCTGGAACATCGAAAGCGCCTCCTCGAGCAGCGCCGGATCGTTGCCGCGCCCGCGCGCCTCGTCTAGCCGCACTTTTCCGAGATTGATGTAAGCCATCCAGCAGTCTGGATTGCGCTGGAGCGTAGTGCGGTACAACGTCTCCGCGTCCGAGTACTCGTGCGTCTGCTGCCACGTCAGCACGGCGGCTGGAACGCAGACGATGAATGCGGCCGCGGCAACGATCACCATGGAGCGAGCGGGCCAGCGTTTGGCCACGGTGGCAACCGTCGCCGCGAACAGAACGATGGGCCCCAGGCCCGCGAGGTATTGAAAGTGATCGGCGACGAACGAGTAGAGAAACGGATAGACGTTGAAAAAACCGAGCGCGGGAAACAGCGTGCCCGCGAAGAACAGGATTGCGGCAAGCGGCGCGCGCGACCGCTTGCGGTACATCCACAACACCATCGCCAGCGCGATCGCCAGGAGCGGATACACGTATTGCCACGCCGCCAGCTGGCTCACGTGCCAGCGCGGATAGATGAACGTCAAGTTCGCCGGCCAGGCGAGCTTCCCAAGATAGAACCAGAACGCGCGTCCGGCGATCAGACACCGCTCGATGATCGTGAACTGAAACGCCGCGCCCTCGGCGCCGATCTGCGTGCGCTCGACCCACGCGGTCAGCAGGCCGAGGGCGGCGCCGACGCCGAAGAACGGGACGAGCGGCACGACGTCCTCGCGCCAGCGCAACGTTCCGCGCTGCCACCAGAAGACGACGAGCAGCGCCGCCGGCAGCGTCGCCGTCACGGTCTTCGACAGCAGCGCGAGGACGAAGAGCGCGAGTGCCGTCAGATATGCTCGTCTCGCGCGGCTCGAGTCGAACTTCAGATACGTCAGCATCGCGGCGAGGTAGCAGACGCCTGACAGCGTGTTCTTGAGCTCCGTCATCCATGCGACGGACTCGACCTCGACGGGATGCAGGGCGAAGATCGCCGCGGCCAGCATCGCGCCGGGGATCGCGAGCCGACGGAGGATCAGAAAAACCAGCCACGCGGAGCACGCGTGCAGCACGATATTGACGAGGTGATAGCCGAGCGTGCTGTCGCCCCAGAGGCGATACATCACCCAGAACGCGGAATGGGCGACCGGGTAGTACTGCTGCGTCGCGCCGAGATCGAACCAGATCCGCCAGAGGCCGCTGAGCGATCGGAGGCTCGCCCGCGTCAGGTGCGCGTCATCGTCCCACAGCATGCCGCCATGCCAGACCGGGAAGTACGCGGCAAGGGTCACGAGCAGCAATCCGGCGAGCACGACGAGCGACGTGCGATCGACGAGCGGCGCGATCTCCGCCGTCGCGGGCGGATCGACCGATCGCGTCGTCGGCTGCCGCTTCGACTTCTTCGAGCTCATCGCAGAAGTACTACCACCAGGGTTGATCGACCCAGTAGATGAAGATCGAGTGGCCGACGTTGGCCACCGGCGTCATGTGCAAAAACGGCCGGTAGAACGCACGCTCGCGCTCGCCGATGTAGACGCCGCGCAGGACCGTCGCGCTGATCGCGACGTACCCGGGCAGCTGCACGTCCGGCGACTGCTTGAAGAACTCCGATCCCGGCAGGATCGTCGCGTCCATCCCGTAGTACGGCGGATACGCCGTGCCGAAATATGCGAGGTTGATGTGCGACACGGCGCGAGCGTCCATCCACGCCTTCAGCGGCTTCAGATCCTGGCCCCAGTCGAGATTGGAATCAACGAGGTACTCGGACCCGTGATCCGGACCGCCGACGAGCACGTTGAAAAACGCAAGGTTGTCGGGATAGTTGGCGCCAAACTCGAGCGCAGCGACGCCGACGAGCCCGGCGAGCGCGTATCGAAGGCCTTGCGCGTGGGCCGCGAGGAGCTCGCTCGCAAGCAGCGCCACGAGCAGCAACGCGAGCGGATAGATCGGCAAGAGATGACGATTGCCGATGTTGAGCCGCGCGACCATGGCGGCGGCCAGGTACACCACGATTGGCAGCAGGACGAACACGAGATCGTCAGGCCCGGTGCGCCGCCAGCGAACGACCGCACACGCGAGGCCGCCGGCCATCAACAACAGGAGCGAGACCGGCGTCTTGACCAAGAACGCGAGCGGAAAGTAGTACCACCAGCCGCGATCGCTGATCTGCCCCAGCAGGTACGCGGGGCGGATCTGCGCCTTCGCCTGACCGAACAGAAAACCCTGGCTGAACGCGTTTGGAAACAGGTGATGGCGATCGATCCACGTCACCACGCTCGCGAGCTTCGGCACCTCGGCGTGGACCTGCGGATCGGATTGGAAGTCGTAGAGCCACGTCGGCGACGCGCTGGGCGCGTACTTGAAGCCGTACACCGCCCAAATCGCCAGCCACGCCGACGCGACGAGCAGCACCAGAATGCCGCCGGCGGTCTTCGGCGTCAGCGCCTTTCGCCGCACGGCGGCAAATCCCAGCAGCAGCACGACAATCGCCGCGAGCACGACCGCGGAAAACTTGGACACAACGGCCAGGCAGCAAAACACGACGAGACCAGCCACGTTCCACCCACTCGGCTGCCGGCTCGTCCGCCAGAGAAAGTACAGCGCGCCGAACATGAAGCACGCGAATCCGAAATCCGTCGTCACGAGCGACGCGTGCGCGACGATGTCCGGCTCGACTGTGTAGCACGCGAGTGCGACCGCGGCCGGCCAGAACCCCAGCCACTCCTTCGCCCAGAAGAACAGCAGCACGCCGAGACCGACGCCGAGCAGCACGATCATGAAGCGCGCCGGATAGAGCATCCGGTCGGCGTCGTTCTGCCCGTACATGAACCGCTCGCACGAGGAAAACAGCGTCCACGCCCAGCGATCGGGGGCCGCGCGATCGATCGCCGTCAGATCGAACGGCGTCACGTGCTGCCAGACGAGCGGCAGCGCGGCCCACATGCGCAAGAACGGCGGATGCTCGGGATCGACGCGGACGTCATGCTGCACGAGCGACACGTACCCGTCGGTGAGGTGAATCGGCTCGTCCCACACTGACGACTTGCGCGTGTAGCTGGAGACCGAGATCACAATGAAGACGATCGTAAACGTGACGAGCGCGATGACGGTCGCGCGCGGACGTTGCTCAGCGGGCTCGGCCCGCGCGGCAGCCTCTCGCGGCCGCGTCGATCGTTCAGACGCGCTGGCGCGCGGGCGTTCAGACGCGCTGGCGCGCGGACGTTCAGGCGTGCGGGCGCGCGGGCGTTTCGCCACGGCCGCAGCGTATCAAAAAAAAGGACCCGGGCGTTTTCGCCCGGGTCCTGTGTGTCAGACGTCGGCGGCGAACCGCCGACGCGTGCTGTCCGTTAGAACACGATCTGCGCGCCGACGCGGAAGACCCGCGGCGGAACGAGCGAGCTCGGGTTGGCGAACGTCGAACTGCCGACGGTGTTGCTGCCGTAGCCGAGGATCGTGTTGACGTTGAACACGTTGAAGGCGTCAAACATGAGCTTCAGCCGGTTCTTGCCGCCACGGAACGTGAACGTCTTCTGCGCGCTGAGGTCCAGCAGCTTGGTCGGCGACAGACGAGTCGAGCCGCGCGGCTGGAATTCAAGCGTGTTGTAGGTGATGAGTGACGCCGCCGCACCAGTCGACGTGACGCCGCCGTAAACACCGCCCGGACCGTTGACCGTCAGCGTTCTGGCGTTGCCGTCGACGACGTTCAGGTTGCCGGACGCGTTGATGCCCCAGGGCAACGCGTAGACGCCGTTCACCTTGATGACGTAGCGGGCGAACGACGTGCTGTTGTTGTTGCTGTTCTGGAAGACGATGCCCGTCGGGTTCACAAACGAGCCCGTCGGCAGGTACTGCGGGTTCACCTGGAACGTAGCCGAGGCGGTCATCTGCCACTTGTTGCTGAACCGCTTGTTCAACGTCGGGATGATGCCCTGGTAGGTCTGGTACGCCAGGCTTGTCGTCGTGATCGCGGTCGCGGTCGGACGCACGCACCCCGTGCAAATCACGTAGTAGGGCGCCTGCGTGCCGGTCGTCGGGTCTGTGTAGTACAACGGTCCGGTGTAGATGTTCGACAGCGGGAACTGTGAGCTGCCCGGCTGGAAGCCGGCCGTGTAGCTCGTCGAGCCGTTGTCGTACCTGCGGTACACGTAGTCGACGCCGATCGCGAGGTTCGACACGAGCTCGTGCTGAACGCCTGTCACGAACTCACGCGTGCGCTGGAGCTTCGTGTTCGGATCCACCGAATTGCCGGCCGGAATGCTCTGGCCCGTGGAAAGGTTGAACCGGCTGTTGTTGCCCGTCGGCGTGCCGATGAGCTCGTTCGCCTGAACGAAGCCATCGTGGTTTGCGTCGTTCCAGCAAGACGCGCCGGCCGTGGTGCTGCAGGCGCCGCTCGTCAGGTTGTTGCCCCATGTGAGGGAGGTCCCGCCATTAGGTGATAACGACCCGAGGTTGTTGGCGAGCGTGATCTTCGTCTGGTAGTAGAGCGAGTAGCTGGCGTGGACCGACGTCTTGCCGTTGCCGAAGACGTCGTACGTCGCGGACACACGCGGCGCCCAGACGGAGAACGCGGGCAGCTTCTGCTGGACCGGGTTGCCGTTCGCATCGAGCACCGGCAGGCCGGTGTTCGGATCGAGCTGGGTCCCCGAATCCGTCGCTGCTTCGCACTGGCTCGGCAGGAGCACCGGGTTCACGACGTTCGCCGGGATGCAGCCGCCGAGGTAGGTCGAGGTCTGCCAGTCGTAGCGGAGACCGCCTTGGAGGCGCCACTTGCCCCGGTTGTAGCCATCCTGGATGTAGCCGTTGTACGTCCACCAGTTGTTGTTCAGAATCTCGTCGCGGAACAGTGTCGCACTGCGCGGGACGAAGCCCGTCGCCGAACCGACCGGCACGAATGAGCCGTCGCCGCAGTTATTGGCATTGTTGCCCACGCACTGCACCGAGACGCTCGCGCCACCGGAATAGTGCGTAAAGCTCATGATCGGCGCCTTGCGCCAGCCTGCGCCGAACTTCAAGCTGTGGTCGCCGCCGAGCTTGTTGGTCAGGAAGTACGTGCCGTCCGTCTTCAGCTCCCACGTCTTGCGGACCGTCTGATAGGAGTTGCCGGCCGACCGGCTGAGCAACCCGGTCGTTCTGTTATTCAGCGGCTGCACGTTGAAGAGGCACCCCTGGCGGGCGTCAACGTACGAGTTGACGTCCGGGCTGCCGGTGTAGCGGCTCTGCGCGCACGATCCCTGCGTCGGCACGTCCTGGTAGTCCAGGAAGAAGCCGCCGTCGACGTACGTCAACTGGTTATTGAAGACCAGCTTGTCGGTGAGGATCAGGGTGTGCGTCAGGGAGTGCGTCGGCAGCGGGAAGCCCCACGGCATGTCCGACGTCTGCTGGGCGGTCGTTTCCTGCGTACGCGTGGAGCTCGCGTTGCGGCGGTTGCGGTATTTGTTGTCGCTCGTGAACAGGTACTGAATCTTGTTCGCGGCGTTGAGCTGGTAGTTGAACTTCCACTCGAGGTCCTTGATCAAGGTGCGGTCGTTCGAGAGGCAGTTCTGCACATCGTTCAGCTTATCGTAGGTGACGAGGCCGCTCAGCGTGCCCTGCCTTTGGGCGGTCTGGAGCTGTTGACAGAACGCACCCTTGCTCGGGTCGAAGAAGTTGAGGACGCCGACGTTGATGTCCTGACGGTCGGCCGCGCCCCAGAACCACAGGCGGTTGCGCATGATCGGCCCGCCGTACTCGGCCGAGAGGTTCGTGATCTTCTGCAGCGGGTTCCCCGAGAGGAAGCCGTTGCCGCCGGAGTTGAAGAGCTCCTGCGTCACGTTGTTCGACTGCATCGTGTCGTTCTCGAACGTGCCGAGCGCGCTGCCCTTGAACACGTTGCTGCCGCTCTTGGTCACCAGGTTGATGCTGATGCCGCTCGACTGGACCGAGACGTCGCCGCCACCCGTGGTGACTTGGATCTGCTCGAACGAGTCGAAGTTGAAGTAGGACGGCGACGAGTTCGACGACACGTCCGTGATCGATCCGCCTTCGAGGTTCCACTGCACGTTGGCGCTCGTGCCGTAGACCGACGGGCCGAGCTGCTGGCCCGACGCCGATCCACCAACGTTGATCCCGTTCAGCTGCACGCCGGGGGCCATGTTGATGATCTGCTGCGGGTCGCGTGACGTCGGGATGTTCTCGAGGATGTCCTTGGTGTAGGTGCCGCCCGTCGTCGTCTTCTTGGTGTCGACGACCGGCGCCGCGGCGGTGACCGTCATTTCTTCGGACACCTGCCCGATTTCCATCTTCTGATCGATGGGCGCGTTGAAGTTGACCGTGATGATGACATTCGGGCGCGACGCTTTCTTGAAGCCGCTGAGCTCGAACGTCACGGTGTACGTTCCGATCGGGACCTGCGGGAACTGGTACGCTCCGCTTTCGCCCGTCACTGTCGTCATCGGGCGCTGGATCGCAGGACCCGATACCGTCACCGTCACGCCCGGCAACACACCACCGGACGGGTCCGTGACCTTACCGAAAATCGAGCCCATGCCTTGCGCATAGGCCGATCCGGCGCACAGAGCGAGAATCCCTGCGGTTAGCAGGAAGCCTCGGAAGACTCGGATCATCTCTCCTCCTCCTTGGTCGAACCACACGAACGCACTTCCAGACGGATCTCGGACTTTAGCTATGTCGGCTTAGTACGGACGTACTCCAACTACACAACCACGACTTACCGCAGGGGAACACATCATAGCGCCGCAGTACAATGAGGTCAACGACGTACCTTGTATCCAGCTAACCTCTTGATCAACAAGCACTTCAGGAGCCGGTTGTGAGCCGCAAGGCCCGCCGAGGGCCGGAGCGGCCCCAAGAACGCCCCCGGGTCCCCGTACCGCCGGCGGCCCCCCGGCCGGCGTGGCTCGGGCCGTTCCTGGGCCTGCTCGCCGCCGTCTTCGTGCTCAAACTCATCGTCGTCTGGCAACTGCACGACCACCCGCTCGTCCAGCCAGATGTCGGTCTCGACACCACGGCGTACGTCGAGCTCGCGAAAAAGGTCCTCGCCGGCGACGTGGGTTTGGGACCGGGGCTGTACTACGTCTCGCCGCTCTACATTTATTTTCTCGCGATCGCGTACGGCATCACGAAGTCGTTCACTGCCGTGCGCGTGCTGCAGGTCGCGCTCGGTACCGCGTCGATCGGTTTCATTTTTCTTTCGGCGCGCGAGTGGTTTGGCGATCGCGCCGCGTGGATCGCGGCAGGGTGTGCGGCGCTCACGGGACTCTTCACATTTTATGAAGCGCTGATTCTGCAAGCGGCGCTCGATCCGTTTCTCACGTCCGCGGCGCTCTTTCTGGTCACGCTCGGGCTCAAGCGCGATGTGCGGTGGCTCGTCGCCGCCGGCGTCGTGTTCGGCATCGCGACGTTGAATCGCCCGAACATGCCGCTTGGCGTCGCAGGAATTGCCGGAATGCTCGTGGTGACGCGACGTCAGATCATGCCGGCTGCGCTGCTTGTTGCGGGACTCATCGCCGGCATGGCGCCCGCGGCGATTCGCAACGTCGTCGTCTCGCATCAATTCTCGTTCGTCTCGTCGCACGGCGGTCTCAACTTCTACATCGGCAACAGCGAGGCGGCGACGGGATTCTTTCATCCGCTGCCTGGCATCACGCCGAACATTGCGGGTCAAGAACGCGACGCGAAGCTCGTGGCCGAGCGCGCGCTCGGCCGGTCGCTCACAGAGAGCGAAGCGTCTGACTACTTCTTCAGTCTCGCCTTCGACTGGATGCGTGCTCATCCACTCGACGCGATCGTGCTGTTCGTGAGAAAGCTCGGCTACGTGTTCAACGCGCAGCACATCGCGCTGCCGTACAGCTATCCGTTCTACGCGTATGACGCGGGGACGATGTTGCGGTTCTATTTCGTTGGGCCGTGGCTGCTCGTGCCGCTCGGACTGGTTGGGCTGGTGGTCGCGGCACCCGCCGAAACGCGCAAGGACTACCTCGTCTGGCTCGCGTTCGTGCCGAGTTTTGCGGTCTCCGTCGCGGCGTTTTTCATCGCCGAGCGCTACCGGCTGCCGCTGCTGATTCAGCTGTCGATTGGCGCCGGCGCGGCTGTTGATTTCGCGTGGCGAACCGTCGCGTCAGGCCGTGCAAAGACACTCGGGATACCGGCGATCGCATTCGGTGTCATCTTCGGCCTGGCCAACTGGACGCATGGACTCCACGATGGCCGCTGGGATGAGGGCTTGCGCATGGCCGAGCGGCTGGTCCTGATTGGCCGGAACGACGAGGCCGAACAGTGGGTCGCCAGGCTCGAGCCCGAAGCGCCCAGACACGGCATTGTCGACTACACGGTGGGCGTCGCGTATCTCTCGAAGAACAACACCACGGCGGCGCTCGCGCATCTCACGAAGGCCGCGCAGTACGACCCGGGGCAGGCGAACATCGAGTACGCGATCGGCCAAACGCTCTTGCGCGCGAACAATGCGGCGGCGGCCCTGCCGCACTTGCGGCGCGGATTCGAAGGCGGAACGACGCTGGACCTGCCGGGATACGACCTCGCCGTCGCGCTCGAGAGCACGGGCGATCGCGCCGGCGCGCTCGACATCATTCCGCGCATCAAGGTCTCCGCGGACGCGCCCGCGGATGCATGGATGAAGATCGGGCGGCTGGCGGGAGAGATGCACGCGCCCGACGTCGCGGAGCCGTTTTTCGCGCGTGCCGCCGCGCTTCGGCCCGATTTCGAGCCCGCGCGCCAGCAGCACGGCCTGAACCTGGCCGTGCTCAATCGATTTGACGACGCCGCGCGCGAGCTTGGCGGCGCGGTGCGGCTCGACCCACACGACGCCGACGCGCTCGCCTATCTCGCGTACTCGGAGGCCAAGCTCGGCCGCACCGACGCCGCCCGCGAGCACGCCAAGGCCGCGCTCGCGATCAAGCCCGATCACCCGCTGGCGAACCAGGTGCTGGCCGCGCTCGGAAAATAACGCCGGGTGTCTTTTTGGAGGACAGTGTCCTCCAAAAAGACACCCGGCGTATTTATTTACCTGCGACCAGAATCGAGAACGAATCCGCGACCATCACGCGTCCTGGCCCGCGGCCGCGACCCGGCGTCGCCCCGGCCGGCGGAGGCGTCGCGGGCGGCGGCGCCGCCTGGTACTCGGCGCCAATCAGCAGGACGTGATTCGTCTTTGCGTCGATCGTCATCGTCTTGAAGTTGCCGCCTTGCACCGTCGTGAGCTCCTGCTCGACGGAGAACTTCGTCGGGCTCTGTTCCTTGATGATCGACAGCGTCCCGGCTTGGCCGTTGGAGCTGAACGCTTCCATCGTCGCCGGGTTGAACCCGCCGCCGTCCGTGCCCTGACCGATCGGCAGCGTGGCGAGCACCGCGCCAGTCGTCGCGTTGACGACGACCATCGTCGCCTTGCCCTGCTCGCCGTTCTTGCCACCCGTGTGACACGTCGCGAACAAGATCTTGTTCTTCGCGTCGAGTCCGAGTCCCGCCGGACCGCCGCACGTGGCGCTCACGTCGTACGTCGCGGTGACTTTCATGTTCTTGGCGTCGACGACGGCGATCGCGTCTTTGTCTTCGAGATCGACGTAGATGGTGCCCTTGCCATCGCTCGCGGCCTGCTCGGGCGCGCCGCCGAGATCGATCGTGCCGACGACGGAACCGTCAGCTGGGTTGATGACGGTGTCGTTGGGCGCGCTGTGACTCAGCACGTGCACGCGAGCGTCGAACGGATCGAACAGCAACCCGTCGGGACTGCCCTGCACGTCGATCGTCTTGATGACCGCGAGGGACTTCGTGTCGAACAGCGTCACGGGCTTGCTGCTCGCGATGCCGTGTCCGGATTTCGGATCGATCGCGACGCCGTGCGCGCTGACGTCTTTGATTTCGCCGACCGGCGCCAGCGTATCGAGGTTGAACACGTTGACGCGGGCTGCCTGCCCGCTCGCCTGGTCGGCGCGGCGCGCTACGTACAGGCGGCGCGCATCGGAATCGGCGTTCACGTAATCGAAGCCGCCCATGCCACCGACCTTGGCGGTCTTGATCACTTTGTACGGACCATTCTGCGCGAGTCCGATCGTGGCGGACGTCGCGATCACAGCTGTCAAAACAAGGCCAAATCTCCGCATAGATGCTCCTGGGCCCCAGTGTGGCAGGCGGGGATGAAGAATGTCTGA